>PZPB01000114.1 GCA_003045865.1 Bacteroidota bacterium | reverse complement strand
TATTAACATATATAGTTGAATAATAGTTGTTTGTGTTGTTTTTAAGGAGCGACTAAGTAGGGATATTTTTTGATTCTCCAATCGGACACTAGGCTGTCCAAATGAAAATGGACTAACTCTTTTGGGGATTTTAAAAACCGAACTTTTGCAAATCCATTGCCGTGAGCAAGTGATTCTGTAATGTAATAGCCACCATTTCTTTGCTCTATCATCACGGGACAAGTGCTTGCGAGGTAATAAATTGAGTCTTTTGAAACTTTGTCTTAAAACATCAAGGCACCACCAAATTCTCCCATACAGTATCCATAGACTAAAAATTGGTCATCAGAATAATACAGTTCGCCGATAGGAATGCTGTCCTGTGAAAATAAGGTATCAACTATTCGCTGTGCTTTATTGGGTAAATAAGTTTTCTGCCAAGCCGCAAAGCGCAGTGAATCTTTAGGCTCGCTTAAATCGAAAATCGTCTTTTCAAAGTTAACCAAGTTAGTGTTTACATTTTTCTGACAACTAAGGAAGGTTAGGCTTAGTATGATTAGGATTTGTTTCATTTCAAATTGTCAAAAGCGGTCAATTCAGGCACCGAAGGGTATTGGGTTTATGGCGATGAAAATAATATTTAGTGCCTTAAATTAAACTTTAGAAGCCTATTGTGTGGATAGGCTCTACTATACTTGCTCAAAATTATAAGGAGTATTTTTATCAGCTTGCCAAATTTATATTCTGGTTGAGCAGTTCCACATTAAAGTTAACTTTTGCATTCAGTGCTCGAAAAACTTTCAATATCGTTTCGAATCGGGCATCAGTCAAATTATTCTCGATCTTAGAAATCTGAGCTTTCTGAACACCGACCAAGTCCCCCAGTTGAGCTTGGGTCAGTTTTCTTTCTTTTCGGGCTTGTTTAATGGCTTGTCCAATTAGGTCAAGTCGTAATTCGTTCTCAAACTCATCCCTTTCTTGTGTCCCAATTTTGCCAATGTACTTGTCGGTAATCTCGTCCAGACTTTTAGTCTTGATCGCTTTATTATTCATGACCTTGTTTTTTAATGTCAAAATATTGTTTCATAATCCGCTCCGTTCTTGCTATTTCTTGTGGCGGTGTTTTGGCCGTTTTCTTTTCGATTCCGTGAGTTGAGATGACTACTGTTTCGGATTTGTCTGTCTTGTCCCAAAATGCAAATAGTCGGTAATACGTTTTACTGTGAAGTGTTCGGAATTCCCAAACATTGTCGTTTAGTTTTTTAAAAAGTTCACTACTATTTACAACTTGGGCCTTTCGGATATTATAAATGATTTTCTTACGCGCCTTCTCATTCAGTCCATTAAGAAATTCGTCAACGTCGTCCATTAACTCAACCTTAAATAATTTTCTCATTCATGCGGTTGTTTAAGCAAAGATACGGGTTTCTTTATTGGGAAACATTTTAATTTTGAAAACAGGGTTTTATGCTATTTTAGACAACAAGTAATTAACGAGAATTTGAAAGCCCAAACACTCTATAAAGTTATCAAATTTACTAATTTCTAAAACTTGCCAATGCCAATAGGGCCAGTAGGCGCCTATGTTTTAAAAGTCCTACAACTTCAAAAGTTGATAGCTATACTCATTAATCTTAATTACATACTGTCCAGCTTTCAGCGAACCTAGGTCAATTTGCATTTTGTCACGATTTTCCTTACTAAAGCTTTTAACCATTTCTAGGCTGCCTCGCTGGTTAAATATCTGTACAAAAACATCGGGGTCCGTGCCCTTATTTTTTATGTTAATGAAGCCTTTACTGGGATTAGGAAAAAACTCATAGTACTTCTTAGCTGCGGGCTCGGAAATAATGCTAATGCTCTCTGCGGTATTGGCGAAAACATAGTCGCCATTCTCCACTTGGCTTAGTTCAAAGCTACCGATGCGCGAATTACTGCTGGCGACTTTCTTGGTTTGATAAGGATAGATATTCCATTGTTTACTGCCTTTGGCGCGGAATAAAAGTACAAGCGAATCGTTGCCATTTTGGAGAAGTGCTTCCTCCGCTTTACCATTGCTGCCTTCAAATCGAATTTCCCCTTTTAAAGTGGATTGGGCTAAGCCTATTTTTTGAATGGTAAAATAGCGCTTGCTCGCTAGGCGAAAATCGAAACCGTTGCCCGACTGCTTTTCCGCCTTTACCAAATGTTGCATTAAAATTACCGAACCCGAGTCTACATAATTATCGCAATTAATAGTTATCGGGCTATAGGCCGCTCCTTGCGCACCGCTCGCTGCAATCTTTAAGTGATCTACTCCCGTTGCGGTGAGCAAGCCACCACTGTAGGAGGCTAAAACAGCCACTGGTGAGAAATTGAGACTAAAGTTGTGCGAACTTAAGGCGCCGCTATGACTAAAGTTGTGATGCAGTATCTGGCCATTCGCGCCAAAGAAGCTTACATCAACCGGCACATTATTATGATAAGCGGGCGCTTCATATAAGCGCTGTTTTAATTGAAAATTCACTTGCTGATTGCTAGCCGAATAGCTCCAGTCGTTGACCGAAAATTGCGGGAAGCCGGCATTGTAAATCCAATCGGTTCCAAAGTCACTTATCTTGGCTTGACCGCTAATAGCCTGTAGTTCCGCTAAAAAGCTTGCGCTAGATAGGTTCTGATAAGCATGTTTACTAAAAATGCTATCGAGGGTGCTAAAGAATAAATTGTCGCCTAAATAGTGACGTAAATTATGGCCTACCATCGCGCCTTTTTGATAGGTGTGAAAACCATAAACATATTCGTGGGGCATGGCATAAAGCGGACGGAAAACTCCGCCATCTTGCTTGTGTGCATTATTTAAAACGGCCCAAGCATTTGATCTCACCACTTCTAGATAGCGAGCGCGGTTGTAAACTTTTTCTTGGTAAAGATGGCTGCTAAACTCAGCCATTCCTTCGTTAATCCACATATCATCGGCGCTTTCGCAGGTAATGAGATTGCCAAACCAATGATGCGCCAATTCATGCGCCATAATATCTTCGCCCGAAAGGTTGCCATTTATAAGACTAATAGGGTAGTGGATACTAGTGGCGTGTTCCATGGCTCCCACGGTAGTGGCGGCATAACCAATACGGGGCCAGCGGTAGGCACCAAAGTAATCTTCGAAAGCGTGGAAAGTTGCTTTTAGGTTTTGAAAAGAGCTTTTCAAATTAGCTGTATCAGCGGCCTTGGCGGCCAGAAGAATAGATTTAAGGCCCTGAATTCCTTGTACGGTATCTTCTAGAAACTGATAATTAGCTAAGGCAAAACTGGCTAAATAGGTAGGGATTTCTTCGCTTAAATAACTATTGCTTAAAATCGTATCTCCCACAAGGGGCACGCGCGAAATGCTATCGCCAATAAGCATGGGCACTAAGGGACTTTTACTTTTTACCGAAATCGCATAGCTGGATTTCTCTACAAAGTTGTCGTAGCAAGGAAACCAGGCGCGCCCAAAAGTATGTGGGTTGGAGGCGAAGCCCACGCCTAAATTGTAATAGTAGCCTTGCGCAGCATGAAAACCTCCCCAGTTTGAAGCATCGGTTTTCGGATAACCACTGTAGTAGAGGTGCAGGTAATCTATACTCGCACTGAGGTTCACAGAAGGATCAAAATTCACACTTAGCAGGGAATCGTTGTAAGCATAGGTAAAGTTGCTATTGGCTTGCCCATTCCCATCTATGTAAATAATAGAGTCTACTTGCAGTAGATGTAAATCTAAATTAAGCTTAGTGGCGCCCGAAATTTTAGGATTGAAAAAAATCTTAGCATCAGCCTTGAAAACCTGATTGGCAATGCCCGTTAAATCGAGATTGATTTGATAATGCTGAATATCGAAAGTGTCGCTTTTCGCATTATTATTAATGCTGGGGCTACTCATGGCGCTGAGGGCCTGTTTGGTATCCATGCAATTGTACTGGGCCTTTAACCCGAAGGCGGCGAAAAATAAAAGCGCGAAAGTTATTTTATGCATGGAGGTGATTTTAGTTCTCAATGTAATTTTTTAATGACGAATTACGGTTTTCTGCCAGTGATCGCCTGCGGCATTTTGGATGCGAAGGAAATAGCTTCCAGCTGCTTGTGGTAATTCAAATTCGTAAGTAGTGCTGTTTTCTAATACTGGCCAAGCGCGGATTAAAGCGCCGGCAGCATCGTATAATTCTAATTTGTAAGTCCCAGCGTGCGGCCATTCTAGGTAGACTTTCCCATCGCTAGGATTGGGGTAAAGATTTAAATGGGAGCTAAGCATTTCTTCTAAACCAATGTTTTGTAAAAATATACAAGCACTGGTATCGCTGCAATTCCCTTGGCTAATAATTACGGCATAGGAGGCATTGGGCGCATTATAATTTACCGGATCGAAAATGGCTTGGGTCGCACCGGGAATAATAGCACCATTGTCGCAGTTTATCCATTGATATTGAGCATTTGTTTGCTGAGCGGCCGCATTAAAACCATTGGTAGCTACGTTTAGGTCGAGGCTATCAATTTGCAGGTTTAGTTCTAAGATTGAATCGCAACCGCTAGTACTTTGCAGAGTATCGAAATATTGCCCGCTACTATAGTACGTATTGCCCGCTAGCACTAAGGAGTCGCAGCTTTGTAGGGAGAGCGTTTGATAGTAACTTGTATTTATAATTAAGTCGAGAATATAGATAGAATCGCATCCCGCGAAAGCGGAAACTAAGGAATCGTAATAAAGGCCACTTTGGTTATAGGTCGTACCCCGCCAAGTATAATTATCGCAAGCACTAATGGCTAAAGTGTCGGTAAAGGTGGAGCTTAAGTTTAGATCTAATTGATAGATAGAATCGCAACTCGCCTGACTTTGTAGGCTGTCATAGTAAACACCACTTTGGTTATAGGTTGTACCCCGCCATGTATAATTATCGCAAGCACTAATGGCTAAAGTGTCGGTAAAGGAGAAGTTCAGATTTAGGTCTAATTGATAAATAGAATCGCAACCCGCCTGACTTTGTAGGCTGTCATAGTAAACGCCACTTTGATGATAAACCGTTCCCCGCCAAGGGTAGGAATTACAAGCCGAAATGCTTTGCAGACTATCGAAGTGGGGTGAAATTTGTAAATCGAGACTGATAATAGAGTCGCAGCCCGCTTGGGTAAAAAGCTGTTCTTGGTACCAAGCACTTTGATTAAGAACTCTGCCAAACCAGGTGTAAGACCCGCAAGCTTGGACGTGAATGGTATCGTAAGCCGTGGGGCAGGGACCGGCATTTCCTAGCTTTACGAGGAAACCATCTTGATCGCCAAAGCTGCGCAGGATTTGCTCTTGGTTTGGCTGGGGATTGAAATCGACGGTATTCCCAAAGTAGCCACTTAAAAGGGTTTGACCGTTGAGGTGATCCACGGCAAAAGCTTCATCATCGGCAAGATTGCCAAAACTTAAGCCTTGCACAAAATTACCCGCGGTATCGAGCACTTGTAAGTAGATATCTCTGCGAGCTGCGGCCGTGGCAAAAAGAGTATCCGCGTTAGGGTTAAGATCAATGGTATTGTAAAAACTCCCCGCATGAAATACCTGTCCGTTTTTTACCTGCAAGCCATAGCCAATATCATTATTGCTACCGCCCAGTTGTTTGGCCCAAATGAAACTCCCGTTAGGATCGAGTTTTAAAACAAATGCATCGGTGGCTCCGGCGCTGCTTAGGGTGTCGAGTTGGGGAGGATTGAAGTCAACCGTTCCTTCAAATTCACCGGTAATGTACAGATTGCCTTGGCTGTCTTCGCTGATGTCACGCGCTCCTTCAAAGCTGCGTTGCCCATAGGTGCGTACCCATTGGAAAGCGCCGCTGCTATTGTATTTGGTTATAAATATGTCATTGGTTCCGAAGCTAGAGCTGCGATTGAGTACAGCGCTGCCAGGATCAAAATCGACCGTATTGCGGTAGGATCCACCGAGGTAGAAATCACCATTGCTAGCGGCTAAGGTGCTTAGTCCATATTCATTGCTACTGCCATCTACAATTTGACTCCAAACTAGGCCTTGAGCGCTATCATAAACCGCCAAAAAAGCAGCACGGTTAGAGGCGTTGGGCGTCATGTTGGTGCCGTCGAAACTTATGCTTCCTTGGTAAAGTCCCGCAACCGCAATTTGGGCGGAAGCATTTACTGACAGGTCATTGATATAAGCAAAGCCAGGGTTCCCCGTTAGGTTTTGAATCCAGATGAGATTGCCTTGAGGGCTATACTTAGCGAGGAATGCAGCCAAATTAGACTGTCCCACTAAACTATCGCTTTGGCCTAGGTTCTCAAAATAAAGTGTGCCCTCATACTCGCCTGCTAAATAGAGGTTTCCGGCAGGATCTTCGGCAATGGCCATACCCGCGTCGCTGCCAATTCCTCCCAGTTTTATCGCCCACTCGAGGCTAAGATCGTTTTTATACTGGGCGAGGTAAATATCTTCTTGGCCATGGCTGTTAAGCCAAGTTTGTCCCGTGTCTGAATCGAAATCTACGCCACCGCTAAAAAAGCCCGTGCTAAGCACTTTACCGTTTTGCAAGAAAATAGACTTCTTCGCTTGGTCATTGCCGCCTTCGCGATCTTGGGTAAGCCAAGCTGTATCGAAATTTGCTCCGCTGTAGGCGGCAAAAAAAGAGTTGCTGTTATTGGAGGCAGGGCTGCTGAGGTTAAAGGGCGCACCGGAAGGATTGAAATCGGCGGTGCCGTAAAGCGCTCCACCGGCCCAAATTTTTTGGTTAGGTGCTAAAGCTAAAGCATTCACTTTGGTAAAAGTAGGACCGGCAATTTGCTGGACCTGACTAAAAGCGCCATTATTTACTTGATAGCCTGCATAGAAGCCATCACCGCCCAGGCCATTACGATTTTGGGTAGCATTTGGATTGGGATCAAAGTCGACCGTTAGGGCAAAATAACCACCGATATAAAGTAAGCCTGCAGGATCGTACGTTAGGTCGTAAACCTGATCGGTAGAAGTAGAGCCGAAAGTATGTCCCCACCGAAATTGTGCGGCCGTGTCCAGCACGGTAAGAAATATATCGGGAAGAGAGCTAGCACCTGTTTGCACTGGATTTATACCGGCTGGATCAAGTTGAACGTTATTGCGAAAAGTGCCAGCAATTGCCAATAGTGTATCTCCAATTAAGATCATATCTACGCCAAGATCGGTGGAGCTACCGGCAATTTTTTCCGCCCATTTAAAATTGCGGTTGACATCGTATTTAGCAACAAAAACATCATTTCCACCACTACTCACCAAAGTACTTAAAGGGCTGAGAGAAAAGGTAATAGTACTGGTATAATCACCATTGATGTAATAATTCCCTAGAGCGTCGATAGCTAAGGCGCGTGCATTATCGAAGCCAATACCAGTGATACTTTGGGTCCATTTAAAATTACCGTTGTTCGCATCGTAGGCGGCCATAAAAATGTCGCCAGCTCCTGCCGAGATGCGCAAGGATGAAGATTGCGCGGGATCAAATTGTAAGGAATCGCCAAAATGCCCAAGCACTACAATTTCTCCTGCAGGATTAATTTCAATATCTATTCCTGCATCGATGCCTGTGCCAGCAAAGCGCTTACTCCAGAGGTAGCCGCCGTTTGGATCGAACTTGGCCAAATAGCCATCGCCATCGTTCGGGCTAATGCCGCTTAAACGAGCGTTGGGATCACTCGCATCAAAAATAACTTCTTCTATATAAGTCCCCGTGAGGTAAATATTATCCTGCGCATCGAGCTGCACGCCGTAAATATGAATATCGCGCTTACTGCGCAGGGCGCGCCACCAAATTAGATTTCCTTGGGAATCGTAACGTAAGAAATAAGGTTCACCGCCACCTTGCACGCTTGTGGCAAGAAAACTTTGAGCACTGTCGGGATCAAAATCAATTAAGCCTTCAAATTGTCCCGTAGCAAGTAAATCGCCATTGGAAAAGAAACACAACTGTTCACAGGCATCATCATCCCCTTCGCCATCGCCAAAATTGAAGCCA
>PZPB01000020.1 GCA_003045865.1 Bacteroidota bacterium | reverse complement strand
CAAAATAAGCCCGAAAAATACTCGTTTTTTGGAACGAGAGATTGGACACCCTACCCGGAGGGGTGACATGATGCTGCTCAAAAAAATCATCAAAATCAACTCCCAGCTAGAATATCAAAAACCCATTCCAACCAAATTACCTTCTGCAATCCCCGCGATAAATCGCAGGGCTATGTGGCATTCGATCTACAATTGAATTTACTCTCCATAATCCTCTTCTTCCAATCGAATTTCAATTGAATTACAACTGAACTCTAACTCGATTAGCTCTTTGAATTATGAATCTCTCCCCTCCAAATACGCCTCTTGTAAATCGGCCAAAACCGAAAATGAACCTTTTAACCCTAATTCCGCTGCAATAAAATTTAAAACTCTTTCTTTATTGCTACGGCCGCCTAAATAATATTTAGCGGCGGGGGCAGACTGACTTTTTGAAAGCTTTTCTCCTTCATATTTAACCAAAGAATGGTGGTAAAAACGCATCTTGCGAAAGCTTTTTTCGCCTAAAACTTCCCCTAAATAGGCTTGGGCAAAACTGGAATAACGCAAATCTTCACCGCGCACAATGTGGCTAATGCCAAAATGTAAATCATCGCTGAAGGAGCAAAGCTGATAAGCGGGGTCGCCATTTTTTCGACGCACCGCGAAATCCCAAACTTCATTAGCGAGCTGCGACTCTTCGCTTTCGCCTTGTCCATTTAAAATGTGCACAGATTCGCCTTGGTAGTGTAAACGCCATTTTTGTCCCTTCGCGGCAAATGAGTGCTTTTTGCTCCAGCAATTTTGGCTAAAATGCTCGGAGCGTTTGTGGGTGGAAAGTTCTTTGCGAGAGCAAGCGCAGGGGTAGAGTTTCCCTTTGTTTTTAAGGCATTCAATGATATCGTCGTATTGCGATTTGCGTTTGCGCTGAGACCAATTTTCTAGGAAATCTCCAGGGCCAGAAGGGCCAATATCATAGTCGAGACCAAGGCTTTCTAAAGTGCGGAAAATATCATCTAAATAGCTCATCCGCAGGCGCGCCTGATCCATATCGTCGATTCGCAGCAATAGCTCAAGCTCCCATTCATGCGCCAATAACCAAGTATTTACGAAGGAAAACAAGTTTCCTAGGTGTAGGTATCCCGAAGGAGTTGGAGCAATGCGGGTTCGGCCTTTCAATCTTTAGGGTTTAGTAATCTTATCCGCTATCAAAAATACTAATCAGTATTATAGTAATTTGCAGCCATGAAAAGGTTTTTGGGAAATATGTTCTTTAAACTTTCGGGTTGGAAGTTAAAAGCAGAGATTACAGAGGAAATGAAGCATTCGGTAATGGTGGCCGCGCCCCATACCTCAAACTGGGATTTCCCCTTTGCTTTGGCGGCCTTTTGGGTGATGGGTTTAGATCTGAAATACTTTATTAAAGATTTGTATACCAAGGGTTTACATGGGTATTTCTTCCGTTGGACGGGTGCGGTAGGGGTAAACCGTACGAAGTCGCGCAACAACTTAACCGATTATGCCATTGATCAGCTTAAAGCTAAAAAAATGGTGGTTTTAGTCCCCGCCGAAGGGACCCGAAAATGGGTGAAAAAATGGAAAACTGGTTTTTACCGCATTGCCATAGAAGCCAATGTTCCCATCAGTTTAGGCTATTTAGATTACGATAAAAAAGAAGCGGGCGTACTCGGTGTTTATCATCCAAAAGGGAATTTTGAGGAAGATATGAGCTATATCCAAGAGATTTATCGCAATATCGGTCCCAAGCATAAAAAGGATTATAATCCCCAGATTTTCTAAAATACCCCACAAAAAAAGCCCATCACTAGAAGTAATGGGCTTAATTAAAAATGGGTCTCTTATGCTTTCGCAGATGGAGGAATAGTAGGTCTTACCTCAATTTTACTGGGTAAGGTACGGGGGTTCATTTTCATAAGATCCGCCACTAATTCGCCAATATCTTCGGGCTGAATTTTCCAAGCATCACCCTCACTCGGTTCGTGACCGTTAAAATGACTGGTTACGGAGCCGGGCATAATGGTGCTTACGCGGATGCCATATTTACGCAAGTCGAGCATCATGGCCTGACTAAAGCCGGTAACGGCAAATTTACTGGCATTATAAGCCGTGCCTTGCTGGAAGAAGTTAGTTCCTGCCAAACTACTGATGGTAATGATATAACCTTTGCTGTTTTTTAAAGCGGGAATGGCGGCCTTGGAAGTGTAAAATACGCCGTTTACATTGGTATCGATTACTGCTTTCCACTCTTCAATATTCATATCATCGATGGGGGCGAAATGACCGATACCGGCATTGGCCACCACTAAGTCTAATTGTCCCCATTTCCCCAAAATATCGGCTACTGCCTTTTCTTGGGCGCTGTAATCGCGCACATCTAATTCTAAAGCTAGTACTTCACCGTGTGGGGCTAGGTCTTTAGCCGCCGCTTGCGCAGATGCGATACTACGACTGCTTATCGCTACCTTCATACCTTCTTTTAATAGATATTCGGCGATGCCGTATCCGATGCCTTTATTGCCTCCTGTAATGAAGGCTACTTTGTTTTTTAATTTCATGGATTGGTCTTTGTCTTTAAAAGGTAACGACTCCGAAGCCTGAACGTTCATTTAGAACAAGGAAATCTGCCCGTGCTCATCACTATCTTCCTGCATTAATTCGGGATAAACTTTCTCTTCTTGGGCTATCGGTACATTTCCCACTTTACGCATCCCCCGCAAAGGGGCCACCGTATGCGCTATAAGCTCCTCACTGGCAATGGGTTTAAAAATCTCCGCAAAGGTTTTTTTATCCCTTACGGGAGATAGCTTACTTAACCATAATTCCTGTTTCTCACGACTGAGGATGAGGGGAATGCGAGCCTCCTTCATTTTGGGATTATTATGAATTTTCTGCAATAAGCTATTTGCTTGGGTAGTGACAATACTAAAAGTGAAAAGACTATTTTGATCTTCGGGATTAAGCCAACGTTCGTAAATTCCTGCCATAATCATCGGTTCTTTGTTAGCCATTTGAATATAATAAGGGAAGGTTCTACTGCCCTTATGGTGATGCTCATAAAATCCATCAAGTACCACTAAGCAGCGTCGTTTTTCGGCTGCTTCGCGATAAGCGGGTTTTTCGAAAATGGTTTCGGAGCGGGCGTTTAAAGTGCGATTCCAAACTTGCTGCGCCTGTTCTAAATTCTTTGTCCACTGGGGAACGAGACCCCATTGAAAGAGTTTTACTTCTTTTTTTTCTTCCTCCTCTAAAACTATCGGCAATGCTGGATGATCATAGCCATTGGCATGGAAAACGGGACCACTGATTTCGCGTAAACGTAAAAATTGTTGTTCCAGCTCTTCAATGGTTTCGGGGCCATACCCCACGCGCTTGGCATAGTCAAGACTTCTTTTGGATAGGGCGGCAGAATCGTAACACATGGGTTAAAGTTAAGGATGGTTTTTGAACCGCCAAGGTTTCGTTGTTCTCTGCGGCTAATTTGCGATTTGCACGGTGAATTAGGTGTCTTATTATAAAGGTTCGAAAAGATCTTCTTACTTTTTATTTCGCTGAATTTTTATCGGGTTTTGCCTAGTGTCAAATACATCAATAATCTCGACTCTTTTAGACTTGGCGTTTATCCAATAAATGATTTTATAATTAGTGTGGATCAGATAACGAAAACCTTCTGGCCTGTCGGCTAATAGTTCTTCCTTTTGACCTATTTCTGGTTTTTTTGCAAGTCGAAGTGTGGCTCGGTAAATACCCTTCGCTACTTTTCTGGCAATGGTTAAGTAGCCTTTTCTTTGTGATAGTCAAAAATTTGTCGAAGTTCTCTCTTTACAAAATGTGTCCAGAAAACTTCTAAGTCCATTTGTCTATTTCAGACTTAAGCTCGGTCGTATTAGTTAGCCTACCGTTTTTTGAATCTTCAAGTGACTGGTCAATTCGAGAATTTAGTTCCTCCAAGGGCATGGGTGCTAAGTCGCTTTCAAAATCCGACTGCTTTTGCTTTTTAAGTATCTTTTCTAATGTAATTACAGCTTCCTCACTGGTCAGTTTCAAGAAGTCCTTTATAAACTCTAGCTTTCGGGTCTGCAGATCCATTTACTTGATAATTTTATCAAAGTTACTAAATCTTGATTTTGGAAGACAATTTTCTTTAGATTGTGATTAAGATCAAGCTTTACACATCCTCAAAATTTACATAAGGCAGCCGCTCTAAATACAAAACCTCTACACTATAAAAATCGTACTCTTCAATTACCAGGCCCTCAATTAAATAAATCCCTTTTCCCTTAAAGCGATATTGGGCCGCCGATTGCGGGAAGTGAACGGTATCAATAAAATGCCCGGCTTGATCTAAAAAGGTTCCAAACATCATGTGCTGCGAAACTTGGGCGCGGGTGTTAAGATTCTTTATGTGGATTAGGTATCCGCATAAGCGCACCTTTTGCCCTTTATGCCGCGGAATGTCTTGGGCGGCAATGGTGTTTTCGGGTAGGCTTGGCACAAGCTGAAAGGGCGAACTTAGAGGGAAGCCCAGCAGTTCAATTTCATCTACCGCATTTTCGAGCTGATGATGCTCCAGCTCGGGGATTACTAATTTGGGGGGCTCATTGCGGAAGAGGTCGCTTACTGGGGCTGATTTTTTAGCCGATCCTAACAGAAAGTGCGCTTCCCATAATAGTTTTTTCTTGTCGGCCTCAATGCTACGAAAGGCATTAATGCGAATGAGGATAATAAGTTGTTCCAAAGAAATTTCCACGCGTTCGGTAAAATCGTGCAGACTCGTATATTTTCCCCTCAAATGTCTTTCACGTAAAATATTTAGCACCACCCGGTCTTCAAAGTCCTTTAAGTTTTGGAAGCCTAAAAACAAGTGTTTTTGATGCAGCGTACTTTCCATTTCAGAGTGGTTAACGCAGGGGGCTTCTACCGTTCCTCCGTTCAAGCGAAATTCGTTGAGGTAGGTTTCTACACTGTAAAATCCTCCGCCATTATTTAGGGTGGCCAGCATATACTCTAGCGGGTAATAGGCTTTGAGGTAAAGACTTTGGTAACTTTCTACGGCATAGCTAGCCGAGTGTCCCTTGGCAAAAGCATAATTACCAAAGCTTTCAATTTGTCGCCACACTTCGCTGGTAACAGCATCGGGATAGCCCTTTTCTTTACAATTGCTAAAAAATTTATCCTTAATACTATCAAACTCGTTGCGCTCGCGAAACTTCCAACTCATGCCGCGGCGCAGCACATCCGCTTCTTCTAAACTGAGGCCCGCAAAGTAATGCGCCACTTTAAGGACGTCTTCTTGGTAGACCATCACCCCAAAGGTTTCGCCTAATATTTCGCCAATCTTCGGGTGAATGTATTTTCGCAGTTTAGGATCGCGGAAGCGCCTAATGTATTCGGCCATCATGCCGCTAGCGGAAACCCCCGGACGAATAATGGAACTGGCCGCTACCAGGCCGAGGTAACTATCGGCTCGAAGCTTGCGCAACAGTCCGCGCATAGCAGGCGACTCCACGTAAAAACAAGCCATGGTTTGTCCTTCGCGCAGCATGCTTTTTATTTTTTCATCTTCATAAAAAGGTTGCACTTTATGGATGTCTAAATCTTTCGCTTCGGGGTAATTTTGCTTGACCAACAGGAGGGCATCCTTAATTTTAGCGAGACCTCTTTGCCCTAAAATATCGAATTTATAAAGCCCAATATCTTCGGCCGAATACATATCGAAATGACTAGTAGGGAAACCTTTGGGCGGTAGGATGGTAGCGCCATATTGGTAAATATCATTTTCGGGAATAAGAATGCCACTGGAATGTATGGTAAGATGATGCGGGAAGCCTTCAATACGCTGACCGTATTTTAAGACCAGTTTTTGCATATCGTCCAGTTCTGCCTTCTCTTTACGCCAGGTGCTTAATTGATCAATATCGCGGCTGGGTAAACCCAATACTTTCCCCAACTCGCGCACAATAGCCTTGTACTTAAAAGTAGTATGTGAACCTAGTAAGCAGGCTTTAGGAAAGCGCTCGAAAATATAGCGTGTAATATCTTGCCGGTCGCGCCAAGAAAAGTCAATATCAAAATCGGGGGGCTGTCGCCGAGATAGGTTTATAAAACGCTCGAAGTACAAATCCAGTTTAATCGGATCTACATCAGTGATGCGTAAAATATAGGCCACTAAACTATTGGCGCCGCTACCTCGTCCCACGTAAAAATAACCTTTGCGACGGGCGTAGTTTACAATGTCCCAATTAATGAGGAAATAGCTGTAATAACCGCGTTTCTCAATTACATCTAGTTCTTTTTCTAGGCGTTCGTATACTTCTGGGCTAGGATTGGGATAGCGGTATTCCAAACCATTATAACAGAGGGAACGAATAATTTCGCGGTCGCCCGTGGCACTGTCGGTATAGTAGCGGCGGTTTTCACTGCGACTGTAATTTTTAAATTCAAAGTCGACTTGACATTCCTCTAAAAGCCTTTTGCTATTGGCGATAATTTTGGGGAAGTCTTGGTAAAGTTCGCTCAGCTCTTTACTGTTTAGCAGGCCCCATTGCGCTGGCGCTTGTTCTTCGGGTTTTAATTTGCTTAATAGTTTGTTTTCACCGATGGCTCTTAATAAACGATGGGTATTATAGTCGCGCTTCTCGCGAAAGCTATTGCTGCGCAGCATAACCATTTTATCGGTTTCGTTTTTTAAAACCGAAAAGCGCAGTTTATTGAGCTCATGAGGGGCGATGCCGATAAATTCGTAGTCGTAGAGCGCGCGCTTGGGAACCTTATTAAAGGGGTAAATAATAAAGGCTTCTTTTAGGGGCGCTTCTGCCGGAAGGCCTTTGCCCTCTATTTGCTCTTGGGAGAGGAAGCGATTCATTTCGGCATAGCTGCTGCGGTTACGGGCAAGGGCAATATAAAGTTGCTCCACACCATTCCTAAAATCGATGCCAACAATAGCTTTAATGCCCGCTTCTTTAGCGAGACGGATAAACTCAATATTCCCGGCGGTGCAATTAATATCGGTGAGGCAAACCTGCTTTTCCTGATTCTCTTGCGCCCATTCTACCCACTCTTTAGGCGAGAGTATGCCATAAGTTAAACTGTAATAACTGTGATTGTTGAGCATGATTTTAGCTTTAGCCGCGGCGATGCGCCATTATTGCGGAAGGCATACCATTAAAGGGATTGGAACGCCCCAGTCCTTTCGATTCCATGGTTTTGGCCCGCGAAACGGCATTCTGCCCAAAGCGATTACGCATGGCGTCCATCGCTTGGTAAAGCCGGATTTTTTCTACGCTGTCTTCAAAGAGGTTTATTTGGTGACCACCGCCTACTAAATGACTCATCTTTAAGCCAATAAGGCGCACCAATAAGCGACGGTTATAGAGTTTTTTAAAGAGTTCTTTCGCGCTGGCAATTAGTACATCGTCGTTACTGCTGTAGGGAATGCGCTTTTGTAGGGTGTAGGTATTAAAGTCGGAATAGCGGATTTTCACCGTAATACAGGCCGTGAGCTTATTGCCTTGCCTTAGCTGAAAAGCGAGGGTTTCGGCCATAGCAATAATGAGGGTCTCTAATTTTTGCACATCAATGGTATCCTTCTGAAAGGTGCGTTCTAAAGAAATGGATTTTCTTTCCTGATAAGGAATAATCGGACTGTTGTCGATGCCATTGGCTTTTTGCCAGATATTAATGCCGTTTTTGCCCATGGCCTTTTCCATTAATTCTACGGGCATCTCCTGTAAGGTGTGAATATAGCGCACGCCCATGCGGTTTAATAATAAACCCGTTTTTTGTCCTACCATAGGAATTTTCTTCACCGCTAAGGGAGCGAGAAAAGGACGTTCGAAACCACTGGAAACTTCTAAGCGATTGTTCGGCTTGGCTTCGCCGGTTGCCACTTTAGCTACAGTTTTATTGGTAGAGAGCCCGAAGGAAATAGGAAGACCAGTCTCTCTAATAATTTTGCTGCGCATTTCGGTGGCCATTTTGAAACAACCAAAAAAGCGATCCATGCCGGTAAGGTCGGCGTAAAATTCATCGATGCTGGGCTTTTCAAAAAGGGGCACTTCCTCCTTAATTATTTCGGTAATGATATCCGAATACTTGCTGTAGCGACTGCTGTCGCCTTTAATGGCAATTGCTTCGGGACAAAGCTGAAGGGCAGTGCGCATGGGCATTCCCGAGTGAACACCGTAGCGCCGCGCTTCATAGCTACAAGAAGCCACCACACCTCTTCCGCCCGTGCCTCCCACTAAAACAGGCTTGTTGTTTAAAGCGCTGTTAGTCAGTCGTTCTACCGAAACAAAGAAGCTATCAAGATCTAAATGAAGGACTGTTTTTGGGGTTCCGCTCTGCATTATGATATTTATTTTAGAATGATAGCAAAATTAGATAAAATATCTCTTGTTTACACTTCGCGTAGATGCGAAAAAGTCAAGGGCTTGGTTTTCAAAGGGAATATTTTTCAAGTCGAGAGAAGGCTTTAACTTGTGCCCTTTATAGAGGTTTATATCCTTCATTTGATTATGCCCAGAGCCCTACTCACTTTCGTATTACTTATTTTGATGAGCGCTTGTAAAAAGCCTAGTTCGGAAGAATGTGGACTAGAAAAGTCCCTCTATCAGCAGGCGAATTTCCCTCTGGGTGTGGCGGTCGATCCGACTTATTTCAGTTTGCCGCAGTACGATACTTTGGTAAGCAAACAGTTTAATAGCATTACCCCCGAAAATATTTTTAAGCCCTCTTATCTTCATCCGCAAGAGAATAGTTTTTTTTGGTGGGAGGCCGATAATCTCGTAGCGCGTGCCCAACAAAATAAGCAACGCATCCACGGCCACACTTTAATCTGGCATAAGCAATTGCCCATTTGGATGCTAAACTATCAAGGGACGAAAGCCCAGTGGGAAGCGATGTTTAAGAATCACATCCAATCTATCTGTCAACATTTTAAGGGAAAAGTAGAAGCTTGGGATGTAATTAACGAAGCCTTTAATGAGGATGGTACGCTGCGAAATTTTATCTGGCGGCAACATTTGGGCGATGCCTACATAGAAAAAGCTTTTCGCTACGCGCATGAGGCAGATCCGCAGGCTTTACTGTTTTACAATGATTTTAATTTAGCCTATAACGAGCGTAAACGCGCAGCAGTTCTCACTTTTCTTAGCAAGCTGAAACAGCGCGGGTTGCCTATTGATGGCATTGGCATGCAGATGCATATCGCCATTAATTACCCTAGCCGAGGGCAAATAAATAGCGCGATTCAGGCAGCGGGTGAAACCGGTTTGTTAGTTCACCTCTCCGAAGTGGATATTTCGGTAAATCCCTTTAATAAAGGCGATTTAGATAAAGAAGAGTTATTTAACCGGCAGGCCGATGTTTTGGCCACGGTAGTTTTAGCCTACAAAGCTTTGCCCAGCCGCTATCAATACGGCATTAGCTTTTGGGGTTTAAGTGATGCCAATTCGTGGATTCGCGATTTTTACCAACGTGAAGATTATCCCTTATTATTTGATGACTTCTATCAGCCTAAAGCCTGCTATTGCAAACTAATTGACTTGTTATGAGACTACTAATTAATACTTTGTTGTTTACCTTTCTATGCCTAAATGGCCTTAAGGCGCAGGTGGCTTTATCCTATTATCCCTTTCAATCGATTGTGGCGCTATCTAGCGACAGCGAAAAAACACTTTGGCTGGATGGACGACTGGAAAGCAATACCTTTTTGAGCAATGTGAATATGGAAGTAAATGCCATGGTGAATTTCCGAAAGCGTGATTATTACAGCGTATACAGCGGCTTGGGCTTTAACTTTAATCCTTTTTATGCGGCCGAAGATTTGACTTTTACCAATGGTTATTTACTGCATTTCGGACTGCGTTTTAAGCCTTGGCGGAAACATCCCAATTTCCAAGTCGCTTTTGAGATATCCCCTTATCTTAATAGCAATTTTGACGGCGGCACCCTGCGCAGCCTCTTGGGACTAAGTTATAGTTTCAGGTCGAACCGTATTTAACGTGAGTTCGACGAAATCGGAGGCTATAATTTATAGTCGAACTCACGTTATTTAGTCTATCCGATAGAAATATTCAGAGTTTTACCCAGTCCAATTTCGATTAGCTTGTAATAGCTAGACACTTGAATGTCGCTTAATCCGCGTTCAATTCTTGATATATAGCTTTTCTTCGTCCCGGTTCTCTCAGCGAGCTGCTCTTGTGTTAACTGGGCTTCTTGTCTAGCTTCTTTCAACATTATTCCAAGTCGAAAGGCAAGAGACTCAGTGTCAAATTTATCTCTAGATTCAGTCCCTTTATTACCGTACTTATTTACTAATATATCTTCGAAACTTGTTGTATTTTTCATGTTTAACTGCTTTTATCTTTTAAGTACTCCGTCTTGATTTTTTCTGCCTTCGTAATCTCTTTTTTTGGTGTTTTCTGAGTTTTCTTTACAAAGCAGTTGCTTAAAACAATAAGGTCGGCGCCATCAAAGAAGCAAAGTATTCGAATGCTTTTAAAAGAGGTGATAACTCTAACTTCGTAAATTCCATCGCTACTCTGCAGCTGCTTAAAAAACTTTGTTGAAACTCTCTGTTCAAACCGAATCATGTCTAGGACATACTCAATCTTCAGCTGAACCTTTTTGTCTTGATCTCTATAAAAGTCAAGGAAGTAGTTTTATACGCAATAACTTTTCTAACCACCTTACAAAGTTAACGAATTAGTTAACAAAGTTGTTTACTAGGTTTTTTTTGAGCTCGGTTTTTTTATATGCTTGGCAACTAAGCTTTATATTTCCCTATTCAAAACAATAAAATTATGAGCGCTAAGGCAGATGAGTATTTAGAGATAAATCGCGCTTCGTGGAATAAGCGTATCGACTCGCATTATCAATCCGATTTTTACGATGTTGCTAGTTTCCTGAAAGGAAAGACTTCGTTAAATAACGTGAGTTCGACGTAAAATTAGGCCTCAGACCTCTTGTAAATAGTGGGTTTCAAGCCGAAGTAGTGAAGCAATAGCGGGCTATTGTGAGCTACTGAGGCGTGGAAAGTCGCTTTTTAGAAGGGGCCTAAACGGATTTTCCAATAAAAATGAAAATCCTGCATCTAGCTCATTTGCTGTAGCCCGCTACAGCTGCACGATCCAGACTAGTCTTTTCCTTCCATTGAAAATCTGAGGCTCTAATTTATTGTCGAATTCACGTTAAATAGTATCGAAGCCGCTCTTTTGCCTAATCTGCAGGGTAAAAAAGTGTTGCATTTACAATGTCATTTTGGGCAAGATACTTTGTCGCTAGCGCGCTTGGCAGCAGATGCGGTAGGAGTGGACCTTTCCGATAAAGCCATTGCGCAGGCGCGCGAATTAAACGAAGCTTGTAAGTTAAATGCCCGTTTTATTTGTTGCGACATTTATTCTTTAGAGCAGCATTAGGACGAGCAGTTTGATTTAGTATTTAGTAGCTACGGTACCATCGGTTGGTTACCCGATTTAGAGAAATGGGCGAATTTGATAGCGCGTTACTGAAGGCCTGGCGGACAATTGGTATTTGCCGAGTTTCATCCGGTGGTGTGGATGTTCGATAATGATTTCAAAAAGGTAGAGTACTCTTATTTTAAAGTGGATCCAATTATTGAAAAGCAGCAAGGAACCTATGCCGCTAAAGAGGAGCAGATTGAAATTGAAACCATTAGTTGGAATCATTCTTTAGCTGAGGTTTTAGGCAGTCTTTTCGGAGCGGGTTTGCAATTGGAAACCTTTCAAGAGTTTGATTATTCGCCCTACAATTGCTTTGCCAATACCCTAGAAATTTCACCCAATAAGTTTCAGATTAAGGACTTCGAAAGCAAATTACCCATGGTGTACGCCTTGCGAGCTAAAAAAGAAAAACCCTAGTCATGCGGCTTTTGATGACTAGGGCTTAAATGCTAAACGATCTTATTTTAGTTGTTCTCGAAATTGAGTTTGTACCAGTCGATATTTCGGGTGAAATACATGGTTCCGCCTAAAATCAGACTTAAGCCAATACTTCCCATTAATAAGGCATAATCGGCTAGTTGTAAGGTTACAAAGAGGAAGCCATAAATAACGATTAGAATAGTGGTTAGCAGCAGAACTACTTTCACCTTTTTAAAGATGCTAATGCTATAGAGACTAATCATGGCAACAATACCCAAGGTAGATATTCCGTAGGCCAAATTAAAGTTAGAATGCTCCGAAATGGATACCAATAAAGTGTAGAATAGGATTAAAGATAATCCTACCAAGGCATACTGCAGCGGGTGAATTTTACGCTGGTTTAAGACTTCCACCAAAAAGAAAATCAAGAAGGTAAGGGCGATAGTCATTCCCGCATATTTAGAAGATCGCAAAGATTTTTGGTAATCATCTAAGGGCACGAGTAGGTCTAAACCAAAAGAAGCTTCTTGCAAAGTTTTGGCGTTAAAATCGCCGATCCAGTTTTCGGGGAAGTTGCGATTTAATTGTAAAATTTTCCAAGAAGCGCTAAAGCCACTATCGCTTATTTCGCGTTCATCGGGTAAAAAACTTCCATTAAAACTAGGGGAGTTCCAACTAGAATTGAGTCTTACATCAGTATTACTGCCAAGGGGAATAAAGGATAGGTTACGACTGCCTTGCAGATCCAAATTAAACTCAAAGTTAGAATTTGTGCCCCATTGCTTTTGCAGATGCGGAATTTTAACGTGAATGCCAGAATAAATAATTTTACTGAGCTTGGAACCCGGTTCTACTTCGAGGTCTTCTTGATTCCATTTAAATTTAATGATGTTTTTTATCCCCCTTAAGTCGGAGATGCCAATGGTTACAAAGGCATTGTTAAATTGGATTTCCTTGAGATTGGTACTGTCGATATCGAGGTTTAAGTCAAATTCACCCGCTAAATGCAGATCCGATTTGTAAACCACAATTTCGTAAATACCACGGCGGAGTTTTTCGGGTTCTACTTCGCCATTAATGGAAAGGCTTTTAGGGAGAATTTGTAGGTTTTTATTACTGCGAATAAGCTTGCCATCTTTTTCATATTCATAAATAAGGGGCACACTTAAAATGGGCCCATTAATTTCTTGAGCATCGGCCCATTTGTCGCTCACCTCGGCAATCGCTTCATTATTTTTCTGCTCGCGCGATTGGATAATGGAGTTAATCATTGAGGCGGGTATCAATAATAAAAGCATCAATGCGGTTATTACCAGCAGCTTTAGCATGATGGAGTTGCGAATCATGTGGTTTACTTTTTCTAAGGGTTTGTTTTTTGTTGTCATTTCTCTATTATTTAAAAGTACTTTGAATTACAAAGTGATTAGGTAAAAAAATATTATTTCAGTAATTTCTCGATTGCTTGAATGTGCAGTTTAAAAGCCAATTTGCCTTCTTCGGTAGCCGAATACTTGGTATGCGATTTCCGATTTAAAAACTCTTTTTTAAAGCTGACGTAGTTTTTTGTTTCCAGCGATTTTAGATGGCTGGCTAAATTACCGTCGGTAACATCTAGCAAATCCTTCAGGCTGTTAAAGTCTAGATAATCGTTCACCAACAGGGCCGACATAATGGCCAAGCGAATTTTATTTTCGAAGGCCTTATTTAAATCTTTGAGTATGTTTTTCACGCTTGTTGGTATTTAAAGTGCATTACTAAACCATAAGCGATGTGCAAAATGCCGAAGCCGATTGCCCAAAAAACGAGGCCATAACCGATGAAAATACAGCCCACTAAACCCAAAATGATTTCTAAAATCCCCAAACTTCTCAATTCCCCTAAGGTGTATTTACTAGCATTAACCAAGGCCAGTCCGTAAAAAATGAGAGTCATCGGGGCCACTAATCCTATTAGTCCTTCTCGAATTAAAATAAGCGATAAAAATCCTCCCGTAAACAAGGGAATGGCTAGGTTAATAAGCAACCTTTTACTCTGCGAATCCCAAATTTTTTGTTTGCGTTTTTTACTCTCGCGGGTGGTGAAATATATCCCCGTTCCTATCGCTCCCACTAAAGTTAGAGCTGCAATTAGCACTAATTGGAATAAACTTTCTTGGGTAATATAAGCATGACGGTAATCGAAATAGTTCTGATTATTGTATACTGTTTCGTAAGCAGCATAAGCACCCATAAGAGCAAAAATACCCGCTGATACGCCCGATAAACCGCTAAGGGATATAAAGCGCGAAGAGCGATTCATCATCTCTTTGATCTCAGCTAAGTCTTGGAGGTATTTTTCCTGATTCATATTAAAAGTACTTTGAAGTACAAAGTAAGTTCAAATTTCTCAGAATGCGTGAATTTTATAAAAAAAATCCCCGTCTCTTTAAAAAGACAGGGTATTTTCTACAATACAAAGATTTGATTAGGGATTAGCGTCGAATACTTTTTCAGCATCCGGGTTTAAGAACCACGATGTGTTTTGGCTTCCGCCCGATGCGGCCCAACTAGTAAACTGGGGGTAAGCTTGCACCATGTCAATTTTTTCTAAGGCATGATCGTAAGAAGTTTCCGTAATAATTTCAATTCCCCATGGTAAGCCATTGGCAGTTTTAAAATCACCATTATCGTCAATGGTATTTGCACGTGCCGCATCAAAAGCAGCGGAAGGTGAGAAGCCACTGCGGTGTACTTCTAAAGCTCTGTCGTTAGTGCGGAAAAGGTATAGCTCAGGTAATAATTCACTACCGGCATTGGCACCAAAGTTTACCGTGAATTTTAGAGTATCTGGAGTTCTCGAGGGACCACTACCATTGTTTTGGTAATAGCTGCTGATACTTGCAAAAACATCATTGCTTACAATTAATCCGCTGTTATTAGCTGGGTCTAAACTTACATTACCACTTACAGAGGTGATAGAACCATTCGCTAATACTGCTTTGCTTTCATCGCGGAGCATGAGGCCAATTCCGTTCGCTAAACCAGCACCAATTGCATCAATACTTATGGCGAATTTAGCATCTACTAATTCGTTATTGGCGTTGTGGCTAATCTCAACTTGATTGCTTAAAACTAAATCGTTGAAGTCGTAATCGCCGGTAGCTGGCCATAAGTCTTCAAAAGCAACAATTTGTTTTCCTGCACTAGGGAAGAAACTGCGGTAAGCGCGACTTGGGTCGGTTGGATAATCATCATTAATATCGGCCACACCATCGCCATCTTGGTCGCAGCTGATACGGAAATTATCAAGGAAGTTGCCTACTGATCCACCACCAGTAGCACTTACGGCTTCAAAAATAAATAGGGTAGTGGTTTGATTGGCCGGAATGGCATAAGTACCAGTATAATTGTTCCAAGCAGAATTTCCACTTGTCATAGTAGCTTCTACTGTAGCAGTGGCTAATGAACCCCCAATTTTAACTTGAGCTACATCAACGCCCGCTCTACCGCGATGCCAAACGGACCAAGAAATAGTAGAGCCTGGCTCTAAGCAAAGTTCTTGGTATAAAGCATCTGGACGGTTGGCATTGATTTCAAAAAACTGATTGCCTTCTTGGGCTGTTACACCACCAAAGCCAGTAGACCAAATTTCGATTTTTCCGTCAGTAGCGGTAGTTTGCCATCCTGGAACAGAATTTTGTGAAATGATGGTTTGACGTCCTAAAGGAAGAACAGGTAGTTCAGCAAGATTGTTAGTCATGGGTGTTTCGCATACCGTGCAAGAACTACTGTTAGTTTTGTTGAACTGAGTTCCTCTTTTTCCTGTCATTTTCTGACTAAGATCGAAGTTTTGTTTCGCTTGCTTACTTAGGGTTTGTTGATGACAGGTAAAAGGAAGGTATAAACTATACTGACCGTTAGAAGGTAAGTAAACGTCAAAAGAGGCTAAACCATTTCTAACTCTAGTTTTAGCCAGAGTATTATCATTATTATCGAGAATGTAAATTAGTTCCTCTTCTACCGAAAGGTTATGCGGATTAGTGAAGGTAACTTCTAGCTTAGACTGAAAAGAAGCAGACCAATTAAAGTTATCTGCTACTTTAAGCTCTTGCATAGAATTAACATTTTGCTCTCCTGCGGCGTTTTGAATGGCTTGGTTGTCTTCTTTATTACACGCTACCAAAGCTAGAAGGCTAAGTCCAAAAATTACATTCTTCTTCATGTCTCTTTGTATTAAGGTGTAAAGATGATAAGTTTCAAGAGCGCCCCGTGATAATTTCGTTTATCGGAAAGTATTTTAAGATTTATGGTTTAGGGACTCGGTTAGATTGGGGAGCCAAGATTTTAGAAAAGTTTTTTGTATTAGGGTAAAGGCGAAGTCAAAAAAAAAGTCCGCAACAAGGCGGACTTTTAGCAAGAAGTTTGGTTTTAATTCAATAAGATTTTTTCGCTGTAAAAGCTGCCATCGCTTAAACGAATCTGAGCAAGGTAGAAACCTTTAGCTACCGATTTCAGATTAACTTGGCTTTGTGGGCTTAATCTACTTTGCTCCCAAACAAGCTCTCCATTTAAATTGAAGATTTTAAGATCAGCCGATAGGGGGTTATTTAAATTTAGTAAACCTTGGCTTGGGTTAGGGTAAAGATTTAAGCTTAAAGCAGATTTTTGACTTAAGCTGAAAAAGGTATTGATACTAAGGTGATACTCATCATAAAGAGTCCAAGCATTATTATTACCTCTTTCGTAGATGAAAAATTTCTCCACTAGTCCATTACTATTATTAGTAACACGCACTTGTTCTTCCACTTCTCCCGAAAGGGTGTTTTTAAGGTTGATACTATCCAATTGATTGTTTGATGTGAAATAGATCAAGGTTTGAATGGGAAATTTGCTGCCCATAAATTCAATATCAGCCACCAGTGAGTCTACCATGTTTTGGGCATTGCGATAAACGGTATAGTTGATATTATTACCAAATCCAAGACCGCCATTTACTTCAGAAATCGCAGCACTATCTACGCCATGCGGTCCATAAAAAAGACGTAATTCCTCACTTAAGATTAGGCTTCCAGTAGCAGGAAAGGTAGTGTCGTAATAGGTTTGGTAAAGTGTATCCCTTCCTTGGGCATCACGATGAATTTTATCCATTTGCATCGTGTCGCCATTCATGGGATTTGTCATGTAAACGGTGTTTACGTTACCATTATTCGAACATAACCAGCTACTTACTAAGCTGCCATATTCAAATTCACGACCTTGTAAATAGGCGCCATTGGCATTTTTTAATACTTCAACGAAACCGAAAGTATCCACTGGGTTAGTACTGGGGTCGATATTGATTAGGGTATTGTAAGGCATCAAATAGTCTACAAAAATCAACTCGAAATTTCGATTAAGAGTAGGTGAGAAGTTTTGAGCTTGTGCGCTTAACGCCGCAAGGGCAAAACAAAGGGTAATAATTTTTTTCATGACTTTAGTTTTCATCTGCTAGTATAACGATGCTTAAGCTTAGTAGGTTAGCGACTAACAGAATTTTTGCAAAGATAGTGGAAAGGTAAAGAGTGGGCTTGCCTCACTAGAGGGAATTGACTTGTCTTAGTTCTTTTTATAATAGACTTAGAATGAAGGCAATCGTTACTAGAAAAGGTTCCTAAAAAGAAACTCTCCCGTCCTTAAGAAAAAGGAGCGAGAGAGTTAAACCAACCAAGCTATCTTTAGTGGGATAGGCTAGTCGCCAATTCAATTAAATTTCCTTTATAGTGTTACTAACAATAGAAATGCGTTAAACGCGTATATGATAGCTTTACTATTAACAATGCAAATATAATTAACAATTTGTGATTTTCATTACTTTTAGGAGAAAAGTCAAAAAAAAATCCCTCTCAGCAAAATGGCTGAGAGGGATCTCTTAATTAGGCTTGCTAAAGTTTAAGCTTTAAGGTCGCTTTTAATTTTATTAAGAGCGCTACCAGCTTTAAACCAAGCTATTTGTGAATCATTGTAAGTATGATCAACGGTAATTAAGTCTTCACTACCATCGGCATGTTTCAATCTCAATTGTAAGGCTTTGCCCTCTTGAAATTGATCTAGATCTACTGTGTCGATGATGTCATCTTCACGGAACAAATCGTAGTCCGCTTCATTTTGGAAAGTAAGGCCAAGCATACCTTGCTTCTTAAGATTGGTTTCGTGGATACGGGCAAAAGATTTTACCAATACGATTCTCATTCCTAAGTGACGCGGCTGCATGGCGGCATGCTCGCGTGAGCTTCCTTCGCCGTAGTTATGATCACCTACAACAATTGTTGGGATTCCGGCTGCTTTATAAGCTCTCTGTATATCGGGCACAGTACCTTCTTCACCGGTTAAAAGGTTTTTAACGCGCCCTGGCTCATCGTTGAAATAATTAATAGCACCTGTTAAAGTGTTATTAGAAATATTATCTAAGTGACCACGGAAACGTAACCAAGGGCCAGCCATAGAGATATGGTCGGTAGTACATTTACCTTTCGCCTTAATAATTAGGCGCATGCCTTCAATATTTTTACCATCCCAAGCTTGGAAAGGATCTAATAACTGTAAACGTTCTGATTTTTCAGCCACTCGAATAGTTACATTACTTCCGTCAGCGGCAGGCTCGTGGTAACCGTTGTTTTCCACGGCAAAACCAGCAGGAGGCATCTCAATTCCTAATGGCTCATCCAATTTCACTTGCTCACCTTTTTCGTTGGTCAGCGTATCGGTTAATGGATTAAAAGTCATATCCCCGGCAATGGCCATAGCCGTTACAATCTCCGGGCTAGCCACAAAACTGTGGGTATTAGGATTACCGTCGTTACGCTTCGCGAAATTTCGGTTGAAAGAAGTGATAATTGAGTTTTTACGAGTAGGATCGTCGGTATGGCGTGCCCACTGACCAATACATGGTCCACAAGCATTCGCCATTACTACCCCACCCATGGCGTTGAATTTTTCTAAAAGTCCATCACGATCTGCAGTAAATCGAACTTGCTCACTACCAGGCGTAATGGTGAATTCAGAACGTACAGTCAGGTTTTTATCGATGGCCTGCTGGGCAATCGAGGCGGCACGTGTTAAGTCTTCATAAGAAGAGTTGGTACAAGAACCAATTAAACCTACTTCTAATTCTTTAGGCCAGCCATTGGCTTCTACCTCTTTAGCAAACTGGCTAATTGGTGTAGCTCTATCGGGTGTAAAGGGTCCGTTGATATGTGGCTCTAAGGTGCTAAGGTCAATTTCAATAACCTGATCGAAATAAGCTTCCGGGTTATTGTATACTTCCTCATCTCCCGTAAGGTGTTCTGCAATAGCATCGGCAGCATCAGCTACTTCTGCACGGCCAGTACCACGTAGGTAATCGCCCATTTTATTATCGTAACCAAAGGTAGAAGTGGTAGCACCAATTTCGGCACCCATATTACAAATGGTTCCTTTACCGGTGCAGCTTAATGACTTCGCACCCGGTCCGAAATATTCTACAATGGCACCTGTTCCACCTTTTACAGTTAGGATACCAGCTAATTTTAAGATTACGTCTTTACTGGCGGTCCAGCCAGATAGTTTTCCTGTTAATTTCACGCCAATAAGCTTAGGGAATTTAAGTTCCCAAGGCATACCAGCCATAACGTCTACCGCATCCGCACCACCTACACCAATAGCCACCATTCCGAGGCCACCCGCATTTACAGTATGCGAATCGGTACCGATCATCATTCCGCCAGGAAAAGCGTAGTTTTCTAAGACTACTTGGTGAATAATACCACCGCCTGGTTCCCAAAAACCAATACCAAATTTATTCGATACAGATTGAAGGAAATCAAAAACCTCCGAGCTCTTTTGCTTGGCGTTTTTTAAATCGGCTACCGCACCCGTTTCAGCCTGAATAAGGTGATCACAATGCACAGTTGAAGGCACAGCGGCTTTTTTACGTCCTGATTGCATAAACTGCAATAGGGCCATCTGCGCAGTGGCGTCTTGCATGGCCACACGATCAGGGGCAAAGTCTACGTAGCTTTTACCTCTCGTATGAGCTGTATTGTTGTTATCATCCCACAGGTGGGCATAAAGAATTTTTTCCGCTAGGGTAAGAGGTCCACCAGTAATTTTGCGAGCAGCAGCAACGCGCTCGGGAAATTTGGCGTAAACCTTTTTGATCATTTCGATATCAAAAATCATGTTGTTGGATTTTTTCAAGGTTCGCAAAAATAGTAAACGGCGGCTTTCTAATTGCCTCTATTAGAAAGCTTTTATTTTATATTCAGTCTAAATTGTTAAACTGCTTCCAATAAAGCAAAAAAAAAGCGGCTTCTAGCATGAAACCGCCTTTTTCCGAAAGTTTTTTTGGAGTTCTATTTCCTCGTGGAATTTAGTCTCTTTCTCTCCAATTGATAATGCGAATTAAGCTCTTCCCACGTAATTTTCGGGACGAATTGCTATTAGTTCCGCTTTAATTTCAGGGCTAACATCTAAACCTCCAATAAATTCTGCAATGGCTTGTTCATCGATGGCCTTATTGGTGCGTGTAAGTGACTTCAGCGCTTCGTATGGCTTAGGGTAGCCTTCGCGACGCAAAATATTTTGAATGCCTTCTGCTACTACCGCCCAGTTTCTTTCTAAATCGGCTTCCAAAGCTTTTTTGTTGAGCAGTAATTTATTAAGTCCTTTCAAGGTAGAGTTGATCGCAATGATGGTATGACCAAAAGGAACCCCCACATTACGTAAAACAGTACTATCGGTTAAATCGCGCTGTAAGCGTGAAAGAGGAAGTTTAGCGGCTAGGTGCTCAAATAGAGCATTGGCAATGCCTAAGTTTCCTTCGCTGTTTTCAAAGTCAATCGGGTTAACTTTGTGCGGCATGGCAGAAGAGCCTACTTCACCTTCTTTAATTTTCTGCTTAAAGTACTCCATCGATATGTAGGTCCACATATCGCGATCTAAGTCCATAATTATAGTATTGATACGCTTCATACAATCGAAAAGCGCGGCCATATTATCGTAGTGCTCAATTTGCGTGGTAGGCCAAGAATGCTGTAAACCCAAGTTTTCTTCAACAAACTCTTGGGCAAAGCCATGCCAATCGGTGTTTGGGTAGGCTAGGTTATGAGCGTTAAAGTTCCCTGTAGCGCCACCAAA
Organism: Bacteroidota bacterium; assembly: GCA_003045865.1. Classification (GTDB taxonomy): domain Bacteria; phylum Bacteroidota; class Bacteroidia; order Flavobacteriales; family Schleiferiaceae; genus Croceimicrobium. The sequence goes on along the minus strand of PZPB01000020.1, from coordinate 16,773 downwards.
TTTAGCCGAGTGAGGAATATGGCGTAGCAAGCGCATCTGCTGATCCAAGCGCTCCACAAAAACCATTATTTCTTTTCCCAAAATAGTAGGGGACGCAGGCTGTCCGTGGGTTCGGGCCAACATGGGGATATCCGACCACTCTTCGGCCATATTGGTAAGACTAACAATAAGATCTCCTAAAATGGAGGTATAGTCTTCCTCAATAAATTCTTTAATACTAAGCGGGATCGCCGTATTATTAATGTCTTGCGAGGTTAAACCAAAATGGATAAACTCTTGAAATTGCTCGAGGCCAAGGCGGCTAAAGTGTTCTTTTATAAAGTACTCTACCGCTTTCACGTCGTGATTGGTAGTTTGTTCAATCTTTTTAATTGCTTCTGCGTCAGCAAGACTAAAATCTAAATAAAGGTCTCTTAAATCGTTGAAGCGTTGCTTATCAAAAGTCGCTAATTGCGGCAAAGGCAGCTCACAGAGGCTAATGAAATATTCAACTTCAACCCGCACCCGATATTGAATAAGAGCAAATTCTGAGAAATAATTGCTAAGCTTTTTAGTTACTTTGCGATAGCGCCCGTCTATCGGGGAAACCGCGTTTAATTGATTTTCCATGTTCGGATTTTTGAAGCGGCAAAAGTATAAATCTTTATGGTGCAATTCTTTCAATATCTTGGGATAAGTATCGGAGCCTATATTGAGGCCTTCCCAAAGCTCTTTAAAAAGGGTTATAGACGTTATTTACTTTTACCCATTTTAGTATACAGTGGGCTATTGATGGGTCTAATTTGGCTGATGCTAAATAACATCAATCGCTGGTTAAACTTAGTGCTGGGACTTTTTGGCTATCAACTGGGCGAACTGGAATCCTACAGCATTGTTTTGGTCATTATCCTCCAAATCATCATGATCTTTTTCATGGGAAGCCTATTTAAATATGCGACCTTAATTCTCTTGTCCCCTTTTCTTAGCTTCTTATCCGAGAAAGTAGAAAAGGACGAGCTAGGAATTGAAACCCCTTTTTCGCTGGCGCAGATGTTTAATGATATCATTCGGGCCCTGCGAATAAATCTCCTGAATTTTATAAAGGAGATGGCCCTTACAATTGTCCTTTCCATTTTAGCTTTCATTCCCTTGGTTGGGATTGTCAGTCCCTTCCTAATTCTATTGGTACAATCTTATTTTTTAGGCTATGGCCTGATGGATTACAATGCCGAGCGTTGGCGTTATTCTTTCGCAGATACGGAAAAATGGATGCGGAAAAATCGGGCAGCGGTAGCTACGGTGGGGCTCTTTTTTTATGGTTTATTTTTGATTCCCATTCTGGGCTGGATTTTAGCCCCAGCTTGGTCGGTAATAGCGGGCACTAAAGTGGCTTTGCGCTTAGGGAGATAAATTACCATTGGCTAAAAGGCTCTAATTTCTCGGTGAAATAATAGGATTTTCCCCCTTCTTTTATGCGTAGCCAATAATGCTCCAAGCCATTGCTAATAGCCAAATACGGTAATTGATAATGCATATTATAGCGACTGGCTTGGTCGAAAGTATCTTGGCTAATTTTTACTTGGGGCGCTTTGCATTCTACCAAAAGGCAGGGTTGGGCATTTTTATAGATGAGTATATCCGAGCGCTTTAGTTTACCATTCAGGCGAAAGCCACCTTCTAAACTAAAGGCTGCCAAAGGAACTTGCAATTCGCTAATAAAATAGTGGATGAGATGCTGCCTTACCCATTCTTCTGGCGTAAGCACCAAATGTTTTTTGCGAATCTGATCCCAAACGTAAACCTGACCTTCTTTTTGCGAAAGCTTAAGAGGAGCAGGCTTTAAATTTAAAGGCACCAAATTCTTCATCGCACAAATATAAACTCAATTGCTGGCGCAGATGCCTCTTTTTTTTGAACCAAGTTTTTAATTGAGAAGGCTTAATTTTGTTGCTTTGCAGGCAATCATTTCTATGGACTACTCTACACTGATTAACGAAATTCGCAGAAAGGATTTTCGCCCCATTTATTTTTTAACAGGGGAGGAGCCCTTTTTTATTGATAAAATTGTTTCCTTAATTGAGCACACCGCTTTAGATGAGGCAGAAAGAAGTTTTAATCAGGTAATTCTATACGGATCTGATACTTCTATCGATGCGGTAATTGGCGAGGCCAAGCGCTATCCCATGATGGCTGAGCGGGTGGTGGTTATTATTAAAGAAGCGCAGCATCTAACGAAACTTGAGCTTTTAGAGGCTTATGCCGAAAACCCTCAAAACAGTACCGTATTAGTGTTTGCCTACAAGTATAAAAAGGCCGATAAGCGTAAAAAGGTGTTTTCCATCCTCGCTAAAAAACATGTCCTTTTTGAAAGTAAGAAGGTTTACGATAATCAGGTACCCGATTGGATTGGTATGATGCTCAAAGACCACGGCTTAAAAGCTAATGGCAGGGCAATTCAAATGTTAGCCGAAAGTTTGGGCACCGACTTAGGTAGGATCGATAGTGAGATTAACAAGCTATCGATGATTGCCAAAAAAGGAGAAGAAATTAGTCCAGAATTGGTCGAAGCCAATGTGGGTATTTCCAAAGACTTCAACAATTTTGAGCTTTGTAATGCTTTAAACCGCAACGATTTTGAAAAAGCCTTACGCATCCAACAATATTTTCAGTCAAATCCTAAAGATAATCCTTTGGTGTTAACAATCAGCTTGTTGTACCGCAACTTCCGCATTTTAATGATCTTAGCTCAAATTAAAGGGGCTAGTCAAGGTGAAATGATGAAGCAAGCTGGCGTTAACATGTATGCCTTGCAAGAATACTTGGGCGCATTAAAGTTTTATGATGTTCGGAAAATTGCGCGAATTATGGCATATTTGCGCGAGACCGATATGAAGTCTAAAGGAGTAAACAATGCCAGCAGTAGCGACAGCGAATTGCTAAAAGAATTACTCTTTAAAATTGTATATCTATAACCCTATATTGGCCTACTGGCCTTAGATACATGCGAAAGTCGATTTTAACGTTTTGCCTAATTGTTTTGAGCTTTTTCTCTGCTTTAGCTCAAAATACAGGTACTATTAAAGGTTTTGTTTACGATAAAACCAATGAAAACCCGGTTCCATTTGCCAATGTGGTGATTGAAGGAACCAAACTTGGAGCGGTGGCCGCTAATAATGGTTATTATATTATTAACGATGTGCCCGCGGGTACTTATACCTTAAAAGCCAGTTTTATTGGTTATACGGAAACTAGTGTAGAGACTAAAGTAAGCGCTAATGGAATAGTTAGTGCCAATATTTACCTTAGTGAAAGCAGTGAGCTTTTGGATGAAGTTGAGATTTCTGCCGCACGAAAAGAACGGGACACAAAAGTTTTAACCTCAGTAGTTACTCTCGATCCCAAAGAAATCACTCGTTTTTCCGTGGGTGGTGATGCCGATATTATTAAAGCAATTCAGGTTTTGCCAGGTGTAATCACTACTGGCGACCAAGGTGGACAGCTTTATATTAGAGGGGGCGCACCCATTCAAAACTTAATCTTACTCGATGGAATGATTATCTATAATCCCTTCCACAGTATTGGTTTCTTCTCGGTTTTCGATAATGATATTATTCGCTCGGCCGACGTTTACACGGGTGGTTTTAGCGCGGAATATGGTAGTAGAAATAGTGCGGTAATGGACGTACGTACTCGTTCTGGCAATCGTCGTCGCTTTGCAGGTAAGGTGAGCTCTAGTACTTATACTTCTAAACTATTGTTAGAGGCCCCTCTAGGAAAGAAAAACAAAAGGGGATTGGCAAGTTCTTCCTTTTTAATTTCAGCTAAAACTTCGTATCTCGATCAAACCAGCGATATTTTCTACCCTTATGTAGAAACCGAGTTTGATGGTTTGCCTTTTAGTTTTACGGATATCTACGCTAAGTTTAGTTCTCAAGCTGATAACGGTTCACAGATTAATGCCTTTGGTTTCAATTTCGATGATGGAGTTCGTTATGGCTCTGCTAATAGTATCGACTGGACTTCTCGTGGTGCGGGTTTTAATTTTACCGCAGTGCCAGCTTCTTCTAAAATGCTCCTTTCGGGAGATGTGAGTTATTCTGTTTACGATGTTACTGCCATCGAACCCGATTTAGTGCAAACGAGCTCCATTACAGGTTTTAACGGGGGATTAGATTTTACTTACTTTTTCCGCAAAGCGGATGAGCTTAAATTTGGTATTGAAGCTATAACTTATACCACTGATTTTGAAATTGACGCTTCTTTAGGTCGTTCTGTTCAACAACGCGAAAATACCACTGAATTGGGAACTTTTTTTAAATATCGCTACAGTTCCAATCGCTTTATTGCCGAGCCTAGTTTGCGCGTGCACTATTATGGTAGTCAGTCGGAAGCTAGTATTGAACCTCGTTTGGGGTTAAAATACAATGTAAACGATTGGTTACGTCTTAAGGCGAGCGGTGGCTTATACTCACAAAACTTAATGGCCGGTAATTCTGATCGCGATGTGGTGAACTTATTCTATGGTTTCCTTAGTGGTGTTTCTTTAGGACAGGTTCCTAGCACCTTTAGAGGAGACGATATTACCAGTAGTTTGCAAAAATCGACGCACTATGTAACTGGTTTTGAAGTGGAAATTACCAAAGAAATTTCGGTTAACATCGAAGGTTACATTAAGCAATTCCATCAAATCACAAATTTAAACCGCAACCAGATTTATGATGAATCTAGTCCAACGTCGATTGGTAAGCCAGAAATACTGGTGAAAAACTTTATTGTTGAACGCGGTTTAGCTCAAGGTGTTGACTTTTTGGTGAAGTACACTAAAAAGGATTTATACCTCTGGTTAGCCTATTCTATTGGTAAAGTTACCCGCGATGATGGCTTGAGAGAATATGCTCCAGTTTTTGACCGTCGCCACAACCTAAACTTTGTTTCCAATTATACTTTTGGTAAGAAAAAGGAATGGGAAGCGAGCCTGCGTTATAATTTTGGAACAGGATTCCCTTTTACTCCCACGCAATTATTTTACAGCGAACAGCCTTTTGTTGATAATCGCGGACAAACCGCTATTGATTACGATTACACCACTGAGAACGGAGAGGCAGGGGTGCTTTATGGGGAGTTAAATACTCGTCGCTTACCAAATTATCATAGAGTGGATATGAGCCTTACCTATACCTACGATATTACCGAAATTCAGGTATTGGAAGTTTCGGTAGGAGCGACCAATATTCTTAATTACGAGAATATTTTCTTCTACGATCGTGAGGCTAACAAAAGGGTAAACCAGTTGCCAATTATGCCTACCATTTCACTGAGCTATTCTTTCTAAGCCTGGCGCAATAGCACCTAGGCTCGAGATTAATTTTAGATATGCAAAAAACAAGAAAGCCTCTGCTTAGCAGAGGCTTTCTTGTTTTTATGACTTTAAATTGGCCACTATAAGTATCTATTCGCTCGTGCAAAGACGTCTAGTGGTCTAGTTCATCCTCGGTGAACCGCTAATTGAGCTTAGCTGAGAAATTATAAGTTATATTTAATCACACAGTAGATTGCGCGAAAGCCATCTTTCCAGTTGATTTTTTTTCCTTCTTCAAAGGTTCGTCCGTAATAGCTAATCCCTACTTCGTATATGCGAATTTTCGGTATGCGAGAAACTTTTGCGGTAACCTCTGGCTCAAAGCCGAAGCGTCTTTCTTTAAGACTAAGGGATTGAATAATTTCTCGGCGGAAAAGCTTGTAGCAAGTTTCCATATCCGTTAGGTTTAAGTTGGTGAACATATTCGATAGGAAGGTCAGAAATTTATTTCCGATACTATGCCAAAAGAAAAGAATACGGTGTGCATTTCCCCCCATAAAGCGCGAGCCATAAACTACATCTGCTACGCCGCGTAACATAGGCCTGAGTAGAATGTTAAACTCAGCGGGATCATATTCCAAATCGGCATCCTGAATTATAACATAGTCGCCCGTTGCTTCTTTAATGCCCGTATGTAAGGCCGCTCCTTTTCCCATGTTAACACTATGCTTAAAGTATTTAAGCTCTAAATTGGGATTAGCGTCGCGATACGAAAATACTTTTTCCTCTGTCTTATCGAGTGAATAGTCATTCACAACGATAATTTCCTTTTTAAGATTTCCAATAAGTTCTACCTCCTTCAAGCGATCGAGGATGCTAGAGATAGTGGCTTCTTCATTAAAAGCGGGAACAATTATACTTAATTTAGGCATGTACTGAGCGTTTGGCTAAACGGCTAAAATAGCAATTAAAAAAACCGATGCTTAGTATCAAGCAGCGGTTTTGGTTTTTATTCTAGAACTCTCAGTCATTGCAGAAAAGTAAGGGGGCCTAAATCTTTTGAAATTTATGTGTGGTCTGTCCTAAATTCACCAAGTACAACCCTATAGCGGCCGCACTGAGATCTACTTTTAGAAGTCCAGTATCCCCGACAAAAATGTCTTTTTGTAAGTGCACATTTCCTGCGAGGTCAATTATGGTTAGCTTCTGATTGCCTCTTAAATTGGTTTCTAAATTAAAGTTACCCGCGCTGCGATTGGGAAAAAGTTTCAATGTCGTTTTAACACTTTCTTTTATGGAAACGAGGTTGCGGGGCGGCGAGTTAATATGTTCGCCTTCACCTACTATTGGCGCCGAAAGTATTGCTACTTCTTTAGCGTTAATAATTGCGCTACTTTGCGATAGAACTCGGTTTGCGCCGCTTGCGGCAAGAATTGCCACTAAGACCATTAGAGTTTTAAACTTTTTCATTTCCTTGAGTTTTAGTTTTAACATTTATTGGATAGACTACATCGCTAATACAAAGAGTTGCCCTTCTTTTGTTAAAGTGTAGTTAAAGCCTAATTTTCAAGCATCAAGCAAAGTAATTTTGAAGCCATGTCCACTTATAAAGAGCGAAGCGCAAAGCGTCTAAACTGGTTAATATCCCTAATGACCTTATCCTTACTGGGAATTACAGGTATTCAGGCCTATTGGTTAAAAAACGCTTACGATTTACGAGAAGAAAAATTTGAACGTGAGGTAGGTTTAGCTTTAGCGGGAATTTCCGCAAGACTTGATAATTTGGAGTCGCTGCGCTTCATGTTCAATAGCTTTAACATTCAGCCTTTCTTTTCAGAGAAATTAAATCCCAAATTAGGCTTGCCATTTGCCACCGATAGCGCCCAAAGAATGAAAGCCGGCGAACTGAAGTTAACCATGCGCCTAGGAAGTGATACGGTTTTAATATACAATAGCGACCCCAACGATTCCCTCACTTTTATAGAGTCAGATAGCCTATCTCGAAATACTATATTACGCACTCGCCCCGATGAAATGTTGCGCAAAGGCGCTCAGTTAGACATGCTACTGCGGAAAATGGTAAAGCACGAAATAAACCGCAGGAAACAGGATACGACTTGGATGAATCACAATATGCTCGATTCATTAATTGCCTTCGAGCTAAAGTCGCATGGCATTGACCTTCCCTACGAGTTTTCGGTAGCCAACGAAAAAGAGGTTATTATCAGTTCTAAAAGCTGGAATCCTCAAATTCACCAACATACTACCTCGTTATTTCCCAACGATATATTAACTAATGAAATCTTATCTATTGGTTTCCCCACCAAGGCAAAATACCTTTTTGGATCGCTTTGGGGCATGCTCTTAATAAGCTTAATGTTTACGGTAGCAATTGTGTATACCTTTTATCGCACCTTAAATTTCTCGCTTAAGCAGAAGCGCATTAGTGATATCAAAACGGATTTCATTAATAATATGACCCATGAGTTTAAAACTCCCATCGCTACCATAAATCTGGCAATTGATGCTTTAAGAAACCCCAAGGTTCGTCAGGATAACACTAAAATTGAAAAGTATTTTGCTATGATTAAGCAGGAAAATCAAAGAATGAACCTGCAAGTAGAAAGTGTTTTAAGAATGGCTTTACTGGATAAGCAAGAATTGAATTTGGATTTTAATAAAGCTAGTATTCATGCCGTGATAGTTGATTGTCTCAGCCATATTTCTCTGCAATTAGAGAGTAAAAATGGCCACCTGAAACGCTTCTTAAATGTTGATGAGTCCTTAGAGCTAAATATTGATGCCAATCACCTTTCCAATTCCATTATTAATATTCTCGATAATGCGATGAAATACTCAATTGGCGCACCGCAAATTAAAGTGGTAACCGAGCTAACTCATAATCACTTCATATTAATTATTAGTGATCAAGGCATGGGGATGACGAAAGAAGAGCAAAAACATATTTTCGATCGTTTCTATCGGGTAAGCGCAGGGGACCTGCATAATATAAAAGGCCATGGACTAGGCTTAAGTTATGCGAAAGGAATTATAGAATCGCATAGGGGCACCATTAAAGTAGAAAGTGAAAAGGGTAAGGGGAGCAAGTTTTACATCTATTTACCATTAAACAACTAATATGAAAAACAACTCTGTATTACTGGCGGAAGATGATCCTAATTTTGGGTCGGTTTTGAGAGATTATTTAGAGCTTAACGATTTTCAAGTGGTGCTAGCTACCGATGGCCTCGAAGCCCTGCGCATCTTTAAATCGCAGCAGTCTTTCGACCTCTGTATCCTTGATGTTATGATGCCAAATAAAGACGGTTTTACCCTTGCGGCAGATATCCGGAAAATTGACAAAAAAGTACCTTTAATCTTTTTAACCGCCAAATCCATGAAAGAGGATATGGTAAAAGGCTTTCAAATTGGTGCCGACGATTACCTCACCAAGCCTTTCGATAGTGAAGTATTACTCTATAAAATTCGCGCCCTCTTAAATCGCAAACAAGGCGACAGGGAAGAGGAGCAAATTCACTTTAAAATTGGACGTTACGAGTACGATTCTGAAATGAGAATTCTTAAATTAGGTACAAAGGAAAGAACTTTAAGTCCCAAAGAAGGCGCTTTACTAAAATTATTGGCTACCAATAAAAATAGCTTGTTAAAACGCAGCGATGCCTTAAACAAAATTTGGAAAGACGATAACTACTTCACTGGCAGAAGTATGGATGTTTACTTAGCCAAGGTGCGTAAGTATCTAGGCGACGACCCTAAAGTGTCAATCATTAATGTGCACAGCGAAGGTTTCCGCTTGGTAGATGAAACCTAGTAAAATATACGTATCAATGTACTTTACTTAATTATCTGCCAAGTGTGGTCGGCAAGTAACTTTACGCTATTAATAAATTCCTTGAATTTTGGCTTTTGCCATTCTTGTGGGCCAATCATCGATAAAACGTAATCATCATCTTTATTTAGGTAAAGATGATATACGTGATTTATTTCGGGTTTAAATCCCATTTTGGCGCTGTAAATTTGTGCCGCCAACTCTTTCCGATCCTGAATTTCCTTGGCCTGCCGGGCTAAAAGGTCTATTTGCTCTTTAATTTGTGAGAGCTGCATGTCGGTTTGCTCTTCCATCGCCGAAAGTGCTCTACTGCGAATTACACCTTCTTTTGTGGGCCTAATAACCGCACCACCAACGGTATGGGCATAAGGCAAAGTAGAAGGATTTTCGGTAATCTTGTCTTTATCTATTGGGTTAACAAAGTCTTTAAATTTGTCTTTTTCCATTTTAAGGCTGCATTATTTTTTTACTACGCTGCTGCGGATCTCTAATCGCTGTAGTATGTTTAACTAAAATTTTCTGATTCTCATTTCGTACCCAAGCGCTTTTTCGAAAAGCCCACAAAACATCACGGGCATAGGCACCACTTTCGTAGATATCTACGATACGATGAGGATAATCTCTTCCCAGTTCGAAATTATAAAAAGATTGCTCCATCGCGGTCATCATCCAGGGTTGATGCTTAAAGGCTAGTGGAAGCTCTCTTAATTCAGGAAGCCATTCGCTTATGAATTTGGCCTCGGGGTCTTTTTCTAGCGATTGCTTTACTGGATTATAGATGCGTATCGTATTGATACCCGTACAACCACTTTGCATTTGAAATTGTGGATAGTGTATTCCGGGAATATAATCGAGGAATTGCTGGGCTAAAAAGGAGGCGCCCTCTTGCCAGTTTTGCCAAAGTTGATGACAGAGAAAACTTACCAAAACCGCACGCATCCGGAAATTTAAATAACCCGTTTCTTTCACTGCGCGCATACAAGCATCAATTAAGGGATAGCCGGTTTGACCATTTTGCCAAGCTTGCACCAATGCGGGTTTTGTCTCCTTTTGCAAACTATCAAAAGCAGGGTTGAGATTTTCAAACTCCATGCTTTCCTCCATTTCAAATTTCTGAACGAAGTGAGAATGCCAGTGTAAACGTGATATAAATGCCCTCAAGTCGCGAGGGAAGGGGGAATTTTCTAATTCCCTTATTGATCTTTGGTAAACCTGACGGATACTTAAATTGCCCCAAGCGAAGAAAGGCGATAGTCGGCTGCAATTGCTGCGACTTTCGTGCGGCATGCCAATATGCGCCCCGTAATTTCGGTAAATCTTATGAGTTAAGTAATCTTCTAACCTAAACTGAGCGGCACTTTCACCAATCTTCTGAAAATTTGTAGGCCAATTTTTTAGGCGCTTCTGCAGAAGCGTACTAATACCAAATTTGCTTTTTAAATGTGATTTTACAGAAGGTCGGCAATACTGCCAAGCAGGTAAATTGGGCTTATCCAAATCTTGGCTCATAAAATTTCGCCAGTTCTCGTCCCAGGCAGCACGATTTCTTCTTCCTCTTTGCACCGCATTTTGTTCCAATTCCTTCCACAAAATGCCCTTTTCAGTGAAGAGTTTGGTTAATTTTTTATCGCGTTGATAACTTAGGTCTTCGCCTGTTTCTTGGTAGGAGTAAATTCCTTTTATTACACAATGTTCGGCTATTTCTGAGAATATTTCATGGCTATCTCCTTCCAAGACTAATATTCCGTTAAAGGCTTCTTTGTTAGTTGCCTGCATATCTACCAACGAGTGATACTGTGCTTGCCAATGGCGCAATGACCAAGAGGGGTCTTGCGAATTGAAATCTTCAAAAATGAAAAGTCCTAAAAGCGGAAGCCCATCTGCAATAGCGAGCTTTAGAGGGGCATGATCTTGCCAGCGCAAGTCACGTTTAAACCAGATAAGATTTAGGGCTTCTTTCAAGCTATACGTAAATTAGCCCTTCACCTGAATCGCCATAAGTAGTAAAGTCGCCACAACTATAAGACATAGCGCTCATGAGGGCCAATAAGGCGTCGAGATGATGCCAAGTTTTAATGTCGGATAGGTTAAAATGAATGGGCTCTTTAATGCAAGACTTGAGGCGCAAAGCACATTCACGTATTGCACTTTTACTCGATTTATAACCAAAGTCGGCTAAGTTGAATCGCTGTGCCATCATTTTGGGATAGGTCTCAAAAACATCACTACCCGCTTTTTGGCAATGGGCGGTTAAATCCATGGCACGTGCCGCTAAGCCACCTAAAAACATAGGCGACATGGCTTTCGTTTCGATATCGGCTTTGCGAAAATGATAATTAGAAAAACCGGCTAGCCCTTTATAAACTCCAGGTAGAGAAAGTGGGGCATCTAAAAAAATACGCTTGGGCTTAAAATGAGCTACGGCGTTTTTAATAAACTGATCGGCATCAACCTTTGCTTCCGCTTCTAAAAACAAGATCTGATTATCTTGAAAGATCGCAATAACGGTATTGCCTGACAGTTTACTGCCGTAGTCTATGCCAAAAATTACAGACATATTAATTGTTGCTACTAAAAATTTCCTTGATTCGTTGGTTGCGGTATGTAAATATCCCCGCCACTCTACTTTTTACAATTATGGGGTGAAATAGTTTACCTAAAAGGCCAAAAGGCACTTGATAATTTACAATATCAATAATTTCGGTGCCACCTTCTACCGCTTTAAAGAAGTGCTGATGGTGCCAAATTTTAAAAGGCCCTTCGATCATGCTATCGATAAAATACTCTCCTTTTGTCACTTGGGTAATTTCCGAACTCCAGGGTAAAGCTATGCCCAATAAAGGGGCAACCTTGTAGGAGATAACCATGCCGGCGTACATTTCTTGTTGCTGCTCATCAATCATGCGCATATTCATTTCTGGAGGCGTAAGCTGCTTGAGGTTGATCGGTTGAGAAAAAAAATCCCAGGCCTCTTGCGTACTTAAGGCAACAAACTGTTTCGCTTTTATGGTATACATGTACTTCTAATTCCCCAATAGAACACGACTCAAGGTAATAGGTTCAAATGAGGGATCTAAAAAAAAAGCCCCGCGGATGCGGAGCTTTATATTTTAAAAGGAGGTTTTCTTTAAAAAGAATCCCACATGCTATCGTATTTAACGGCACGTGGGGTAATAGACATTACCGGAATTTCACTGTGGTAGATAACTTCTTGAAGTTCATTTCCTAAAAGGTAATCGCTAAGATCACTACCAGGGCCGTCTTCCTCGGTAATTATTACTAAATCACCTTTCGCCTCGTAAGCATGGTTAAGGATATTACGAACCACACTTTTACGCTTAGGATTTTCAATTAAGGTTGTTTCGCAAACGACACCATGATCGGTAATAAATTTCTCTACTTGGTGAATGTGACCGCGCAGAATATTGAGTTTTGACTCATCTTCTTTAACCCCTACCACTAAAATTTTAGAACCAAAAATACGGGCGTACTTCAAAGCTGGCCCCACTTTCTCTTTACTATGACGATCCATAAGAAGTGGGAAAATAATAGTTTCAATCTTCTCAATATTACGAACTCCTTTAATGGTAACAACGGGAGGTTTAACCAAGGTAGCAGTGCGGTAAGCATTACTGCCAATAAAACGTTTTCGCAAGTTTTGAGGCTTGCCATTCGTTCCCATTATTACCAAGTCCGCGTTTATTAAGGTACTTACACGAGCAATTTCTTCATAAACGACTCCTTCGGCAATCATTGTATTTACGGTGAAACCAGATTTTATGGAGAACTCTTCTGCAATCTTTTTAATCTCTTCGGTTACCTTCTGACGCAGGTCGTCGGAATTTTTAGAGTCAAATAATTTGGCAAATGCTCTAGAGTCTTCAATAACCGAAAGTATGGTGAACTGCGCGTTTTCAGAGGCTTTTGCGAAGATCAAAGCCTGGTTTAGTGCATTGAGTGATTGTTCCGAAAAACCAATTGGCACTAAAATTTTAAAGGAGTCAGACATATATTAATTTTCTTTGGCCCAAATTTAAGTTTAATACCCAAAATAAGCATGCAAGCCTCGGAAATAATTGTCAATCCCGATAATAGTATTTATCACCTAAAATTAAAAAACGGTGAAGTCCCTCAAAAAGTAATTACCGTGGGTGATCCCGATCGGGTGGAAGCGGTGGCTCAACATCTCGACCAAGTATTTTGGCGCAAGCAAAATCGTGAGTTTCATATTGCTTCCGGACGAATAGGGCAGGAGGACCTGCTTATTATTTCCACCGGCATTGGTACCGATAATATAGACATTGTTTTGAACGAGCTACAATTGGCTTATGCTTGGGATTTACATTCCCGCACTCCTTTCGCGTTAGAGCTGCCGCCTTTGCAAATTATACGCTTAGGAACCAGTGGTGCTTTGCGTCCGGAAATCGAATTGGATAGCATCTTAATTTCAAATGCGGCGCTGGGTTTTGATGGCTTAATGTATTTCTATGAAAATACTTTCGATTTCCCTGATTTAGGACTAAAGGATTTCCCCCGACCCTATCTAGCAGAAGCGGATGCAGGCCTTTTAAAGCGCTTTAGCAGCATTGCGGATAATGTTGGCACCACAGTTACCGCTAATGGTTTTTACGGACCGCAAGGGCGCAGCGTGATAAGTCCTACTAAGAATAAAACTTTTCTTAATGATTTGGCATCTATGCAAATAAAAACCGGCCGAATTACCAACTTAGAGATGGAAACGGCCGGAATTTATGCTTTGGGCTCTTTACTAAATATGCAGTGCATTTCGCTTTCTGCCATTTTGGCGAACCGTCTTTTAGGAACTTTTAGCACAAAGCCTGAGCAAAGTACTCAGGCCTTAATAAAAGCTGCCTTAGAGGTACTTAGCGCGCCACATTAACCGCGCGAGTTTCGCGGATAACGGTAATTTTAACCTGACCTGGATAGGTCATTTCATTTTGTATCTTCTGGGAGATGTCGAAGCTGATTTTTGCAGCATCGGCATCAGTAACTTGTTCGCAATCCACTATAACGCGCAGTTCTCTACCTGCTTGAACGGCATAAGCTTGCGTTACCCCTTTCTGAGCAACGGCTAATTGTTCGAGGTCTTTTAAACGCTGCATGTAGCTTTCGGCAATTTGACGACGAGCACCAGGACGCGCACCAGAAATACCATCACAAACCTGAATGATGGGTGAGATCAAGCTATTCATTTCAATTTCGTCGTGGTGAGCGCCGATGGCATTACATACCTCAGGTTTTTCGCCGTATTTCTCCGCCATTTTCATTCCTAAGATGGCGTGTGGTAGTTCACTTTCTTCGGAAGGAACTTTACCAATATCGTGTAAAAGACCAGCACGCTTGGCGATTTTAGGATTGAGTCCTAACTCCGCGGCCATAATTCCACAAAGGTTGGCTACCTCGCGGCTGTGCTGCAATAGGTTTTGACCATAAGAAGAACGGTATTTCATTCTACCTACCATCCGCACTAATTCGGGATGTAAGCCGTGAACACCGAGGTCAATGGTGGTACGTTTACCCACTTCAAAGATTTCCTCTTCGATTTGTTTTTTGGTTTTCGCACAAACCTCTTCGATACGGGCGGGGTGAATTCTACCATCCGATACAAGTTTGTGTAGGGATAGGCGAGCGATTTCACGACGAACGGGGTCAAAACAGCTTAAGATAATTGCCTCGGGCGTATCGTCTACTACGATTTCTACCCCGGTAGCCGCTTCTATAGCACGAATATTACGTCCTTCTCTTCCGATGATACGACCTTTTACATCGTCGTTTTCAATATTAAATACCGATACGCTGTTTTCTACCGATTGCTCGGTGGCAACGCGCTGAATGCTTTGGATTACAATTTTACGTGCTTCTTTGGCGGCAGAAAGTTGTGCCTCTTCCATAGTAGTTTGGATGAAAGCGGCGGCGCTGGTGCGGGCTTCTTCTTTAAGAGCCTCCAGCATTTGATTTTTCGCTTCTTCAGGGCTTAGGCCAGAAATCACTTCTAATTGCTCCACCTGCTTGCGGTGCATCTTTTCTAATTCTAAAGCACGACGGTCGTTCGCGTCAACTTTTAGCGTTAACTCTTCTTTTACCTTTTGGTTTTCTTTAAAGTCACGCTTGTTATTTTCGGCATGTTCTTTAGCACGTGCTTCACGTTCTTTAGTGGTGTTATAGCGCTCCGTAAGCTTTTGCTCTCTTTTGCTAATTACCTTTTCGTGTTCCGCTTTTAGTTCTAAGAACTTTTCTTTGGCTTGTAGGATTTTCTCTTTCTTAATACCCTCAGCTTCTTTTTGAGCTTCTTCTAAAATCTTAGCGCTCTTGTTTTTTAGGGCGGTTTGGTTTAGTACATAGGCTATTACAAAGCCTATCACTAGTCCACCAATACCCATAATAATTGTTAGTGTTTCCATTTATTAATTTTTGGTCATAAAAAACCCGCACCCTCTCCGTGTTTCGTCTAAACTCCGTTCAGACAGGATCGGAGCTTACCAGGCAATTTCGGTCTTCCTCTGCGTGGAGGCATGACCTAGAAAACCTGAGCTAAACTCCTATAAAGTTAATGTTGAGTTTAGCAAATACAGGAATAGGATGCGGGAAAATAATTAAAGAACGTTCGCTAGTCGATAGCTTGTTTTAGTTTAATTGCCAGTTTATCCAATTGCTGACCTACTTCTACACCATCTACCAAATGGTCGGTATGAATTTTTTCTAAACGAGAAGCAAGCTGTAAGGCGCACATGGCCAAAAGGTCTTGCTTATCTCTAACGGCATAACCATCTTCATATTTATGAAGGATAGCGTCTATGCTTTTTGCAGCTTTACGAATGTTTTCTTCTTCATCTCTACGGATGGTAAGAGGATAAACCCGGTCGGCTAAATTCACTTTTATTTTAAGTAAGTCAGACATCTAAATAGATGGCGATTATTCGTTTAACAAGGCTATGCAGCGATCAATTTCCCGCATAAGCGAGCCTAATTTTGCTTTGGCTTGGTTGGCTTCCTCTGGGCTACCAGCTAAACCGCGTGCTAAGCGCACCCTTTGCAATTCGGCTTGCGTTTTTTGCAGCAATTGAGATTGTTCGTCTAAACTTTGCTTTAAAAGGGCCACATGCTCTTTTAACTTTTGGTTTTCTGATTTAACTACCAAATGATCGGTGATTAGCTGGTTGGCTAAGTTTTCGATGCTGCTTATTTTGGCGTCAATCTGACTCATTTCTCTTATTACTCCAATGGTCAAAGGTAGGGAGAGTGTTTTGTTCTACAAACACCTAAAGAGAGAATAATTGTAAGAGAACGAATTCCTCTAGTTAAAGCGCAGAATTACAAATCGGTTTAAACCATAAACTGAATACTATTCGGAAACAATAGCCTCAAAATCTATTTTTGATAAACAGCTTTCTTGCGCTTCTTTCTCCAACTTATTTGCCCTTGCCATTGTGCCTTAGCAGTAAACTGAGAATTAAAAAGGTCTGATGCCTAATTTCACGTCGGACTCAGGTTTTAAAGCTGAATCCGGCAGTAAATTTGGATATCAGATTTTCAATAGACGAAAAAAATAAGTCTGCGAACTGCAGCTGTGGCGGGCCACAGCCCAAGGAGGAGATGCTATTTTTTTTCGGATTATTGGAAACAA
>PZPB01000113.1 GCA_003045865.1 Bacteroidota bacterium | reverse complement strand
TCCCTTCGCTTGATAGCTCCAGTTAGATTCAATCTTAAGGTTTCTTGCCGATCTTATCGAATTTAAACCTAATCAAACACCAAACAAAGATTTTCTCAAATTCTGCATCGATGAATGAAATCGAAGATTTAAATCGCGCTTTAGAGGAAGAACGAGTAAAATTTTGGAAGCTAGAAAGGGATTACGCCCAAAGTAAAGCAGAGCTTTCTCGCTGTAAGCGAGAACTACAATCTCTAGATCAACGAGCAAGTGAAAGGTTAAATGCCAGTATTTCAGCCTTGCGCCGCCATCGTAACTTTTACGAAAGCATCCTTAATAATGTACCGGCCGAAATTGTTGTTACCGACAAGCATTTTAAATTTATTTACATAAATCCCCAAGTGGAGGAGAAAGAAGAAATTCGTGATTACTTAATAGGACGTGATGATTTCGACTTTTGTAAAATTAAGAAAAGACCCAAGTCTATTGCCGAAAATAGGCAAAGCATGTATCTGCAAGTGCAGAGAAATAAGACCTTAAGTGAATGGGTGGAAGAAGTAGGAGAAGCAGACGAAAAAAAGTTTTACCTAAGAAAACTGCTACCACTATTTGGGGAAGACGAGACTATTGAACTTTATATAGCTTACTCTTTAGAAATAACCGAAAGTGTTCAGTATCGGGAAGAATTGATTAGTGCGCGCGATATAGCCCAGAAGGCAACCTTAGCAAAATCTGAATTTTTATCTAAAATTAGTCACGAAATACGCACTCCCTTAAATGCAATTATAGGTTTAACCAATATTCTCTTTCAGGAGGAACCTAAAAGCGAGCAAGTTAATTACCTGCAGGCCATGCAATTTTCTGCCGATACACTTTTGGGTATCGTAAATGAAGTGCTGGACTTCTCTAAAATAGAAGCAGGAAAATTAAGCTTTGAACAAATTCCCTTTAATCTAGAACACCTATTACGCGGGATAGAGAGAACTTTTAGCTTTAAGCTCAATGAATTAGGTATTAAGTTTAAGATTGAAACAGAAGATGGGATTCCGCCATTTTTGGTAGGAGACCGCGTGAAGCTAAACCAGATCTTTTTAAATTTGGTTGGTAATGCTGTTAAGTTCACCAGCCACGGTGAAATTCTTATTGAAGCGGAAATTGAAGCACAAGATGATAAAAGTATCGAGATTCTTTTTGCGATAACCGATACTGGAGCAGGCATTGCAGCCGATAAATTGGAAACCGTGTTTGAAAGTTTCACCCAAGAAGGTGATGATACTACTCGTAAATTTGGCGGTACAGGCCTAGGATTAACTATTACACGCAAATTTATTGAAGCCCAAGGGGGCAAAATCTGGCTTGAAAGTAAAGCGGGGGAGGGCAGTACTTTCTTCTTTAAGCTAACTTTTGGTTATGAGTTTGAGCCGAGAGTTGAAAAAGATAATGCACAATGGTCTAAGAATTTTGATAGTATCAGTAGGAGGCGCTTATTAGTGGCAGAGGACAATTTGATGAATCAATTGGTTTTGCGAAAAATGCTTGAGCGCTGGAATCCGTCCATTCTATTTGTGGAAAATGGCGCCGAAGCTCTCAATGCTTTGGAAACGGAATCTTTCGACTTGGCCTTTTTTGATGTGCAAATGCCTGTTATGGATGGTATTACCGCGATAGAATTGTGGCGTAAACGAGAGGCTCTGTTAATTAAGAATCCAACTCCAGTTGTTGCTCTTACGGCAGATGCGTTCAAAGAGTCGCGTGAACGAGTATTGTTAGCAGGAATGAACGATTTTCTTAGCAAACCCATCGAAATCTCTGAGTTAAGAAGGGTACTTGCTAAGTTTTTAATCGATTAAAAAATTAACGGGCATCAATTATAAATATGCTTGGCTTTTTTTCTAAGTCGGGTTTGTTCTTTTTCCATTCTTGAATGGTCATTGATTTGATAAATTCACTGGCCAAACTTACTTCCCGAGCGATGCATAATCGTGTTAGGGGTTGGCAATTACTCATCAAATCATCAAATAGCTTTTGATTACGATAAGGAGTTTCCATAAAGATTTGACTTTGGCCTGTTTTACGACTAAGGCTTTCTAAATGTCTAATCTTCTTTTTTCTTTCGGCAGAATCCAATTCTAAATAGCCCACAAAGGCAAAGTTTTGCCCATTCATTCCACTAGCCATCATAGCCATAAAGATGGAGGATGGCCCTACTAAAGGAACGACTCTAATATTTTTGGAATACGCAATATTCACAATTTCGGCTCCAGGGTCTGCAATTCCTGGCGCTCCTGCTTCCGAAATTACCCCCATGTGTTCACCTCTTAAACAAGGTTCTAAATAAGACGGATAGTCTAGGGGGTCGCTAAACTTATTAGTTACATAAAAAACCAAATCGCTTTGGTTCTTCGTTGGAAATACCCTTTTAATAAAGGCTCTTGCTGTTTTTTCGTTTTCAACAATATAGTGATCGCATAAATCTAAAACCTTTTTTACGGCTAAAGGTAGAACCTCTAAAGGTTCCACTTCTCCCATTAAAGAGGGAATCAAATAAAGCTTTCCCGGCGAATCAGAGTGTTCCATTATCTATTTTTTCTGCTATAATTTGAGTGGATGCGTCCAGTAGACGATAAACTTGTTCAAAACCAACATCACCGCCGTAATAGGGGTCCGGCACATCTTGATTGCCCATGGGACTAATTTGGTTAAGGATGAGATCCACCTTATCAAGGTCGTCTTGATTACGAGCCAGATTTTTTACATTGTGAAGGTTGGAATGGTCCATAACAAAAATATAATCAAAGGTATCAAAGTCTTCCACGCTAAACTTACGTCCCACAAATTTACTGATATCTAAGCCTTTTTTTCGTGCGTGCATTATGGTTCTGATATCGGGCGCTTCGCCAATATGGTAAGCTGCTGTTCCCGCACTATCTACCTCCACCATTTTAGGATTTACTTTAGTTTTCAGTAATCCCTCTGCTAAAGGGGAGCGACAGATATTTCCTAAACAAACCATCAATATTTTTTTTTTCACAAGAATTGCTTTAGCTTTTCAATTTAGTTAGAATCTTTGAAGTAAAAAGATAGAAGCATTCCAAAATTATCTTTCGGCCGAAGCTTTAGCTCCCCTCCGTTTTTATGTAGCTGACCTTTAATGAGATCGATACTTTCTGAAAAGCTAAATAGTATGGAAGAGTCTTTGGAAGGAGAATGTTTTTTCTTTTTCCTTAAAGTGATAGGCAGGTCAAGTTCAATTACTTTAAACGAAGCTTCTTTGCGGCAATTTATAAATAAATCAATACCTTCTGATTTGTTTTCGGCTAAGGCCTGCGCAAAAATAGTGTAAAAGGCATCTTCTAAATAAGCGGGAAAATAACGCACACTGAAAAACGGGTCCCCTTTATAATCAATATTTGCCAGCTTAATGATAATGTCGTGCGCCAACAATTTTTTGGCTTTATCTACAAACTCGGCTACATTCAGTTCTTCTAAACTTTCAGGGTTTTGATTTTCGGTTTTTAAAATAGACTGGAAACTAGCTAAGGATGCACTTAAGCTGCGTGTGGTTTCGCTCAAGATTTGCACCAATTCGGATTGAATGGTTTGGTGCTTACTTCTCTTTAGTTCAATAGCTAATGCCTCTATGTTTTGGCAATGGGCCAAAAAACTATGGGAGCTAATATGGGCAAATGATTTTAAGCGATTATTTTGCTCATTAATCAGCCTCAAATTCTGCTGAATTTGTTTATTCAGTTTTCGCTTATTCGAGATGTCTAAAGCAATAAAAATATAGTTCTGCAGTCGGGCCATAAGTTGAAATTAAAGGTGTGATAAGTTTTATCTCCTTCAGCATGAATCGTTTTATCGACGTAAACTCTAAAAACATCCACCTTTTTGGCAGAGCGCAGACTTAGTCACCCATGGATCTGATTAAATTTTAAAAGGCGGTATGATTAATTCTGTATGTTCTGAAAGGTGGGAAGGGATGTTGTTAAAGTCCCTGACAACAGAATAATTGGACCGAGGAATGACATCGATTTTCACACCGAAATTTACAATCCAAAAGGGAGGAACACTATTGTTAGTTGATTTCACTTAGGTTTTCAACCTTTTTAAATCCTCTTTTAGAATATTAAGGTCTAGAGGCTTTTTAAGGAAGGAAATAATATTGGAGTATTGCTTGGCTCGATCGCGATCTTCCTGACCAATTGAGGAGGTAAGAATCGCTACTAAGGGCAAAGTCGAGCTTTCGTTAGCTCGTTGTCCAATCGAATCTAAAAAAGTCCACCCATCCATTACAGGCAAATTTAAATCGAGCAGAATTAATTCTGGTTCATCCCCTTGCCCCTCTAATTTTAGATAGGCATTTAAGGCCTCCTCTCCATTTTCGAACTCGAGAATACTAGAACTAAAGCTTTCTTTCTCTAGTTTCTTTTTGATTAATAGTCGAGCAATGAAATCATCATCTACGATCCAGATACTTTTTAATTCCTCTGCCATTTCCTTTTTAGAATTAATATGATGGAAATTACTAAATTAGGATAGACCGTCAAAACATTGCAGACTATTTACTTTAGAGTTAATTTTTTCCGCAAGTCATCTACATAAGTGCGGAACCTTTTATCGGTTTCGGTTAAGTTATTAACCGTTCTACAGGCATGTAATACCGTAGCATGATCTTTATTTCCACATTGAGCACCAATACTAGCCAAAGAATTTTTGGTAAGCTGCTTTGAGAAGTACATCGCTAATTGACGGGCCTGAACAATTTCTCTTTTACGAGTTTTAGACTTCAATAGTTCAATCGGCATATCAAAGTAGTCGCAAATTACTTTCTGAATGTAGTCGATACTAATTTCACGCGTGGTGTTTTTGACAAACTTATCAATCATTTGCTTTGCCAACTCCACAGTAATTTTCTTCTTATTTAAAGAAGACTGGGCTAAGAGAGAAATTAAAGCTCCCTCAAGTTCACGTACATTGGAATTAATGCTGTAGCCTAAATATTCGATCACATCAACTGGCATTTCTACCCCGTCGTTGTATAATTTTTGGTTGAGGATGGCAATACGAGTTTCTAAATCAGGAACTTGTAAATCGGCGCTTAAACCCCATTTAAAGCGGGAAAGCAATCTTTGCTCCATGCCTTGTAAATCTACGGGGGCACGATCGGAAGTTAGTATTACTTGCTTGCTATGTTGGTGAAGGTGATTAAACACTTCAAAAAAGGCACTTTGTGTTCCTTCTTTGCCAGCAAAAGAATGTACATCATCAACAATAAGCACATCTATCATTTGGTAGAAATGCAAAAAGTCATTTTTGTTGTTGGTACGTACTGCCTCAATAAATTGCTGTTGAAACTTTTCCGCGGATACGTATAGAACCGTTTTTTCTGGATAGCGATCTTTAATTTCGATACCGATAGAGTGGGCAAGGTGCGTTTTGCCTAAACCATTACCGCCGTACAAAAGCAGGGGATTAAAAGAAGTGCCACCGGGCTTTTTAGAAACGGCAAAACCTGCTGAACGGGCCAGTCGGTTGCAATCGCCTTCCACAAAATTGTCGAAAGTATAATTGGGGTTTAACTGCGATTCTACGTGAACTTTACGAAGACCAGGAATGATGAAAGGGTTTTTAACACTATTCTCGCCAATCTCGAGTGGCATGTTAATTTTGGGATTCTTGATACTACCACGGTTGCTACTTGGTATTTTAACCGTTATGGGGTTAGCGTTGCCATAGGTGTTCTCCATCACGATGCTATAAACCAATTTAGCATCTTCACCTAACTCCTTACTAATCGCACTTTTTAACAACTTAATATAGTTTTCCTCTAACCATTCGTAGAAGAACTTACTCGGTACCTGTATGCTAAGTACCTTATCTTTAAGTTTTAGTGGCTTGATAGGCAAAAACCAAGTTTTAAAGCTTTGGGATGAGATATTATCTTTTATGTATATGAGACAATTATCCCAAACCGTTTTTGCAGTCAATTCCATTCTTACGCCTAAATTTTTAATTACTTCCCTGTTTTAACCCCTCTATCAACAATTTATGTGCCTTGGCACAACTCCTCCTAGCGGCCCACAAAAGTGTGGAGAAAAAAGTGATAAAAAAAATGAAATTGGTATTGACTATCTAGTTTATTTGTCGGAAATTATGCCAAGCCTAATCTCTCTGTATCCCGCATTAATTGCGGTAAAGAGCCTAAAAATCAAGGAATAAGAAAATGTATTTTTCAGAAACAAGTCTTCGGGTTCGATATGCAGAAACCGACCAAATGTCGTTCGTTTATTATGGAAATTATCCTCAATATTTTGAGGTAGCAAGGGTTGAAGCCCTGAGAACCTTAGGCTTAAGTTATAAAAAAATAGAGGAGGAAGGAGTGATGCTTCCTGTTTTAAAATTGGAAGTTAAATATATTGCTCCGGCCAAGTACGATGACTTGCTACTTATCAAAACTTGTATTTCCGAAATACCGAAAACCAGAATCACTTTTGAGCATGAGATTTACAATGAAGCCGGCAAGTTATTAACCATAGGGAAGGTGGAATTGGTTTTTGTGGATATAAAAAGTGGGAAACCTTGTCGAGCTCCCCACTCTCTCATAAATACTATTGAAGCCGAATTTAGTTCCGGAAAACTTTAAAGCTTTCAGTTCTTGAAGAGGCTTGTATTATAATTAGGTATAAACCAGTTTTAAGGTTCGGTGCTGTTAATTCACTTTCTAAACCGTTAAGTTCGCCTGCTTGTATTAATTTCCCATCTAAACTTAAGATTTGATAGGATAGTAACTTTTCTAAACTTTTAATAAATAGGCTTCCGCCTGATGCGAAGGCAAAAGAATTGTACACAGCAATAGAGCTCTTCGATTCAATGGATTCATCTAGGCTAAAATCACTGTCTAAAACGTTCCTCCTTACAAAGGCATCCTTGATGATATTATAATTAGCACCATTATTTAAAACTTGGTCTGCGTTAATTATCATAATCGCGAAATCTCGATAAGTACTACTCCCTTGTAAACTAAAAAGTGCTTCTAAAATAATTTGATCACTAGTCGCTCGGCTGGTATTGAAAAGTATCTCGCGTAAGCAGCCCACCATTAAGTCGGTGTTGGTATAAATATTCCCCGAAAAACTTACGTTTTGATAGTCTTTTGTGCTGGTTGCATTGCGGCCGGGCCAAAACACATTATGGCCATCCCAATTAAAGATGCGGTCGGTTTGATTATTGGTGTATTTGGTAGAATAACTCAGTGCGAAGTAATCACAAATGGCTTCTTCCATTCCCGCACGCTCGTTGATACGATTGCTATTAGCAGAAGCACCGAAAACTACTGCATGTATGTATTCATGAATCACTACATCCACATCTTCCGCATCATCTACTCCGCCTTCACCCATGTAAATTTTCCAGTCAGCACTAGTAAAAAAGCTTTGGTCGGCATCACTAATTGCGTGCACATCAATTTCTATTAAATTACCGGGTATAGAACTGAAGCCTAAACTGTCTATGTAGTTTTTGAAAATAGATAAATGGGCAAAAGCATTTACGTCTTCAAATCCGTCTTGATCACGGGTAAGATTAAAGTTAGGGTTAGATTGCGTATGCGGCGCAATAGAGGGGGAGCTGAAATCGGAAATTTTAAGATCTGCATTTTCCAAGCGGAAAATACCATTACTATAATCGGCTTTGAAAGTGATATTATGTCTTTCTAAGTCCAATATTGGCGTGGGGCCATCATTATTATCTACATACAATCCCCCGTAATTTACATTGGCCGTACTAAGCGGATCGGGTGCAAAAATAGCAGCGGTACAGGTGCTATCAACTCCTTGGAAATAAAGTCTTTGATCTTCAAGTACCAAAATTTCGTCCGCGGCACTAATTAATACATAATGCAAACCATCTTGACCAAAAAAATCGGTGCGGAGTGCTTTGAAATTGCTAGTTTGATTAGCCCAATATATCGGCTCACTACTAAAGCGGTCGGCTTTTAAATTGCCTTTAAGCATTTCTAAATCAATACTAGAGCTAAAATCACCCCGATAAT
>PZPB01000112.1 GCA_003045865.1 Bacteroidota bacterium | reverse complement strand
GCTTATGCTTTCTTGTTGTTTTGATAAACCTGTATCTCAAATCATCATAAACCAAACTACCTAGCAGAATAAAGCCCGCAATTAGCAAGGCATTTAACTTTAAGTTGAGGCGCGAATAAACTAAGCCCCCGAATAATCCACCCCCAAAAAAAGAAGCGATTATAAAAATCCGCAGTTTAATATTTGCTTTGAGCTTCTCCCTATGAGGGTGTCGTTTGGGAAAAAATAATTGCGAAATATCAATTCCTAAATCGGTAAAAAGCCCCGTTAAATGGGTGGTTCGCACGATGGCCTTGGAAATTGTGGTTACGAAAGAGTTCTGCAAGCCCATGGCAAAAAGCAGAAGGCAAACAATTAGATCAGGGGATTCTATCCGATAGAAATTACTAAACAGCGCAATCGAAATTAAGATCAAAGCTTCCAACAGGGTGGGAAGAACAAAAACATTGAGCTGCTTGGAAGTACGATAGCGCTCAATTAAAAAACTTGATAAGAAAGAGCCAAAAAGGAATGAGAAAATATAGAGGAAGTAAATAGTCCCTTTCCAAAAGGCAAAATCCGCCACATCATTTATAAAAAGTGCAAAATGCCCAGTTACATTAGTTGTTAACTGTTTAAAAGCTAAAAAACCACTTACATTTACAATGCCCGCCACAAAGGATAAAACCGTGGCAATCTGTAAATTCTGCTTTAAAGTGCGGCTCTTGCCTTGATGTCTAAACATTAGAATAATTGAATCGGTTTTAGGAGCAGAATTAAAGGTTTCGGTCCACCACGCAAAGATGATTCAATTTTGGAAACAGCGGAGAAAACTCGGTAAAGCTTAAAAACCTTACTATGCTTCTAGTTCCAGCTAAAACCAAAAAGCGGCTCGGATTTATATCCAAGCCGCTTCCTGTGCGAACTGCTACTTTCCTATCCTTCTTGCCATTAAAATTTCTCGTACCAAAGGTTAAACTTCCTACTCATCTGCCTAGGATGACTTTCCGTAAGAAAGTGCTTGCCCTTTCCTAAAAACACAAAATCGGCATTCTTAAAATTGTCCATCGCATAGCGCAAGGCTTCTTCTCTATTCACTAAACCCTTCTTTGCATAAAAGTAGAGTATCGGAATTTGGGTGTTGCGCATACCGGTTGAAATGGTATCCAACAAGCTTGCAAACTCACTGCTACCTTTACCCTTACTATAAGAAAGTACTGCGGGATCAGGACCGCGCGTAATGGCATATCTTCTTCTTTCGTCATCCCAAGGTGAGGTGTAAAATGCGTATGCTTCTTTTGGTAATTTACGGCCAGTAAAAAAATTGACTGCCAATTTCTTACCCGCGAAGTTCCTCTTCACCATTAACCTATCATTACTCTTTTGTTTCCGCGTAAGGCGCATAAAAGCCCTAAAACTAAAAGGCAATTGATCGTACATTATCTCCGCTGGCATAAAGGGAGCCTCGAATAATGCTATTCCTTTAACATTTTGTGGCTCACGTATCGCGTAAAGCATGCCTGCAATTGACCCGATATCTTGAATAAACAGAGTGACATTTTTAAGTTTTTTGGTGGCAATAAAATCGCAGAGCATTTTATATTGTACTTCTACAGAAACATTGCTGTCAGTAGGGAAACTTGATTTTCCAAATCCCAAAAAATCTAAGGCAATTACCCTTTTATTGCTATCAATATTAGGAATTACATTCCGCCATAAATATAAATTGGCTGGCAAACCATGCAAAAGTAAAATGGGGTCACCTTGGCCCGATTCAACATAATGTATTTTCTCCGAACCTATATTGATAAACTTAGATTCAAAAGGAAAATCAGCGGCTATATCCTGCTCAACCTGCTTGGCTTTGCCAGGATAAATTTCCTGTGCTTCAGCACTAAAAACTAACAATATTAATACCGTTAGAGAACTCCAAAACTTGACTTTTCTATTCATCTTACTTGATCTTTCGTAGGTTTTTAATCAGTCTTATAAATATGTAGATGTGGCTTAGGAAGGTGGTTAATCCATAAGTGATAAATAGCAGCCAGATAAAGCCTAAATCGTGATTGTATAATTCTAAACCAAAAAACTGAGGAAAAGCGGTTAATAAATCGGTCATGCCTACAATGTTAAACAACCAGACCAAGGCTATGGCTAATTTCCATTTTTATTTTATGGCTACAGCGGCAATTATGGCCAAAATAGCCGTGCACATATCCCAAATCCCTACCGTATTTAAGAACTCACTAGGGAAGCCATCGTAAAACTGCTCCTTAGCCATAAAGGATAAACCTAAATAACGAAAGGTGTTAAGAAACACCAATGGCAACACGGCTTTTTCTACTGAAAGATGAGCCAAACGAGGTCTAATCCACCAGTTGAAACCAAGAATAATGCTGATAGTCCCGATAATTGCTTGCACATTGATAATAGTAAAATTGTCCATTTTTATTTTTGAATTTTAGTTGTTTATTGATTGTTTTTGAAAAGCTTTAATTGCATATACCGCCGCTACAATAGCCGCTGCAACTCGAAGCCAATGGAATAACAACCAGCCTTGTAGCTTCGAACTTAGTTCTGCTACGCTAAATTCTAATTCCATAAAATCCAAATTCATAGGCAAATGACAGGCTAGTGTTTGAATGTTAATTAGGAGTAAAGCCACTAAGGCAATCAACCGGCGGCGTCTGGCCGCTTTGTTTTCTTTGCTAAGAAAAACTAAGAACAGTGTAGCGAGAAAAGCGGGCATTAAGGTCGCTGTGGTTGGTCCTAGAAGCCGAGGGAAATCCACCTGAAAAGATTCCCTAAAAGCCAGAGGCGCTAAAGATTGCCAGTGCATACCATAACTAAGACCTATGTTGATCATATTTCCCGCAAAAGCTGCAATTGCGATGATTTATATATAAGCGAGTACTTTTTTCATATTATTTCTGAGGTATTGCTTGTTTGTTTAATTGCTTGAAAATAAACTTTGGCGCAAGACGGCTCATCCATTTCAATTGTTTCGAAATTCCGGGGGTGATTTCCTCCTTACCTTTATTGTAATCTTTCCAAAAGAGCTCCGCCAATCTTTCGGGCGGCATGGGTTTAAGATTATCGTCTTTGAGATCGGCGTCCTTTGCTAATTTGGTATCTACCACCGGAGGCAATAGTTCTACTACCCTAATTGAATGTGATTTTAATTGTGGCCGAATGGCTTGGGTCCAAAAATGCAAAGCTGCTTTAGTAGCCGAGTAAACAGGAGCTTGAGCGAAACTAACGTAGGCCAAGCCTGAAGAAACGTTGATTAAAGTGGCGTTTTTACTCTTTTTAAGCTGCGGCAAGAAGTGGTGCAACAAACGTATCGGAGCCTGAAAATTAATTTCGATTTCCTCAAATTGCTTCGTCAAATTATTGCCTTCATTACCACTATCCAATAGTAGCATAATACCCGCATTATTAACCAGCACATCAATACCACCCAACTCTTCTTTCAGTTGCTGCGCCAATTTTTGTACTTGATCTTCTTTTGTAACATCACTTTGGTAGATGCTTATCTGCGGAAGCGCAGCTTTTACTTGCTCAAGTTTCGATAAGTTTCTTCCCATAATAATTACTTGGTGACCTTGCGCTAAAAACTTACGCGCTAAGGCCAGTCCGATACCCGAACCACCGCCTGTAATAAGTACTTTTTGAATGTTCTTCATTGTCCCTGATTGTGTTCTTTCTTTCTTAGACAAGAAAAAACTTCAGGTGTGAACACTTTAGGGGAAAAAAATTAAGATAGGTTCAAGCGATCCTGCCAATCGGGGCTTTCTAGCACCAATTCCAAGAAATTCTTTTTCTCAAAAGTGGATTTATAACTGTGATCGCGATGCAGTTCCGTATACAATTGCTCCGCTTCATCTACCAAATAGTTGGCATCTGCCTCTATTGAATTTTTAAAATTAGAGAACTCCTTTCGGTTAAAAAGAAGGTTTTTCGCATCGATGATTCCTGCATCTAAGGACACCGTTACCTTTTTATTACAGCGACATGGGTTATCCTTGTTTACCAAACCACACTTATTGAGCATAAAATTATGCAGCTGTTTCCGTGCATTACTTAGCTTTTTACGGAAGTTATCTTTGTTAATGTCCATAATTTCTGCGCCAATAGTATGATCTGCCGCGAAAATATCTCCAATAATATAAATGAGGCGCTGCTCCTTATTAAGGCAAAGCAACATCCCCGAAAGGCATTGCAAACGAACTTCCCGTATTTCTTCTTTTTTTTTGCTCCTGCTCGTCGGCAGATAAGTCAACACTAGGACTTGCGTCAAGCATATTACCCATATCTTCAAAGTTGTTCGCAAAAAGCTGACTAGGCTTTTTCTGATCATTTAAAAAATGATTGCGGACAATTCGATAAGCCCAAGTGCGGAAGGAGCTATCGGCCTGAAAAGAACTTAAATTGGAAATAATCTTAAGTAAAGCTTCTTGGGTGAGGTCCTCTGCCTTTATCGGATCACCCAACATTTTCCAAGCGATATTATAGATGAAGGGCTGATGCCTCAAGATTAATCCATTGAGCGAACTTTTATCACCTGTTAAAATCCGACTCACCAAAATATCATCGGGGGTGTCGTTCTTATAAGAAGTAGAGAATGGATTCATAGTTGGATCTTAGCAATTAAAAATTTTCCGTTTTCAAAAGGCTAGAGGAAATTTACTTTGCTAAGCTTTTAACTAAATCAACAAGGTATCCAATGACCGTATATTCGGGCTAAGTATATAGTAAGAATCTAAATTTTCTTAGGAACGTTCTGGAGGGTCGTGTTTTATTAATGAAGGTGAGGCTCATTTCAAATTTTATTCGAAAATTCAACTGCTTACAAACAAAAGCGAACCGCTTAACTCCACACCTGAACAAAATAATTTTCAGAGCAAATAACTTTGGACAGGTATGCAACCAAGTAAGAGCTAATAAGAGCTTGTAAGAAATAAATACGGTTCGAAGGCATGATTTATCCAAATGCTATTTTTATCCTGAGGAAAAATTTCAAAATATGCCTCATAAGGGTATAAAACTATCTGTTGGCCTGTTCTTACATAGTTGTTTGAATTCACATACTTGGGAGACTCAAATTCCGGCAACACCTTTCGGATATAAACTTCAAGGTTTTTTCCAAGATACTTTTGAAATTTCTTATTCGCCTTATCGGTAGGTTTTTCCAAACTGTTATAAATTTTTGTAATTACTATCCTTTTCAAAAAAGGTTGCTTTTTTATGACTTCTCTTGCATTTGCAAAAGGACTTAACTCAACAAAATCTCCTACTGTTTGAATAGAAAATGGTGCTTGAGGTACCCAATCTGCCGCATTAGTTACGGTTAAAGCCCAACCTCCTTTAGTCATGTTCTCGAAATCGTAAGCGAAATAAAGATTCCCTGGTTTTGGAGCAGCGCTACAATAGGTCTTAATTCTTATTCCGGCAGGAATAGCTCCTATTTCCTGTTCTTTCAGCAAAAGGGCTGTCAATAGGTAAGAAATTGCTCCACCCTGGCTATGCCCCATAATGCAAAAATCACTGTATCCTAAATGATAAAGCGAATCGATTTTGGGAAGAATATCTCTTGAAAGATATGCGGTTGCAATTAGCCATCCGGCATGTATCGCGGAACGATCGTCTCCACTTAAATTATAGTTGAATAAAAAGTCATCGCTTAATTTTAGTACCCCTTTAGCCGGCACCATGGCAGCATAAAAATTATCAAGCCAGCTTACTTGTTTTGTTGTTGTTCCCCTTATGCTGATACAAGCTACCTTATCTTCATTTACCCATAAATCCCATCTGTTGTCTAAACCTATTTCAGATGATCTGTATATTTTTTGGAATTTCTCTGGTGCAGGCAAATCTGGATTGTATAAAGAATCGCCTTGCCTGCTAGACACTTTAAGTAGTTCAAGAAACTCTTCCTTATCGAAACCAGGTTTCAACTTTGTAGTTTGGGCAAAACTATTAACTACCAATAAATTAAAGAAGATAAAAAGCAAATAGGTAATGATTGATACTCTCATATTCTGTCTTTTAGGCTGTTTGTCAATCCTCTTATTGAATGTTGGCGTAATATCTTAAAAGAATTTGTTTTTGATACTGCCGCATCAAAAATTTGTTCTTTCATTACTTCAGGGTCAATTTTCCTAATTTGTCTACTCCCATCCTGCAGTAATTATACGCCTTGCTTTATAAGCCAGATGAAGAGATAAGCTGCGCTGCACTTTCAATGTCTGATATTAAATGTTCTTTTGAAACTTGAGTTGATAATGGGCTGTTGAAGTTCCCTAAAATACCTGACAATACCAAAACCGCAGCAATATTAATATCCAAAAGGCGGCAAGAAGCAATTAATTATACACAGCGTCTTCAAAAGTATTTTATTTCGATAGTTCTTTTAATTTGTCTTTTTCTTTTTTTGTGAGCTTATCGTATCCTTTCATATTAATCTTATCGAGAATCGTGTCTAATTCTGTTTGCTTGGATGCTTTATTAGAATTGTATTTCTCCTCCATAGTAAAAACTTTTTTTGATCTTGAAAAAGGGTTTTCTACTATTAGCAAATGTGGCTTTTTAATTACCAAGAACAAAAAAGTCAGCGAAGGAAACAGTATAAGGCTTAATGCAAGACTATTTGTGGTCAAAATACTCGGATTTAGCATTATAGCCACGAGCAATCCAACAATTCCTCCGCCTAAATGTGCTTCGTGTCCAATATTATCTCTTTGAGACTTAATTCCATAAATTGAATATAGCACATAAGCTATTCCATAAAGCCAAGCAGGAATATAAATAGGTAATAAAATAAATCCGATTTCCATACCAGGGAATAATCCGATTGAGGCAAAAACTAATCCGCTAACTGCTCCTGATGCTCCGATTGCAGTATAGTCAGGATGGTTTCTATGAATATATAATGCGAATAAATTTCCACCTATTAAACTCGTAAAATATAATATCAGAAATGAAGGAATTCCCATTGAAGATTCTAAACCTCTACTAAAAAGATACAGAGTAATCATATTAAACGCGAAGCGCGTCCAGTCTGCGTGTAAAAATCCAGATGCAACTAGTCTTTTGCTATCTTTATTAACCAATATTTGGTCAACATTAAATGAAAAATTGTCAAAGAATGTAAAATCATGTAATCCTTTATAAGTTACGATTCCATTGGCAATTAGAAGTGACAATGTTGCTATTCCAATTTCTTCCATTCGGTTAATTTCGTATAGTTGGCAACGGTTCGCATAAGCCCTGAACGGCTTATCATTCTGTTTGGTAAATATCTAAATATATGCTTTACCAAAAAATTAACGGTTTAAATAAACCTTGGGCGGTGTTGATTAGCCGAAGTTAAGATACGTGATATTGATTTTCAGTAAAATGCGTCATTTGAAAAGGTAAGTGACCGCCTTGCGTTAATTTATTATTGCCAAACGTTTTAATTAAATACCAAGTTAGTTTCTTGGCGGCCAACAATTGCAATGATTTCCACAATGCCTTCTTTTACTCGATAATAGATACTGTCCGCTCCGCATGGACATCTTCTGTAGCCAGGCCTGATGTAATCGACAGCCTCAAACGATTCAGTGTTTTTGGATATAATTTCAAAGTGAATAAAGAAATTTTCAAAATACTGATCTGCTTGGGTTATACCAAACTTGTAAACTCCATAATTGTGAATCCGAATTAAGTCCTCTTTAGCTTGTTTAGCAAGTTTATAATCAGCCATTAAGTCGGCTTTTTGCTGAGGCCAATATTTGCTCCTTCGTCTGCTTTGTAAACCCACTTTGTTCGCCTGCTTCTAGCTTACTCCGAAGGAAGTCTACTTGTTGCTGTTGTTTGCGCGCCTGTCTGATTAAATCATTTACAAGCTCGCTTTTACTAGCGTATTCCTTAGTCTCTACTTGACTTCTTAGCCACTGATCGTTTGGTTCAGTCAACGATATACTTTGTCTTCCCATATTTTATTTTGGTGTAAATATACATCAATTATGAGTCATTTCTTTTAATGGTTGGCATTGTAGGTATTTGTGCACCTAAATGATTAGGGGTACATATATTTAACGTGAGTTCGATATAAGGTTAGCTCAATCTCTGAAAGGAATCGATGT
>PZPB01000111.1 GCA_003045865.1 Bacteroidota bacterium | reverse complement strand
AATTTAATTTTTAAAGTCTGGCTGAACTCTGGGAACTGCAAATTTGTTGTTTTCAACAAAAGTCTTTTAAATAAATGAATGGTTTAACATTTAATAGGTTTTTTATATTAGATTTGAATATTATTAGAATAAATTTATGACACTTACTCAACTAAGCTACCTCATAGCAGTAGATAATCATAGGCATTTTGCCAGAGCAGCAGAGTCCTGCTTCGTTACTCAGCCCACACTGAGCATGCAAATTCAAAAGTTAGAAGAGGAGTTGGGCGTTTTATTATTTGATCGCTCCAAACATCCTGTTAAACCAACTTCTATTGGTGAAAAGCTCATTCAACAGGCTCGTACTATTTTAAACGAGGCGGAGCGGATGCAACAGATATTGCAAGAATCGAAAAATGTACTTGAGGGTCCCTTTAAATTAGGCATTATCCCAACGGTAACCTCTTCCATTGTACCGCGCTTCTTACGCCAGTTTAATAAAAAATTTCCGAAAATTCAATTACAGATTATTGAGCTTACCACGGAAATGATTTTAGAAAGATTGCAGAAAGATGACTTAGATGCGGCCATTTTAGCAACTCCTTTAGATGAACGTTCAATTATAGAGAAACCGCTTTATTATGAGCCATTTATGGCTTATATCCCCGCCGATCACAAACTAGGGAAGGAGTCATTTATAACTAATTCTGAGATTGATATTGACGATGTTCTTCTCTTAAATGAAGGCCATTGTTTTCGCAATAGCGTTTTAAATCTTTGTAATTCAAGCCCTAGCTTGAGCGCTAAAAATGTTGACTTAGCTTCGGGTAATTTTGATACCCTTGTGAAATTGGCCAAGAAGGGCTACGGAATGACCCTACTACCATATTTATACGCGATTGATATGTCAACCGAAGAGCAAAGTTTTATCAAACCTATTGCCGATCCTAAACCAACACGGGAAATCAGTTTGGTTTATACTCGTGCAGAATTGAAAATCAAGGTGATTGAAGAATTGGCACGCATCATTAAAAGTAGTGTCCCCGAAAAGTTACTTACCGAATCAGCTCAAGTTTTAAGTCCGGTGCATCAAGTGTGATAGATCAATAAGAAAGAAGAACCATGAAAAACTACCCGCTTTTTCCGCTCAAACTTTTTTTACTCCCTGGTGAGTTTACGCAACTTTATATCTTCGAAGAGCGCTATAAACAGCTGGTGCGCGATTGTTTTGCCAAATCTAAAACTTTTGGAATCGCTTATTCAGGAAAGCTCAATTTGAAAAATTTGGGTTCTTTAGTTAAAATTGTAGAAATCACCAAGGAACATTCTAATGGTGAGTTAGATATAGTGGTTCAGTCGGTAGGGGTTTTTGTGCTCGAACGATTTTATTTTAAAGCGCCAGAAAAGTTATATCCAGCTGGGAATATTCGCCTTGTGGAAACGCCTTTTTCTGAAGACCTGGTATCGCCAGAGTTATTAAAGTTGTACCGTGCTTATTTTGCGGAAAAAGATCACCCAGATCCGGAGCTGCTTTGGCAACCGACGCTGCAGTTAGTAGATCTCTTGAAAGGCTTATTTTTGAGTGATTTCGAGAAAATGGACTTGGTACAATTAGAAGATAAGGCTGCGGTAGAATCATATCTAAAAAATTATATTCGCTATTTACAACTGCTTGAAGAACAAGAAAAAAATGTTTACCAAAACATCTATCTCAACTAGTATAATTATTCTCGTAGTTCTTTTTGCTTTCGCAAGATGCGATGCTAAGGTGGTTCCAGATTCTAAGGCAGAAAGTGAGCTTAGAAAGAAGGCAGATTCGACCCGAGCTCCTCAAAAGATTAGCTTAACAAAGGAAAACTATTTGTCTTTTTTTAAGACTTACTCCAAAGAGCACTTTACCGATACTTTTTTGGTGCACAGTGAGTTCGGGGAAATTGAGATTGTTCTTTTTGCCAATACACCTTTGCATACAGCGAACTTTATTCATCTGGTAAAAGAGGAATATTTTAATGACACTTGGTTTCATCGCGTAAGTGCAAATCACGTTATTCAGGCGGGAAATAATGATGACCCTGAAACCGTGAAAAAACGCAAGGCCATTGGAGAATACCTTTTGCCTGCCGAAGCCTTAGGCGAAAATCATCATTTTTATGGAGCGGTGGCGGCAGCGCGTTCGTATAATAACAATCCCGAAAAGCGATCCGACCCCTTTGAATTTTACATTAGTTTAGGGGAAAAATATAGCTTAGGCCAATTAAGCATTATCGAAGACCGGTATAACTTAAACCTAAGCACAGAGCAGAAGGAGCTCTATCAGAATGTAGGTGGAAGCCCCCATCTAGATGGTGAACATACCGTTTTTGGAACAGTAATACGCGGCATGTCGGTAGTAGAAGAAATCAGTCGTCAAGAAACTGATAGTGGCGAGTGGCCCTTGAAGAATATCCCTATTAAAATTAGGATTAAGAGCAAGAAGGTACTGTGACATCAAATTTTTACTACATTTGACTTATCATGTTAGAACACAACCATAATAACAATACTATGCGCAATGGGAACAAGTATCCTAATGCGGGGTATAATTTGTTATTATGGTTTAGCTAATCTGTAAGGAACAATTATAAAAAACCCCGCTAGGATTCTTAGCGGGGTTTTTTGTTTGGCATAAAACCTAGAAATATGAGTGCATTAATTAGTTTACTAGAAAAGCAGAAGAAAAGAGAATGGTATATAGCTTTTGACATTCCTGCCAAAGAAAAAAACGCCGAATGGTTAACCATGCGTATGATGGAAGATAGTGCCGCAGATTTTTGCGAAACTATGCAGGCCTTTTTACCCAACAATGCCAAATTGGTGCGTAATGAGGTGAAATTAACCAATTATAAATCGGCTAGTCCCTCCTCGAAAATGAAAATTAGAGCGCAAATTTCAGCCACAAACAACCGTTCCTACGTGCTGCGCATGCATTGTCACGAATTAAATCACAAAGGGCAAATGAATAAAATCGCACGCGTTGAGTACCATTATATTGAAAAGAGATTTTAGTGCAATAAGAATCAGGTCTTACTATTTCTCAATTGCTATAGATTGAGCAGATACTATTGATCAATGAGGCGGAGGCCTGGTTTTACATTGAACTCGTTGCTTTAATAGCTTACTACAGTTTTTGCAATTGCCAAAAACTCTACATATTTGGTTAAGGTTAAGGGCCGACTAGCTAAACTAGTCGGCCTTTTCTGTTTTGCGTATAACCTAAATCATTATTTTCGTGGCTCTAACCCATTCTCTGCTCGATCTCAAATTAACATTTTATGAGAAAATTATACTCAATTCTTTCTGTGCTTGGCGGCTTCGGTCTGCTTCAAGCGCAAAATACCTTTGTGGTAGATCCGCAGTTATCGCCTAATCAAAAAAGTATTGCTTTTTCGTATCAGGGTGATATTTGGATTATGGATGATGCACAATCACTAGCGCGTCGCCTTACAGTACATGAAGCTTATGATGCTTCCCCAATTTTTAGTCCCGATGGGAAAAGTATTGCTTTTAGTAGTAATCGTTATGGGAATAATGACATTTTTACCATGCCTGTTCAAGGTGGCAGTCCGCAACGATTAAACTATCATTCTGCCAGCGATAATATTAGCGATTGGTCGAAAGAATGGGGAATTTTATTTGCGTCTAACCGCGATTATAATCAGATAGAAAGGGATCGCGAAATTCATAGCATATCTCCGCAAGGGGGCAATCCGAAAAGAATATTAGATGCCTTCGGTGAAATGGCTACAGCTTCACCTGATGGCCGCTACATTGCTTTTGCCATAGGAACTTGTCGAATCAGTCGCGAAAATTATTCGGGACCTGCCGATAATGATATATGGCTTTACGATTCGAAAGAGAATACATATTTCGCTTTAAGTGATAATACGGTTAACGATATATATCCGCATTGGGCTAGTTCGAATGAACTGGTCTTTTTATCGAGTAAAGACGGTCGCTACAACCTTAAGAAAGTAAATATTGCTACAAAAGAAGAAATTTGGTTAAGCGACTTCTCTAAAGAAGGTATCCATTATTTTTCCCTTGCGGGAGATAAGTTGCTTTACGCCAAAGGTCCAAAAGTTTACTTAGGGGAATTACAAAATCCTGCGGCGGCTAAAGAACTCAAAATCAACCTAGCTACTGATTATCGTTTTTACCCTATTGAGCGAGAAAGTTTTAGTGGTGGAATTGTCGACTTTAGTATTTCTCCCTCAGGCGATTATGCGCTTCTTGAAATAAGAGGGGAGCTATTTATTAAGGACTTGGATAAAGAAGAATCGCGCACGGCCAATTTAAGTAAGCATCCTTATTTTGATCGTGAAGCGATTCTCTTAAATGATGAAATTGCTGTTTTTAGTAGCGATCGAGCAAATAATCAGTATCAGTTTTATACGGCAAGTTCGCAGGAAGAAGCGAAGCCTGAACTGTTTAAATCCCTCCGTCATCAGGTAAAGGAAAATCTTAAAGCATCAGGAGACTTACGTAATTTAAACTTAGCGCCAAATGGTAAAAAAGTTTGTTATACCCTCGCCTCACAAAAACTTATAGTGGCCGATATCTCGGAAAAAGGAGAAATCTCCAATCCTAAAGTTTTAGTAGATGCTTGGTATGGTGCAGAGGGGGTGGCTTGGAGTCCAGATAGCCGTTTTATTGCCTACAGTCATAGTGATTTGAACTTCAATACGGAAGTATTTATCCAGTCTGTTGATGGAGGTAAAGAAATAAATGTCAGTATGCATCCTGGTTCTGATTATGCTCCATTTTGGAGTGCAGATGGTTCCAAATTAGCTTTTATTTCCGATCGTAATAATGATGATGCCGATGTTTGGTTTGCGTGGTTAAATCGCGAGGATTGGCTGAAATCTGAAGAAGAACGTGAGCAGGGTTATTATCTTAGCGATAAACCGGAAGAAGAGAAAGAGAGTGAAGATGAGGAAAAAGATAAGAAGGATAAAAAGAAAGAAAAAGAGGTAGAACCAATCATTGTCGATTTAGATAATATTCATCGTCGTTTACAGCAGGTGACCTCTTTTATAGGAAGTGAAGGAAATGTGCGTATATCCAAAGATGGCGAAACCTTCTACTTCACCCGTTACGATTACATCGCCAAGGGTTCTGATTTGTATAAAGTAAAATACGATGGCAGCGATTTGGAGCAAATCTCTAAAGGGGGTTCTAGCCCATCTTCATTAAAATGGGATAAAGATTATAAGGGTTTCTATGGTTTATCGCGTGGTAAGTTGAAACATATTAATGCGGAGTCAGGTAAGATTACTTCTTATCCGCATGAAGCCAAAATGACTTTAAATAAACAGGAAGAAAGAAAGCAGGTATTTGATGAAGGCTGGCGCTTAATTAATCAGCGTTTTTACGATCCAAACTTCCACGGTGAAGACTGGGAAGCATTAAAAGATTATTACCGTCCTTGGGCTTTATCAGCTAGTACCAATCAGGATTTTCAATTGGTTTACAATTTAATGTTGGGAAGACTAAATGCCTCCCATATGGGTCTCTACGGAAGTGGGGAAGAGGACGTACAAAGAGAAAGAACGGGCCGACTAGGAATTGAATTTGA
Organism: Bacteroidota bacterium; assembly: GCA_003045865.1. Taxonomy (GTDB): domain Bacteria; phylum Bacteroidota; class Bacteroidia; order Flavobacteriales; family Schleiferiaceae; genus Croceimicrobium. Next base: position 2,589 of record PZPB01000111.1, on the reverse strand, counting down.
GACCACTTCTAAAGGTCTAAAAGTTACCCGTCTTATTCCAAACTCACCGGCAGATAGAGCTAAAAATAATCTAATGGTGGGCGATGTTATTACTAGCATCAATGGTGAGCCGATAAGCGCTGAAAGTAATTTTTATGAAAATTTAGTTGAAACGGCAGGCGATCCTTTAATTCTAGAGCTAGAGTCAACAGACGGCAAGAAGGAAATTGTGATTCGTCCGAGCACTAGTGTAGAAGATGAATTATACGAAGAATGGGTGGCCGATCGTGCCAAATTGGTCGATGAATATTCGAATGGTCGTTTGGGTTATATTCATATTAAAGGAATGGATAAGCCTAGCTTTGAGCGTTTTGAGCGTGAGCTTATGGCTTCTGGTTATGGTAAGGAAGGCATTGTTATAGATGTGCGTTATAATGGTGGTGGTTGGACTACCGACTATTTGATGGCCGTATTAAGTGTTCGTCAACATGCGTATACAATTCCGCGAGGAGCGGCTAGTAGTTTAGATGATAATCAGAAGTTTAAAGATTTTTATCCTTACAGCGAGAGATTACCTTTAGCCGCTTGGACTAAGCCTTCTATTGCACTATGTAACGAGAGTAGCTATTCCAATGCGGAAATTTTTAGTCATGCCTACAAGACATTAGGCATCGGTACTTTAGTTGGGCAGCCAACTTTTGGAGCCGTAATTTCAACGGGCGGATCTTCACTTTTAAACGGAGCATTTATTCGTTTACCCTTCCGTGCTTGGTACGTGAAATCAACGGGAGAAAATATGGAAAATGGTCCGGCTGTGCCCGATATTTTAGTAGAGAATCATCCTGCTTCGAGAGCGAGAAATGAGGATGCTCAGCTGAAAGTGGCCACTGAAACCCTTTTGAAACAAATCGATAATAAATAACAAGTGAATTCATGAAGAAAATTCTTCTAAGTATAGCGGTATTAGCTAGTGTAAGCGCTTTCGCGCAAGATGATTTAATTAATAAGGTAAAAGATAATGGAGGCAATAGTAGCGAAGGCTACAAATTTGAGACGGTAATTGACCTTGAGGCAACGCCAGTTAAAAATCAGGGTAGAAGCGGCACTTGTTGGTCTTATGCAACTACAGGGTTTATAGAAAGTGAAATGCTACGCATGGGAAAAGACCCTGTGGATATTTCTGAAATGTTTACCGTGCGTAATGTTTACTATGATAAAGCCTTAAAGTATGTTAGGCTACATGGTAACCTAAACTTTGCCCAGGGTGGAGCATTGCCAGACGTTCTTCATGTTCTTAAAAATTATGGCGCTGTGCCTCAAGCTGCTTATGAAGGCCTAAATTATGGAACGGATATCAATAATCACAACGAGTTAGAGGCAATGCTTAAAGCCCAGCTTGATGAAGTTTTGAAAAATCGTAATGGCAAACTTTCTAATAATTGGAAAGAAGTTATTAATGCTACGCTTGACTCTTACTTAGGAAAGTATCCCACTGAATTTATGTACGAAGGAAAGAAGTATACGCCTAGAAGTTTTGCCGACGAAGTAGTGGGCATTAATGCCGACGATTATGTGCAGCTTACCTCATTTAGTCATCACAAGTTTTACGAAATGGCCATGATTCAAGTGCCTGATAATTGGTTATGGGCCGATGCTTTAAATTTACCTATCGATGAAATGATGGAGCAAATTGATTACAGCTTAGAAAAGGGTTATACCATTGCTTGGGCAACTGATGTTAGTGAGAAAGGGTTTTCCTTAAAGAATGGTGTAGCGATCGTTCCCGCCGTTTCTTATGAGAAAATGACGAAGGAAGAGCGTGAAGCAATGTTTGATGGTCCTAAGCCAGAGATGATGGCCGATCAGGATATTAGACAGGAGGCTTATGATAATTACGAAACTACCGATGATCACGGTATGCAGATTACTGGTATTGTAAAAGATCAGGCGGGTGCAAAATATTACATTGTGAAAAATAGCTGGGGCGATAGAGCCAATGACTTCCGTAGCGGCTATATTAATGCCTCAGAAGCGTTTGTGCGCTACAAAACGATTTCCGTTTTAATGCATAAGGACTCTTTGAAAAAAGGAGTTAAATCAAAGCTAAAATAGTGAGTTAACTCTCTCTATTTTAGGTTTCTCCTCATTTTGGGGAATTGGCAACATATTGAGAATTGCCTATATTTTTAATTAAGATATTTTAGAATAAACAAAGAAGGCGACTAATTTTAGTCGCCTTCTTTTGTTTTGTCTAATCTTAGAATCAGAACCTTATTCGCCGTAGGATTTTATAAAGTCGGTAATTAGGTAGCAAATTGCTTTACCCATTAATTCCTTTTCTTGCTCCGATTGTGTTTGGTCGGGCGAACCTTCCGCTAAATGAAAGTAATAAGGTTTCGATAAGGCTGCGGCCGTTTTTACCAAAAGTCGGGCCTGACGCATGCTTAAACCGCTGGCGTTATAGGCGCTAACAGGCATGTGACTAATACTATCTAAATCTAATTCAAAGCCAATCTGCCCCGAGCCTAACCAACGTAAGGCATCCTTAAAAAGGCGGTCTCTTTCGGCTGTGCTAAAGGTTAACAACTCATCGAAACTCATATAATATAA
>PZPB01000110.1 GCA_003045865.1 Bacteroidota bacterium | reverse complement strand
AAGAAGTCTACTAAGTTTCGCTTTGTAAAGCAAGATGAAAGTGATGGAAGATCAAACATCTGAGAGCTTTTGAAAAAGTTTTACAACAATCGTAAATGAATCCTCAACTTTAATCATCGATGGCTTTAGGTCCTACTCCATTTGCATCAATAGGTAAAAAAAAACACTTGGCGGAAAAGATAGCAGGAAACGATGCAGAGAAGAAAAACCGTGGTTACACAGGGTTATTTCCAACCTAAAAAGAGAGCTTTTGGCTAAGTAGCCTAATGTGAAAGATGATTATCTACAAACTTGCCTAAATGGATACTGCCATCAAGTAAATAGACGCTATTTTGGTGTACAGCTATCTGAAAGAGTGATGCTAGCAGCAGGTGAATAGCCATGGTATGGCAAAAGAAATAGATATCCACTTAGCGGATGGTAATTTTCGAATAATATCTACAATCTATTATTTAATATCGACATGAATAGTGCTTTGAGGGGAAGACTTTTGTGGAAATAAACCAACGCATTCATGATTAAAGCAAAACCTCTATTTAGATATCTGGCCGTGTGCCTTGTGATGGGTGCACAAACGATTAACGCCCAAGTAAAAATAGGGGATAATCCTAGTACAATAAATGGTAGTGCTCTGTTGGAGCTTGAAGCAACAAACAAAGGTGTTCTTATTCCAAGACTCACTACCGCACAAAGAGATGCTATAAGCAATCCAGCTCTTGGACTGATAATATTCAATACATCCACAAATTGCCTCAATCATTATATCGGTCCAAAATGGTTTGAGATGTGTGGTGTAGAAACTAGTCTGCCTGCCGCTTTGGGGAGCACATTTACGGGCCATTCAAATAGCATCAATGAAAATTTTTCAGCCAATGCAGCCTGTCAAAACAAGTTGATTTCTGCGGGCTACTCCGCGGCCTCTTGCAATGGCAACGTAGTAGTTGGTGCTAACATTTACCCAGTGGTGTCGATCAATGGTCAATGCTGGATGCAAACCAACCTAAAACAAGCTTCCACATCTCCTTGCTCGGATGGCATTAATGCGGGCTGTAATGCGTGGTTGATCACGTCACCTGGTGATATTGGGTCATGGGGTTATTACAACAGCGCAACCTCTAGTGGTGCTGCGGGTTGGGCTACCACCGAATCTGCTGCTGGCGAAGGCTTACTGTACCAGTGGAGTGCAGCGATGAATAATAGTACAGCAGAGCGTACCCAAGGCGTATGCCCTTCAGGTTGGCACATCCCAAGTGATTGTGAGTGGATGTATTTAGAGCACGGCCAAGGCATGAGTATTGCACAGCAAACTATAAATATTGCTTGGCGTAATACCACTGGGGAGGGCGACAAGTTGAGAGCTGAGGGAGGTTCTTGGAATAACAGCTCTGGTTTTACAGCCCTGCTTGCTGGCTACCGTTTCACCGATGGCACGTTCTACGTTAATGGTACAGGCGGCTACTGGTGGTCATCATCAGAGTCCGCAACTACCATTGCCCATTTTCGCTCCTTTTTCAGCACACAGGCTGGTGTTTACCGCGGCGACGGCGATAAGGCTCACGGTTTTTCTGTCCGTTGCCTCAAGGATTAAATAGTTTAAAGTTGAAATTAATAGAGTCAAAAGGGCGGTAGTGTAATGCTGCCGTCCTTTTTTAGTAAAAACCTCTTTGCCTCAGTGAATTTGAGGTCTGTTAACCACAATGACACAAAGCACATAGATAAAAAATAAAAAAATGAATTATAAATTTTCAAAATTCAGTATTCTGATTGCATTTATCTTTTCACTTTCTGCTTTTTACTTATCCGCTCAGGATAGTATCAGAATCAATGGTCAACTACAAAACAACTCTCGTTTTGTTAAAGTGGTGGTTCAAAAATTTGGCGTAGGAATCTTCAATATAGCTGCTGTGCCCGTTAATAAAGAAACAGGAAGCTTCAGTATTAACGTACCTGCCGATGTTGAGTCAGGCATTTATCGCTTGAGGTATAGCCAAACGGGATATGGTGATTATGTAGATGTCATCATCAATGGCAAAGAGAAGCAAATTGAGTTTAGTGTAGATATAAGCTTAGAACCTGAGAGTCGCAATCCTATTTTTTCAGCATCAGATGAAAATAAGGCTTGGAGTTTGTTTCATGCAAAGCAAAAAGAGACGGTGAATGCCATTCGGATTAAGGAAGATTTTTTAAGTAGATATCCCAATAAAGAAAAAAAATCTTATCGAAGGGTTTTAAAAGATTATGGAAAGGCTAAAAAGAGCTATAAAAAACAATATCAGGCCTTTGTAGACAAAACCCCTTTTTATTGGGCTAAGGCTCAAGCCCAATTTAGTCAAGTGTATTTTTCTAATATTTCCGAACACCCTCGCTTGCAATTGTTCAATTTACACGAGAATTTCTGGCTTGGGAAAGCCACCAATGACGCATCGCTTATAAACACACCTTTGTACACCGATGCCATATTGAGTTATTTAAATTATTACATGAATCCAAATATGGAATTTGGTGAGGAGGAGAAAAAGGCAGGCTATAAAAAAAGTGTCGATAAAATTATGCAAGTATTTGGTGATGACGAAACCACCCAAGAATTTGCCATCAAGTATCTCCAGCTTGGCTTTAAAGAGATGGGCAATGAAGATATTTTGCAATACATTGATCAAAAGTATGCAGCAACAGCCCAATGCACGGAAGAGGATGATGAACTCAAGCAACGCATGGCCGGCTATGAAGCTTTAAAACCAGGGAATATGGCCCCTCCAATAACGCTAATGGCTGGGGATGGCCAAGAAAAGACCTTGTACGATTTTGAGCAGGACACCGTAATTTTAGTATTTTGGGCTAGTTGGTGTCCGCATTGTATGGAAGAAATGCCTCAAGTGCAGGCTTGGGCAAAAGAACACCCCGAAGCCTTGGTTTTAGCCATAAGTTTAGATGATGATAGTAGTGCTTTTCAAAATGCCATCAGAGATTTTCCCGATATGCTCCACTATTGTGATTTGCAAAAATGGAATAGCGAAATAGTGAGAAGTTATTTTGTGGCGGCTACACCTACTTTCTTTCAGCTTGATAAAGAAAGAAGAATTGTGGCTAAGAAAGCTTCTTTTGAATTTTAATTCTAGTCCTTATTGTATACAGTTTTAGTTATGGTTTTTAGAGACAGCGTTTCATGTTTTGTTAAGGTGAACCGTAAAATGATGTCAGTATTTATTTAGGATTGCGATGTTCTTCGAAGATTAGTCTTTGTTTTTGGGATTGCATAATGGTATTTTAATCTATTACTTACTAAGAATGGGCTCAGGTGCTAAGACTAAGCGCTAACTGTAAATAAGGGAAATGTAGGGCACTAATAGCTTTTAGGACGGAATTAGCGCCACGAGAATTTTTTTTCAAGAAGTAGCGGTAATTATTTTTCACTGCTAACACGCAATTTATTATTCCAATAGTGAAGGATCAAATGACTGACGAAATTTGTTTTTTGGTGTAGCATTGAATCATGCAATTCTGAGGTGACTAATCAAAAAAAAATAGAAATTTAGCCAGCTCTAGTTAGATCCTATTCAAGGTGCGAATTTTAATAGAGGCCTTTTAGCTAGATGGATTGTAGGTATGTTAAATTTAAAAGTTAAAGACTTAGTTATTATTTTTGATATTAAGGCGGAACTACCCGCAAGGAAAAGTTGATTTTATATTGAAGATGAGGGTGATTTTATTTTTCAAATCCTTTTTGAATCAATAAATATCTACAGATTTAACTAGAACTATTTCTTTCCTTTATATCCTTATATAAATCGAATAAAAAAGAAGATTTTAGAGCGAATAAGATCTAAAAATAGCATCGGCTTGAGGTCATTGCATTTCGGTCGATCAATTGCAGGTCTTGAGGTAACTGGAAGAAAAATTGGTTATCTGTGTCAAAGACCCATGTTCATTGGGTATCAAATGGCCTCTTGTCCAAATTTGGTTTATAAAAAAAAACTTTGTGCCTGGCTTAAGCACTAAATGGTATGGGTTTGCAATACGTGATTGAGAGAAGTTCTAGTATTCACTAAACCAAAATCATTGTGATGTTGCTTTTGGATGGCAATAAGAAAGTATAATTAGACTAAAAACGACGAAATATTAATGCCTCATTTGGAGATAGGTACTGCTTATTTTGTTTAGGGGCTCACAAGAAGGATCGCCACAAGTAGTTATGCCTGTCAAACGGATGCTGCAATGGCAACTGTTAATGCCCGACAGTCGCAAGTTGCTTAGGAAATAAATGGGTCTCGAAATTATATGGCAGCAAGTGGGGGTGCCATGTTTTACGATCTTAATAATAATAAGAATGGAATAATAGGAGCGGGAGACCAATTCAATGGGCGGTATGAAGTGTTTATGTTCTTGCGGATACGTAAAAAGAGCTGTTTATTTCACAGGCCGATTTAGAATGTTTTATTAATAATCGGATGTTTGGTTCAATGACTTTATTTAATACATCGTGGTTTACAGGCTTACAGTTAGGAAAGGATGTTTGTAGAGTTAATAGTTTCGTGATTCTGGCACAAGGATTGGCTTTTTTGCGATTTAAATCGAAATTTAGCCACAAAATTAAACGTCGCGAAATAATAATCTTGCATCATGAAATTAAGTTCCTCAAGTAGCGCTAAGTACAATGACGAAGCGTTGCGGTGGTTTAAAGATATAAAACTGAATAAAAAAATCAAAAAAAGAGGTCATGCGAAAGCATGGCTGTCAAATTCAATAACTATGAAAAACTTAATTAAAACTGTATTGGGATTTTCGATATTATCGGTAAGTTCGATGCATGGTCAATTGTATGTCGGTGATAATACAACGATGTATTTGGGTGCTGGTTCTTCGTTACATATCCCTGGTACCACAGAAATTAGTAGTACCAACGGTTTATTGCAAAACGCGGGTGGAACTTTAATTCTTCAGGGTGCATTAACGGGTGCTTCGCAGTTGCAGTTGGATGCAGCAGCCAATTTAGAAATAGATAACGTTAGTGTAACTCTAGCAAATCAAACGAACGAAGAATTTAATAATCTCGTTCTTACGAATGATGCGACTTTAGTGGTGTCGGCTGGAAATAGTCTGCTAGTAACGCAAATAAATAATGCCAATACCGATGCTGGTGTCATCTTAGAAGCTGGTGCTTCAGGGTACTCCCAATTAAAAGTTACTTCTTACTTGGGATCCGGTTTGGTGCGTCAGCAACAGTATTTATCAGGCGAAGGTTGGCATCAAGTTTCATCTGCAGTAAGTGGTAATTTTGCCTCAGATTTCGGAACGGTAGGAACTTCTCTTTATCCTAATGCTCAAAATTTGTTTACTTGGGATCCAGTAACGGGGAATTATGTGAATGTTGCTGACGGAACTGTTTCTTTACAGACGGGTAGTGGCTACTATGCCTATTTTGGGCTAAATGGTGTTATGTCGGGCGCTGGACCTTGGAACTTCGATGTGAATGGATCGTTGATCACATCCTCAGCGGTAGCTTTAGACTATGTTGCAACGCCCCTGTGGTCTAGCTTCAGAGATCCAGCACAAGCGGATGGTTGGAATTTAATAGCTAACCCCTTTAGCTGTGTAATGGACTACAGCACTATTGATCATTTAAATATTGGAATAAACAATGCCTTTTATATTTGGGATGCTTCAACTAATGCCTATAAATTTTATAGCGCAGGTGGAATTTCTAACCCTTATATAGCACCATTGCAGTCGGTTTGGGTCCAAGCTACAAGTTCTTCGGTAGATCCTACCTTACCTTTAACAATGGCAGGTAATGCAGCTATTATCACCTCTGGAACTCCAGCTTACTTTAAATCAAACTCAACTTTCGATCGTGTTGTTCTAAGATCTCACTTACAAAGTGACAGTAGTAGTAATGATTACACGGTGGTTCCTTTTATCAATGGTACTTCTAATGATTATGATGCTGAATGGGATGCTCACAAGTTTATGAACGCAGGTTCTAACCCAAACATTTACAGTACTTCCGGAACGCAGGTATTAGCAGTTAATGCCATCGATTATGGGCCGCTAGATGGTTCGCACAAAACTTTGGACTTGTCTTTCAGTGCACCAAGCCATGGTGCTAATTATACCATTTATTTAGATAATTCTTTTCTGAATAATTACTACACCTTAGAATTAGAGGATAGTAAAATGGGAATTTTTCACGATTTATCGAATGGGACTTATGATTTCGTTTTCGACTCATTGATGTTAAATCGTTTTACCCTACACATTAATCGTTCTAGTGTTGGTCAAGAAGAAGATTTGGTAAATGCAGGTTTTGATGTTTGGCAAAATGAAAATGGTCAGATCAATTACAATATTTTATCTGCTGGTAATTATAACTTTTCTTTAATGAGCTTAAATGGAGCCAAATTATGGGAAACTAGTGGCATTTATTCATCTGCAGAAAGTGGCGTTTTAACCATAGATAAAAATTTACCTCCCTGCGTTTATATCTTAAGGATTCATTCTAGTGAGAATGGAATGGTATTGAATAGAAAAATAGTAGTTAAATAACAATAGTTATCATAAAACCATGAAAGTTAAAATAATTAAAATTAGTTTCTTTGCTTTTATATTATCGGCTTCATTATCGGCACAACCCAATGGCCCGGTCAATCCCACACCCATTGGCGGAATACCATTTTTAATTGCAGGTGCCGTAGCACTAGGTGCTGCAGGTCGGAAGCATCTTAATAGGAGGGAGGAAGAGTAGCCTTGCTACTGTTTCCTCTTTGTATTCTACTTAGTAAGAATGGTATAGTTAAACCCATTAGGTTTGTTATTAGCGGTGATTCATTTGTTTTCAATTTAAAGTAATAAAATTCTAAATTCCTTTTATGAAAGAGTATTTCGAGGAGAATCACTTATCATTAGGATTTGCATTTTATTTCCTAGATAAAAAAGGATTGCTTCATATAGTATCTGAGGGTTTTTGGGAAAGCTTAGAGCTTCCAGGGCACGATGAAGTTGGAATTGACTTTTTCAAAGGAATCATAACTCCAGATAGTTATGTTTTATTCAATAAGGCACTATCCATAGCGGGTGTATCTAATGTTGAATTAAATGTGTTAAGTTTTGATAGACGGCTTTCTTTTAAGCTAATAATATCTGCTAAAACACAGGAAAGGTTGGAAGATAACGGATTGGCTAAATTTATGTCCTACGGTACATTGCGAGTTATATTACCAGTGGAATTAGAAGAAAAAATAACAGCGAGTGATAATGATAAGCATTCATCTGACATGGTTTGGGAATTGTCGCATGTATTTAGACCGATAATTTTGAAAGTGGAAAGTTATTTACACGATTTAGAGCTAAGTTTTGCGAATGTAATTGAAATTGATACAAAACAGCAGCATCTTTTATCAGAGATATCATCGGGTTTATCTGATCTTGACGCTCATTTGAAGTCTCTCGTTGAGAAAAAAGATTTAGGTAAGTATGAATCGCAGTCTGCAGCACTTAATTTGACTAGACCTGTTGATAAAGAGGCGGATTCAATTTACAATAGGATTTTTTTAATTGATGATGATCCTATTTTTTTAGCACTCAATAAGGGAATTATCGAAAAGAGTATCCTGAAGGGTTCATTATATTCTTACCGTAGTGGTAAAGAACTGTTGGAGTATTTAATTAAAAACCAAGAAGAATCTTCCAACAATTTGGTTTTTTTAGATTTAAATATGCCAGGCATGAGTGGTTGGGATGTCTTAGATTTATTAAAATTTAATATTGGCAATAAGAAAATAAATGTAGTGATATTGAGCTCTTCTACAATGTCTGAGGATGTTGAGAGAGCTTCTAAATACAGTATTGTTATTGATTATATACAGAAACCGTTGACAACTGAAAAGATAGAAAGGCTTATGGCAAAGTCAGTATTAATGGCAAGGCTGGAGGGGAAACAAAAAGGTGCATGTTAATAAGCTTCAAAAATAGGGCAAATACCTTATAGGGACTGAGATTTGGGTTGATTGAAAAATTGAAAAATCACACAATGAATTTTTTAAAAAAGCAATCGAAGCAAGGTAATTAGGTAAAAAAACCAAATTTTGATATGTTTAACAGCATTATGAAAAATATAATTTTTACAAAATCGTGATTTTCGCTTAACTGATGGATAAGCTTTTAAAACCCCAAATTTAGGGGTTTCTGTCAATAATAGTAAATGTAAATTCAATTAGTAAGTGGTCAGG
>PZPB01000019.1 GCA_003045865.1 Bacteroidota bacterium | reverse complement strand
TTGGTTTATGATGATTTGAGATACAGGTTTATCAAAACAACAAGAAAGCATAAGCAAGAACGGAAAAGGCAAGCATCTTGAAATCGAGAAAAGCTTCGGAGTTTATTGCCAAATTTGGAGATGGTTTTTTTATTTTTCAGACTTTATTAGAGTAACGAAACCCAATTCTTTTAAATAAACTTGGAAAGCCCTTCTATGGCAAAAAGATTTCTCGCCAAAGAAAATACCAATATTAAAATTTCTCCGACGCGTTTTCTCGCGGGCATTGGGATTGGCTTGAGCTTTTCCTTTGTTTTATACTCTTTTTAAACCCAATGTTAGAAGATAAATTGTCAACGATTATTAGAAGGTATAAAGGTCGAGTAACATTTGAAGCGCGCAAGATTAATGACAAATTCGCTTGGCAGTCTCGGTTTTATGATCAGATTATTTGGGATGATAGCTCTTTAAAAGAGGTTTCAGATTATATCATCAACAACCCAAAAGAATGGCATGAAGACCAGCACTTCAAATAGCTTTAGAAAAACCCCACAAAAAAAGGCCATCTTTTCAGATGACCTTGCTGGGGAATAAGCAGGGAAGCTTTTATTTAAAACTCCAAAACACTTTTTTCACTTTCCATATACCGTTTTCTTTTTCTAGGGTAATGTACTCATTCCAACGGGCTACATCGGTGCCAGTTTCCAGTAAAACGGTAGCTACATTATCTTCAATACCAGTTACGGTAATTATGTTTTCTTGTAGTTCGGGGGCGGTTTGGTTTTGACCCTGCATTAGACGTTTTAAGTCTTGAGCATTTTGACGTTCACTTAATTTTCCGTCGTGGTTTAAACCCTGATTGGTAAAGTCTTTGTGCAAAACGCTCATCATTTCTTGGTAGTCACCTTCGTGGTAGTTCTCGATATAGGTTCGCACCGTATTTTCTAAAGTGGTACCTGGTTCACCATCTTCCGCAGCCGAGATAATGTAAATGGGAAGTTGAATTTCTTCGTTGCCAGGGTGGTTTGCAAAAACGCTGCTGCTAATACTTAGGCCGGCCGCTAGGGCTAAAAATGATAACTTTTTCATGATGTTTTTATGTTTGTTTTCGTTTGGCTAAACTAGGTAAGGCATTGGTAAAGAGCTGTTAAAGAAAGCTTAAAGCCTTTTAATTGGTAGGGACGAGTCGGTGAATGGTGGACTCTAAAGGTTAAGACGTGAGTTCAACTAAGCTCGGGAGTCTCTATCTATTAACGTGAATGTGGTGACTCCGAAAGAGTTTATAGTTTGATAGGATAAACATCTTTACTTTTACAGCTTCCAATCTTTGCTTTTCACGAGTATTCAATTGCTCGGATTATTAAGACCACATAATTTTTGTAATCTCGCTTGTATGGAAAAAGACGACCAAGCTAAAAATGAGCAAATCAACAATCCTTTACACGGAGTTAAACTAGCGGATATCTTAGAAAGTTTGGTGGAAAGCTTAGGCTGGGAGGATCTTTCTATGCGAATTAATATAAATTGTTTTAAGAGTAATCCTTCTATAAAATCGAGCCTTAAGTTTTTAAGAAGAACCCCTTGGGCGAGAGAAAAGGTTGAGCGTTTATATTTAAAAATGGAAGGAAGAAAAAGATAAGTACTCAACCAAGAAAAGACCCTTTTGGCAGACAGCCTTTCTTTAAGAGATTAAGAAGGATTTGTTGTTTAGCTCGGTAAAACACTTTTTTCACTTTCTATTTACCCTTTTCTTTTTCAAGGGTGATGTACTCATCCTCACGGTCTATACCGGTGCCGGTTTCCAGTAAAACGGTAGCCACAGTATCTTTAATATTGGTTACGGTTATTTATGGTAAATATGGGGTGCTTTGGTTTTGCCCCTTCCTAAGACTTATGAGGTATGGAGCATTTTGACGTTTACTCAATTGCTTGTCATTTTTAAAGAGATTTTGCTTGGCGGAACGGTTTTGAAGTTTAGATCGCGGCCCCGTACCAGGGATAGCAGTGGAAAGCCCGCAGCCTAGGAGCCTGCTTTTTTTGCCACGAGGAGGCGGAAGCCACCGCAGGGCTTAAAGAAGCGGCGAGTAGGTGAGGACTTGGAACGAATAGCCCGGCCGGTACCCTAAAAAAAATCCCTCGCAAAGGAGGGATTAGTATGAAAAAGATAAGGACTTAATTGGGTTTGTCGGCCTTTAGTTCTTTGGTGTTTTCCGCTTCGTAGCTGCTGGGTATGGCGCATTGGCCGCCCGCGCAACCGGTGTTACTTAGGGCTTGGAGAATTAGAAAGAAGGCAAAACCGGCCACCAATCCGTTTTCGTCGCGGTAGGCGCTGTAGGCAATGGCCAGTCCAATTCCCAGTCTTAACCAACGACTGAAACTCCAGGAAGTGCGGAAAACAGTGCTTAATACTTGTTCTTTATAATTCATAAAAAATAGGGGCGCCAAAAGGGGGCGCCACGAATTTAAACTTTTTGCGCTTGCATATAATTTACGTTCAACCAAGAGCCGGCATTATAGCATTCTAGGCCTTGGGCGCTTAAAAATTGCTCGGCCATTCCGCTGCGACCACCACTGGCGCAAACTAGAATTAGGGGCATTTCCAGAGCTTTAACATCATCGATGCGATGGGTAATTTCATCGAGGGGGATATTAACCGACTCGGCTACATTACCACCCATAAACTCGCCGCGTGAGCGTACATCTACCACTGTGCCTTTTCCGGCATTAATTAGATCTTGAATATTCATTTTTCTTTCTTTTTAGCATCCAACATACTTAAAGCAATGCCGCCCATTAAGGCGCCGTAAAGGCTAGAGTTTAGAGGGTCTCCGGTAATGGTGCAGCCATCTACACAGCCAATTTGCTGGTAGTAAATATAGCCTACCAATAAACCTACTGCGGTTCCAATAAAGGCGAATTTGTTGCTTGTAATGAAGGACTTAATCATTTGTTTTTCTAGACCGCAAAGATGTTGGGATTGAAAATAGTGGGAAGTGACATGAATTACGTTCAACGCAGGTTTTTAGCCTTGGGCAAATCTACTTTAAAGTTTTGAGCATAGATAGAACAAACCAAATGTATCTGCTAAAGAAGAAGGGGCAAAGATTTGGGGCTTATTGTGGGTGCTAATGCTGGCATTAGTTACTGTTCAAGTAAAATGGCTTTCGCAAAATGTTAATTTAGAGTTTGTTACTCTCTTCCTTTCCTTGCAATTGTTGCTTTTACTGTGGCTCAGTTGGCAGGTTTTAGCTATGCTGGAAAAGAATTTCAGCGAGCCCATAAGGCCAATTTATAGCAGTGCTTGGCCCCTCTCTAATTTAGTTTCTAACTGGAATAATTTCGCTCGTCGGCAGATGCGTTCGCAGGAAAATTTGCTTTCAGAACGAGATAAGGCCTCAAAAATAAGCACCAGGAAAAGCGCCGTTTTTGGCCAATATGAGTCATGAAATTAGAACTCCATTAAACGGAATTAATGGCACCTTGCATTTGATGCGCAATACGGAATTGAGCAAAGAGCAGCTTGATTTAGTGGAAATTAGTGAGCACTCTTCTAATTATCTTCTTAATGTGGTGAATATGATTTTATTATGAAGCCTTTTAAGCCTAAGGATTTAGAGCTTATTTTAAAACGCTTTAGTAGAAGTATATAATTGAACTCTGCTTTGTGCTTAAAGATGCTAAGTTTGTAAAAAATACCAGCATGCGTAAACTAGCCTTTTTCCTTTTTTCCTTAGCGACAATAGCTTGTAAAAATGATGCGCCAGCCACGGATACACAGATATCCACCCAGGAAAATTCTGCGGGTATAACTGTTCCTGAAGGTTTTAAGGCGGAAATTTATGCCGATAACTTAGGCGCTGGAAGACATTTAGCCATTGGGAAAGCGGGTGATATTTATGCTCGTTTGGCAGTAGGCGAAGAGGGGAAATCCATTGTAGCCATGCGCGATACCAATGCCGATGGAAAGGTGGATATTACCGAGTATTTTGAAGAACTTGCCGGAGGAACAGGCATAAAGGTGCATAATAACTACTTGTATTTTAGTACGAATGAACAGGTTTTTCGTCGCGCTTTTAAGGGTAACGAATTGGTTCCTACTGGCGAACGTGAATTGGTTTTAACCCTACCGAGTCAAAATCAGCATGCGGCCAAGCCTTTGGCTTTTGATGTACAAGACAGCATGTATGTAACCATTGGCGCACCCTCTAATGCTTGTCAAGATCCCGATCGTCAGCCAGGCGTGGTAGGGCAAGATCCTTGTCCACTTTTAGAAACGTCGGGTGGGATTTGGAAATTTAGTGCCAGTAAATTAAATCAAACTTTCGCTGATGGAAAGCGCTACGCTACGGGCATCAGGCATGCGGTGGGTATTACCTACAATACCAAAGACCAAAAGCTTTACGCCATGCAGCATGGGCGCGATCAATTACATGAATTTTGGCCAGACATTTACAGTGAAAAGGAAAGCTCGGAGCAACCCGCGGAAGAGTTTTTAAGAATTGAGCCCGATTCTGATTTCGGCTGGCCTTATTGCTATTTCGATTGGAAGAAACGTACTAAATTTCTCAATCCCGAATACGGTGGTAATAGCGACAGCATTGGTCGCTGTGTAAATGCAGATTATCCTTTAATGGGTTTCCCAGGTCACTGGGCTCCCAATGCGCTCGAATTTTACCAAGGCAATCAATTTCCTGTAAGTTATAAAGGTGGTGCTTTTATCGCTTTTCACGGCAGCTGGAATAGAGCGCCTTTTCCCCAACAAGGCTACCGTGTGGTATTTGTGCCTTTCTCGGGTAATGATCCAATAAGTGGCTATACCAGTTTTGCTGCGGGTTTTGCGGGTGCAAGCGACGATCCTAGTTCGCCGGCAGATGCGAAATATAGACCCTGCGGTTTAGCGGTAGATCAAGCGGGAGCGCTCTATATTCTCGATTCGCGCGAAGGCAGAGTGTGGAAGGTAACTTATCAGGCTTAGAAAATTCCAAAAAACAAATAGATTAAACTAAAGGCACTGAGAAATATAATGCCTACATAGCTTAAAATTCGCATCACCAATTTAGGTCGAGCCGCCTCTTCGGGCAGATGGCTTACCAATTGGAAATTTACGATGGCAATGATGGGTGCAATCACAAAGCTGATGCTGGTGGCAATATCTACTAGCGATTTAAGCGAGGATCCAAAGAAATAGTAAATCGCCAAAGCACCACCGCCAATCACCAATAATAGCAAAGAATATAGCCTAGAATTAGCCTGATGAAGGTCTTCCTTATTTTGTAGGAGTACAATTACACGTCTTCCTGCGCGGGCGTATCCGTCAAATACTGCGATGCAAGTTCCGAACATTATGCTAAAAGCAGATGCGGCAATAAGAAGCTCACTCCAATCGCCAATGTTTTCGGTGTATAAGGAAATGATATCATTGGCAAAACCCGCCGAGCTAGCATTGAGACTTTGTCCGGTTCCGTATACTAAAAAGGCGCCCAAAACTAAAAAGCAAGGGGCTAAAAAAGCACTTAGCCAATAGCCAAATCGAAATTCGTTTAGGGTTTCTTTCAAACTAGGACGGTAGCCACTTTCTTTAGCACGGGCAATGGTCCATAAACTCGACCAAGCCGACAAATCTACCGCAGTGGGCATCCAGCCCATTAAAGCGATTAAAAACAAAAAGCCTGGGCCGGTAGGGTCGAGTACTTCGGCGCTAAAGAAGCTAAAGTCGTGACTTTTCGGCCCTTGCCAGATGCTTATAAAAAAGGCACTGAGGGTAGAGATTAAAAGTACC
This sequence comes from Bacteroidota bacterium, assembly GCA_003045865.1. Lineage (GTDB taxonomy): Bacteria > Bacteroidota > Bacteroidia > Flavobacteriales > Schleiferiaceae > Croceimicrobium. The sequence goes on along the minus strand of PZPB01000019.1, from coordinate 33,584 downwards.
GAGCCAATAACTTTTATTAGACGATCAAGGATTTTATAACGACCGATCAATAAGATTGCGATGCACAGAATAAAGACTAAAGCGGTGGTGATTTTAATGCTAAAGAGTTTTTCTAGCCCGAAAAGTTGATGCATAAAGCCCGCGGTTACCGCTCCCACGGCCGCACTAACGAAAAACATCGAGGCCAGGGTAATTCCAACATATAGCCAAAGCATCCAGAGACCTTTACGCTTATAGCCATCAATTAGCGATTCTCCTGTGGCGCTCGCATAGCGTGCCCCGTATTCGAAGAAGGGATACTTTAAAACATTGGCTAAAATTACCGCCCACAAAAGCCCGAAGCCATAATCGGCTCCCGCACGGGTGCTTTGCACCAAGTGGCTTACCCCAATGGCAGTGCTAGCAAAAAGGATTCCCGGACCAAGTGACTTTAAGAATTTGTTCATCGTGTAAATTAGCGAGACCGTAAATATAAACTTGAGTTCGATATAAAATTAGGCCGCAGAACTCTTATTAATAGTGGGCTATTGCGAAGGGTTAAGGCGAAGAAAAACGCTTTTTAGAAGTGGTTTAGTAGCGTTTTTTCAATAAAACCAAAAATCCTGCATCTTGCTCATTTGCTATAGCAGCTGCAGCTGTTTGATCCAGATTTGTCTTTTCTTTTTATTGAAAATCTGAGGCTATAATTTTAGGCCGAGCTAAGCTTATAAGGGACCAAATAAGTGAATATATTTGCCCTCTCTCAAAAAATGCAAGATGTCTGAAAAAATATTAGTTCTCGGCTCATCCGGCCAGATTGGTACCGACTTAGTAGAAACCCTGCGTAACAATTACGGAGCGGATAATGTAATCGCCTCCGATCTGCGTCAGCCCTCAGCCGAGCGCCTTGCCCAAGGCCCCTTTGAAACTCTCAACGCCCTTGATGCAAAGGCCGCTTTCGACATTATTAAGAAGCACAATGTTACCCAAGTTTATCATTTAGTAGCCATGCTTTCGGCCACCGCCGAAAAAATGCCCTTGAAAGGTTGGGATCTTAATATGCAAAGCCTTTTCAATTTCTTGGAAATGGCGCGCGAAAAGCATTTTAAAAAAATGTACTGGCCCAGTTCTATCGCTGCTTTTGGCCCGAATACGCCACGTGATAATACCCCGCAGTTAACGGTAATGGATCCGGGTACGGTTTATGGCATCAGCAAATTAGCGGGCGAACTTTGGTGTGAATATTATTTTAAGAAATATGGAGTAGATACGCGAGGCTTGCGCTACCCTGGACTAATCTCCTATAAAACCGAGCCCGGTGGCGGTACCACTGATTATGCGGTGGATATTTTCCACAAGGCAGCGAAAGACCAGGATTACACCTGTTATTTGGGGGCCGACTCCAGTCTGCCAATGATGTATATGCCCGATGCTATTAAGGCAACCATTGGCATTATGGAAGCACCCGCCGAGCAGGTTAAAATTAGAACCTCTTATAATGTAGGCGCTTTTAGTTTTAATCCTGAAGAATTGGCGGCCGCTATTCGCAAGGAAAAGCCCAATTTTAAGATGGACTATAATATCGACTCTCGCAATGAAATCGCTAAAGGTTGGCCTTCCAGCATCGACGATTCGGTAGCGCGCGAACATTGGAATTGGCAGCCCGAATTTAGCCTTGAGGCGATGGTAAAAGATATGTTGAAAAATTTGAGCTAATACCATATTCAGGTATTGCCCGTAGACTTATAAATAAATTGATTGGCGTCCGCTTGATTCTTAGCGGAGGGAATTACCCTATTAGATAATCATCCACAAATTTATTTCGTTTTGTAGATGATTATCTAATTAGCAGGATATGCGGCTTTAAGAACAATAAGTATAAGCGGTATGAGGTCAAATTTACTACTATAGAGAAGTTTAAATTATCCGCAGTAATTAGTAGCTATTAACTACTTCTTCTCCAAGTATACATCTAGTAATAAATCTACCGTACCGCCCAAAGTATCGGTTTCAAAGCGAGTAGTAGCGCGTAAGCCTGTGCTGCTTTGATTACTTACATCGTAAGTGGTTGTGCCGTTATTTGGGTCGCTAATAGTGAAACGTGTATCGCTAACATATTGTATGGTTCCGTTGCCTCCTACGTTAACAGGGAAGTCAATATTTTGCCCTAAAACCGAAGCTTGCATGGTAGTTTGTACAGAATAAGAAACGGTTTTAGCATTGGCGTTAAAATTATAGAAACCTTGTGTTCCCGTTCCTGTTCCATTTAAGGGAATAGTAGCGATAACAGTAGTTAGACTGCCGTTGTAATCGGTTCGAGTGACGTTGAATTCGCCATTTAAAAAGGCCGCTAAACCAGTTAAATTTTGACTGCCTGAAGTATCATTATCGCGATCTTTACTACAGGACGTTAGGCTAATGGCAAGTATTAAAAGGCTTAGTTTGAAAACTGTTTTCATGTTGTGAAATTAGATTACGAATGTAGTAAATCAGAAGCTTGATTCACCTTGCTCAAATGCTAAAACAACATTATCTAATTAAACACAGATCCGCGTGCAATTACTAAAGGGATATGACCATTATTGGAACCTTAGCAGGATCGTAAAAAATACCTCTAATGGACTAGTAAACAGAGATAAAGGGTGAAATAAAACGCAACAGAGTGGCCTTATTTTGACAATCTCTCTTCCTAAAATAATTTCCTGAAAAAGCCTTTCGGGGCTAGTCCTTCGATAGATATAAGTTTAAGACCAAACTTGCGCTACCCCCTAAAGTGTCGCGCTGGTAACTCCTACTTAATACTAGACTATTAGCGGTCATCGCACTTACCTCATAGGTGGTTGAGCCAGTTATTGGGTCATTAATACTAAAGCTGTTATCACTAAGAATTTGAAAAGTTCCTGCCCCTGCAAGGTAGAGAGGGTAACTAGTGGACGACACTTCCATATTCGTGTTTAATAAGTAGGTAGTGGTTTTGGTGAAGGATTCAAAAAGGAAATTACCATCGGTGTTGGTGCCAGTGCCCGAAACAGGAACGCTACCCAAGATGGTACCTAGACTGCCACTGTAATCTGCGCGTGTAATATTGAAATTGCCTTTGAGAACGGTAGATAAAGTTGGTTCGCCAGTGGCGTTTTCTTCATCTTTTTCACAAGATGAGAATAAGCTAATCGATAAAATAAGTAGGCCTAAACGGATAATGGTCTTCATAACAATATTTTGGGCCGCCAAGATACTTAATCAGACGATTGTTTCCCCTTTTTTAAACTCCAAAACGGTAATTTCAGGCCAAATGCCTACCCTTCCTGGGAAAGCTAAAAAGCCAAAGCCGCGATTTACATAAAGGTATTTGCCCATTTCTTCGTACAAACCTGCCCATTTGGGGTAGCGATATTTTACGGGACTCCATTTTATCCAGCCTGGAATTTCAATGCCAAATTGCATTCCATGAGTATGCCCACTTAAGGTAAGCGACATTTTTTTAGGATAGGTTTTTACAATTTGGTCGAAATGCGAAGGGTCATGCGAAAGCAACACATGAAAGTCATTTGCATTAGTATCAGCCGTCGCTTTATCTAAATCGCCGTGTTGCACAAAACCACCGGTTCCCCAATTTTCAACACCCACTAAACGGAAGCTTTCGCCGTCTTTTTCAATCCGACGATTTTCATTGCGCAAAAGGTCAAAGCCAATATCTTTATGCGTTTGGTAAAGCTTCTGCATATTGGCTTCTTTCGCTGCCGCAGATGGCCAAGTAATATAATCGCCGTAATCGTGGTTGCCCAAGATGGAATACTTACCCATTGGTGCTTTTAACTTAGAAAAGACTTCCTTCCATGGTTCCATTTCATCGGCGCTATTGTTTACTAAGTCGCCTGTGAAAACAATCATGTCACTTTCCTGCTCGTTAATTAGGCCAATGCCATAGGCGATTTTCTCGGCATTATCGAAGCTGCCGCTATGCACATCCGAAATTTGCGTAAGGGTAAAACCTTCGAAGGCCGCAGGTAAATCCGGGAAGTAAAGGGTTTTCTTTAGGACCTTATAGTTGTACTTGCCCTTAATAACGCCGTATAAAATTCCGGCAAAGGGAATTACCGCTATTCCGAGAGCAATCTGACTGACAAACTTCCGGCGTGAGGGAAGAAAAGTTTCAGAATCGGAGCCCGAAAACTGTCCTGCAACACCTACTAACATGCGGGTCACATCTTCCGTAAGGAGGAAAAGACTGATAATTAATTTGGGAACAAATAAGAGCACGAAGCTGGCCATTACCACTTTGAAAACGGGATTTTGCGGACCAGAACTACGATCGAAATTCAAGATAGTATATAGGACTAAAATTAGAAAAAGTACCGAAACAATCCAGTAACCGTAACGAATCCAGAACTGGTCGCGTGAGAGGGTTTTAAAGGCTTGATAGGCGTAAATATCTACCAAGCTGAGTAAAAAGAGGGGTAATAATATTCTGAATAACACGTGTTGATGTTTAGGGATAAGCCGCTTATTGCGGAAATTGTGCACGGCGGCGAAATTAAAGTATTAATCTTTAAACCTTAGTTCGACGTAAAATTAGGCCTCAGACCTTTTGTAAAAGGTGGGTTTTAGGGCAGATAGCTTTTACACTGGGGTAGATGGTTTTTGAAATGGCAGATTTTAAATCAAGCTAATCCGTTTTCATTCGCGGACCAGCAGAATATTTACTAGCCTTAGTGGTCTAAGTACTATTTAACCTATTCATCCCTTTCTTGATGGCTTATTAGTCTTATTTTCGTGCTTCATAAAAAAGTCTATGTCTAAGCCCACATTATATTTACTCGATGCCTTTGCCCTTATCTATCGCTCGTATTTCGCCTTTATTAATAATCCGCGGATTAACTCGAACGGATTAGATACTTCGGCCATTTTTGGTTTTACAACCACTTTGCTGGAGATTTTAGAAAAGAAAAACCCCTCGCATATTGCGATCGTTTACGATACCAGTGCGCCCACAGTGCGTCATATAGAGTACGATTTGTACAAGGCCCAGCGCGAGGAAACTCCCGAGGGAATAAAGGTGGCTTTTCCGTATATACGCAAAATGGCGGAAGCCTTTAATATTCCTTTTTTAGGGGTAGATGGCTATGAAGCCGACGATGTAATTGGCACCCTTGCCAAGCAAGCGGAGAAAGAGGGTTACGAGGTGTTTATGATGACGCCCGATAAGGATTTTGGTCAATTGGTAAGCGAAAATATTTTCATGTATCGTCCTGGCCGCAGCGGCAATCCCGCCGAAGTTTGGGGTATTGAAGAGATTAAGGCCAAATTTGATATTGATAATGTAGACCAAGTAGTAGACTATTTGGGCATGATGGGTGATGCGGTGGATAATATTCCGGGGATTCCTGGTGTAGGAGCGAAAACTGCCTCGAAGCTTTTAAAGCAATTTGGTTCCATGGAAGCCATGTACGAGAAGGCCGAAGAGATTAAGGGAAAATTAGGTGAGAAAATTCGCGATAATAAAGAGCAAGCCTTGCTTTCTAAAAAGTTGGCGCGCATTATTATCGATGTACCCATACAATTTGAAGAGTCGAGTTTTAAAAAGGATCCAGCGGATGTGGAAAAGATTCAAGAGCTTTTTAAAGAGTTGGAATTTAGAGCCTTGTCGCGCAGGGTTTTAGGTACAGACGCTACGGCAGATGCGCCCCAAGGTGATGTGAAGATTAAAGCCAAAGATACCGGCGGGCAAATGGATATGTTCGCGGCCCCGAGTGTGGAAGGCGAGGAGCAAACGAGTAGCAGCAGCTATCAAAATTTAGCGAATAGCGAGCACCTTTACCAATTGGTGCAGCACCCGAAAGAACGTCAGCTTTTACTGGAAAACTTGTTAAAGCAAAGGTCGGTTTGTTTCGATACTGAAACCACTAGTTTGGATGTACAAAAAGCAGAATTGGTAGGACTTGCTTTCTCGTATAAGCCAGGAATAGCCTATTATGTGCATCTACCGCAAGGGGAAGAAAAAACAATTTTAGAAGAGTTTAGACCCTTCTTTGAGCATCCTGAAATTGAGAAAATTGGTCAGAATTTAAAGTACGACCTAAGCGTTTTGCATCAATACGAAATGCCGGTTAATGGACCACTTTTCGATACTATGTTGGCGCATTATTTAATTAATCCCGACATGCGCCATAATATGGATATCATGGCGGAAACGTATCTAAATTATCAGCCACAATCTATCGAAGAGTTGATTGGTAAGAAGGGGAAAAACCAAAAAACCATGCGTGAGGTTGATCCTACCTTAGCGGCTGAATATGCGGGAGAGGATGCGGATATTACCCTTCGTTTAGCCCAGGTTTTTAAAGAGAAATTAGCCGATAGTAGCGCCGCTAAAGTCTTGGCCGAAATTGAAACGCCTTTGGTAAAAGTATTGGCGAAAATGGAGATGGAAGGCATTAACCTCGATCGGGGAGCTTTATCGCGACTATCTGCAGAATTAGCGGAAGACATTGCTAATCTTGATCGTGAGATTCACGAGCTATCAGGCAATCCCGATTTTAATATTGCTTCTCCGCGACAATTGGGTGAAGTGCTTTTTGGTGAAATGGAGTTGATTGCAAAGCCGAAGAAAACCAAAAGCGGACAGTACGCCACCGGTGAGGATGTGTTGCAGGATTTAGCGAAGGATCATGAGATTATCCAAAAGATTTTGGACTATCGTCAAATGGTTAAGCTTAAAAGTACTTACGTAGATGCGCTACCGGATATGGTAAGCGATGTAACTGGCAGAATTCACAGTAGCTTTAATCAGGCAGTAGCCGCCACCGGTCGATTGAGTAGCAATAATCCTAATCTTCAAAATATACCCATCCGCACCAAGCGCGGACAAGAAGTGCGTAAAGCCTTTATTCCCCGCGATGCAAAGCACGTAATTTTAGCGGCAGATTACAGTCAGATTGAATTGCGCTTAATTGCCCAGCTTAGTCAGGAAAAAACTATGATGGAAGCCTTTATTAATGGCGAAGATATTCATGCAGCCACTGCGGCTAAAGTTTTTGGGCTGCCCCTAGATGAGGTAAGTAGAGAGATGCGTAGCAATGCGAAGACCGTGAACTTTGGTATTATTTACGGCGTAAGTGCTTATGGACTAAGCCAGCAAACCAGTTTAAGTCGCGGCGAAGCTAGTGATATCATCAAGAGCTATTTTAAAACCTACCCCGGTATCCGAGATTATATTGAAGCGCAGAAAGAACTGGCTCGCGAGCAAGGCTTTGTGGAAACCATGTTAGGCAGACGTCGCTATTTAAAAGACATTAACAGTAGAAATGCCGTGGTACGCGGACATGCCGAGCGCAATGCCGTTAATGCTCCTATTCAAGGCTCGGCGGCCGATATCATTAAAATTGCTATGATCAATATCGATCAAGCCTTGGCTCCCTTTAAAACCAAAATGCTTTTACAGGTGCACGATGAATTGGTTTTCGACGCCCCCAAAGAAGAATTGGAGGAAGTGACCGCATTGATTGTTGATAAAATGCAAACAGCCGTAAAAACCGAAGTGCCTTTATTGGTAGAGAGTGGTTATGGTGCAAATTGGTTGGAGGCGCATTGATGTTTAGTACTTAGTACGCTGCGCTATTAGGTTTGAGTAGTGAGATTGGATTGGAAGATTGATTAATGATTCTGCCTCTGAAACGAGATTCAATGGTAGTTCAGTTGAAATTCGATGGTTCCCTAGCCATGCGATTTATCGCGTGAGTTGGCGGAAAGTGAAATTTATTTTTAATTCGGCATTTTGTAGTGAGGCGGTTTAGCGCCTGATAGTATTAAGATCGCTACGCTGTGAGATTTGAGTAGTGAGATGGACTGGGAGAATTGCTGGGTGATTTTGCCTCCGTAGGGAAAATTCATTTTAATTTGTTATTTCACAGAGACGCCATTTATCGCTTCTAACAATTTTTTTGAGTATCACCTTTACAAACAGATGCAAAAAAGCCCCCTCTACTAAACAAAGTAAAGGGGGCTTTTTTTATCGTATCGAATAATCTACTCGATAATCAGCTTTTGGCTAAAATTGGTATGATCACCTTTAATATTAAGAAGGTAAACACCAGTGCTTAGTCCGAGGTCTAACTGAGTTTCAAAGCTTGAGTTTTTAGTTTGTAGGCTTTGGCTATAAACCGATCTGCCGCCAAGGTCAACAATTTCTAAATTAAGTTGATTGTCCAACAAGTCGCTCATCTTAATAGTAAGTTGGCCATTGCTGGGGTTGGGATAAAGCTTAAGATCAGCAGCGCCAAACTCATTAATACTTACATCGGTTCCTTGTCCGAAACGAATATTATCGATATAAAAATTATTGCCACCACCATTATTAAATACAAATTTGATTAAGATGGGATCGTTTTGAATATAAGCGTCGAAGTTCAGGGTTTCGGTAGTCCACTGGCTGGGGCCGTTAGGTACAAAGTTACCCGTGGTATTGGGGGCAGTGCGTAAGCGGCCACTGTTGTAGAAACGTCGTCTTATCCAGGTCGCACCGCAGTCGCGAGAAACGTAAACTTCTAATTCATCGTTATTGTCATTGGATTGAGCAGCAAAAGCATAATCGAAATATAAATTAAGGTTAGAACCACCAGCCGTAGCAATTGCAGGCGTGATAATCTCATCGACATCACCAGCAGAAACATTATTTACCTTCTCTAAAATTAGGCTATTACTAAGATGAGAGCCCGCTCCACTAAATGGTTTAAAGGGATTTTGGTCCTTATCAATAATGGAAACCGTTGCTGGAATGCTGCCTAATTCAAAGCTTTCTACCCAAGTAAGATTAAAGAAAGGGTTAATAGAGCTTTTAACGTTTAGGTAGTTGGTAAGCGTAGTGCTGTTAGTTCCGGCGCTGTTACTCACGCTTAGGCTTACATCGTATTTGCCTGGATTAGCATAAGTAACGGTAGGGTTCTCGGCGGTAGAAGAGCTAGGTGTTCCACCGGGGAAAGTCCAATTCCAAGTGCTGGGGGTGCCATCCTCAGAAATGTCGTTGAACTGAACCACTTCATTTACGCAGACCACATTTTTAGGGCTTTCTAACATAGCGGTTGGAGTACAAGCCGGTGGGTTTACCACCCCCGTTGCAATTAGGTTAGACTGAGAAACAAGGTTTGCTCTTAGGGCAGAGCTATTAATAACCGCGCGAGCACGAGCTTTTTGATCTTCGGTAAACATGTTTTGGCAATCGGTGTAGTCCATGTAGTTTTCGATCTGATCCGTTAGGTTGGGGCTATCATTACTACAGGTGTTGATCGGCGAGCAGCCATTATTTGCTTCAAATACAGGAGGGGTGTCTGCACAATAATCGCCACTAGTTGATCCGCCTACGTTTCCTACGGGGTTTGATCCGCCATTGCCATTACAGCCTCCAGCAAAAGGGTGATGTAAGGCAAGGTAGTGTCCCACTTCGTGGGTAAGGGTGCGGCCAGGGTTTCCTGTGGCAGTGCCGATAGTGCCTAATTGGTCGTGACGTAAAATAACCCCATCACCAGAAACTAAAGAATTATTCCTTGGGAAGAAGGAATATCCTAATGTATAACCATTAGGGTTGCTAGGTAAAGTGTTAGATACATTGCGAGTTACCCAAATATTAAGGTAATTATTGCGGTTCCACTTTATTATTTTCGAGCCTTCATCGCCCGATAGTGACTCAATACTTTGAGTGCGGGTAATACCGTCGGTGCAGTTTCCTTGGGGGTCTTTTTTAGCGAGAGCGAATTGTATTTCGAAATCTGCTGCTACGGGTTTAAAAATTGCACGCGTTTGAGAGGTGTCGGCATTTTGGCGACGGTAATCCTCGTTTAAGATTCGCAGTCCGTCTTCAATTTGTGCAATAGAAATATTATCCTGAGAACTAGCATATATAATGTGGAATACTACCGGAATAGTGACAACGGCAGCAGCAGTTTTGTTATCCTGCATTTTCATTTCCGCAATTTTGCTCTGAATTAATTTTTCCGTGGCGATTAAAGCTTCCTTTTGAGTAGGGTCATTCATTTGCTCTTGATAGTGATAATCAAAAGCACATTTTTCAGGATTTATTTGTTGGGCGGCACTAGTAAAACATAGAGTTACTAATACTGTTAATAAGGAAAAAAACTTGTTCATATGGGAGAGAATATTAGGAAAATAAGGCGGCAAATATAAGCTTTGTGTTGACAGTTGAAAGTTACCTGTGTATAAGGCTTTTAATTTTCAACGATTTATGGTTAATAAGGTTTGGTAAAGTGAAAATTATTGTTGTAAATTCGCAGCCCCTTTTCGGGGGAGTAGCTTTACTCAAGGTAACGTTTTAAATATTAAGTAGTTGTGAATACAATGAGTTACAAAACAGTGTCGGCGAACAGCCAAACTGTTGATAAGAAATGGTTAGTAGTCGACGCTGAGGGTCAAACCCTAGGTCGCCTTGCATCTGGAATCGCGTTTTTATTACGCGGAAAGCATAAGGTGAATTTCACCCCACATGTTGATTGTGGAGACAATGTTATCGTGCTGAATGCCGATAAAGTTGTTCTTACTGGACAGAAAGCTACTGAGAAAGAATATGTTCGTCATACTGAGTATCCTGGTGGTCAGCGTTTCACTACCCCAGCACAGTTAATGATGAAGAAACCTACGAAGGTTTTGGAAAATGCTGTAAAAGGTATGCTTCCTAAAAATCGCTTAGGTAGTGAGTTGTTTCGCAATTTACACGCCTTTGTTGGTACTGAGCATCCTCACGAAGCTCAGAAGCCAGAACTAGTTGACATTAACACAGTTAAATAATAAGGAGAGTATGTCTGTAACTCACACTATTGGAAGAAGAAAGAAGTCTGTGGCTCGAGTTTTCTTAAAAGAAGGCTCTGGCGTAATCTCAATCAACAAGAAAGATTATAAAGACTACTTCGACACCGCTGCCTTACACTACAAAGTGGAGCAAGCGTTTTTAATCACCGAAACTACTGGTCAGTACGACGTTATGGTAAACGTTGACGGCGGTGGTATCACTGGTCAAGCCGAAGCTATTCGCTTAGGAATTAGTCGCGGTTTATGCGTAATCAATCCAGATCATCGCATCGCACTAAAACCAGAAGGTGTTCTTACGCGTGATCCACGTATGGTGGAACGTAAGAAATTCGGTCAGAAAAAAGCGAGAAAGAAATTCCAATTCTCAAAACGTTAAGAATTATCTATTTGGGTTTAGTATCCAAATCCGAGGGGTTAGTATTCTACCACCCTGGGGTTGTAATTAGTGAATGTAAACAATTAAACATCTCATGGCAGATCAGTTTGTAAAAGAAATGTTAGACGCAGGAGTGCACTTTGGTCACTTAACGCGCAAATGGAATCCGAACATGGCTCCCTATATTTTTATGGAGCGTAATGGTATTCACATTATCGACTTGTATAAAACACAAGCAAAATTAAACCAAGCCGCAGAAGCTTTACAAAAAATTGCCGCTAGTGGTCGTAAGATCATGTATGTAGCAACCAAAAAGCAAGCGAAAGAAATCCTTGAGGTTCAGGCTGGTGGTGTTAATATGCCTTATATTACTGAGCGTTGGCCAGGAGGTATGTTAACCAACTTCATTACCATTCGTAAGGCGATCAAAAAGATGCAAAACATCGATCGTATGAAGGAAGATGGTAGCTATTTAACCCTTAGTAAAAGAGAGCGCCTACAAGTAGATCGTCAGCGTGACAAGTTAGACAGACAGCTTGGATCAATTGCTGATATGACTCGCTTACCAGGAGCTCTATTTATCATAGATATCAATAAAGAACACATTGCGGTAAAAGAAGCTCGTAAATTGGGTATTCCAACTTTCGCAATCGTGGATACAAACTCAGATCCTAATCAAGTAGATTACGCGATTCCAGGTAATGACGATGCTACTAAATCGATTAATATTTTAGTGAGCAAAGTAACCGACGCAATTCGCAACGGTTTAGAAGAGCGTAACTCTGACAAAAACAAAGCAAAAGACGCTAAGATTAAGAAAGTAGCAGCCAAAGTTGGCGATTCTGATGTAGAGGCCGACGAGGCAGCAGAAGATTAATCTATTCTTAACTTAGAGTATGTAATATTTAGAAGGGATAAATTAAATTTTGTCCCTTCTTTTAATTTTTAGAAATCAACATTAAATACAAATACAAATGGCTAATATAACTGCAGCAGACGTAAACAAGCTCAGAAAACAGACCGGAGCCGGTATGATGGATTGTAAAAAGGCTTTGGTTGAGGCCGAAGGTGATTTTCAAGTAGCAGTAGATATTCTACGTAAAAAAGGACAAAAAATTGCTGCTAATCGCGCTGATCGAGAAGCTACCGAAGGCTGTGTGCTTTCAGGTGCCTCCAGCGATAACGCTTTTGGTGCGGTTCTAAGCCTTAACTGCGAAACAGATTTCGTAGCTAAAAACGACAGCTTCATAGATTTAACTACTAGCTTGTTAAATTTGGCTATCGAACATAAAGCAGCCAACAAAGACGCACTTTTAGCTCTTGCTTTTAACGGCATGACTGTAGCTGAAAAATTAGTTGAGCAAACTGGTGTTATCGGTGAGAAATTGGAAATCGGATCATACGAAATAATCGAAGCTCCTTACGTAGCAACTTATATTCACGCTGGAAATAAATTAGCTACTCTAGTAGGTCTAAGCCTAGAAGCTGAAGACGCTGGTAAAAACGTAGCGATGCAAGCGGCAGCTATGAATCCTATTTCTTTAGATCGTGCTGGCGTTAGCGAAGAAACAGTAGCTCGCGAAATCGAAGTTGGTAAAGACTTAGCTCGTCAAGAAGGCAAGCCAGAGGCAATGCTTGATAAAATTGCTGAAGGTCGTTTAAACAAGTTCTTCAAGGAAAACACTTTAGTAGAACAGGATTATATCCGTGATGGTAAATTATCAGTAGCAAAATACTTACAGTCAGTTAATGCTGATTTGAAAGCGGTTGCTTACAAACGTGTAGGTTTAGGCGTTTAAGTCTAAATTAGAATTCTTATTAAAGGGGCCACTTTGAATTATATCAAAGTGGCCCTTTTTTTTGCGAGGGCTATAAGCGCAATGCGTTTGGCGATGCAGTGGAACTGAAGCCAAACTCGGGATTATAGAAAGATTACTAGCAATGAGGTGAAGACGCAAAAGATAAAACTGCTAATGGCTGCATTGATGGGAATTGCTTTCTATTAAAGCAAAATGCGTCCTGAGCTAGATATGCGGTAGTGCTTAGGGCAGTATCTAGCAGACCAGTTTTTCTTTTGTTGAAAATCTATTACTCTAATTTTAGATCGGACTCAGGTTTGTATCTTTGCGGTAAATACCAATCATAATCCATCATGAAATACAAACGTATCCTTCTAAAATTAAGCGGCGAATCTTTAATGGGCGACCAAGAGTACGGCATTAATGGCGATCGTTTAAAAGACTACGCTGAAGAAATTAGACAGGTTGTTGCTAAGAATATAGAAGTGGCTGTTGTAATTGGTGGAGGAAATATTTTCCGTGGCCTAAAAGGAGCAAGTGAAGGTATGGATCGCACCCAAGCAGATCATATGGGTATGCTTGCCACAGTAATTAATGGTCTTGCTTTGCAAAGTGCCTTAGAAGTGGCGGGTGTGAAAACACGGTTAATGAGCGCTATTGAAATGGATCAAGTGGCCGAGCCATTCATTCGTCGCAGAGCGACTCGTCACCTAGAAAAAGGTAGGGTAGTGATTTTTGGTGGTGGAACCGGTAACCCTTACTTTACTACTGATACCGCGGCTACACTAAGAGCAATAGAAGTGGATGCCGATGTTATTTTAAAAGGTACGCGCGTAGATGGTATTTACACTGCTGATCCGGAAAAAGATGCAACCGCAACGCGTTACGAATCTATCTCCTTCAAGGAGGTTTACGATAAGGGCTTAAACGTTATGGATATGACGGCTTTTACTTTAAGTAAAGAAAACGATTTACCCATTATTGTTTTCGACATGAATAAACCAGGAAATCTGCAAGATTTAGTGGATGGTAAAAAGGTAGGAACCTTAGTTGCTAATTAGTTATTGTTTTAAATTATGGAAGAGATTGAATTAATTTTTGAGGAGACAGGCGCACACATGAAAAAGTCGCTTCAACACTTGGATAAAGAACTTTTAAAGATTCGCGCTGGTAGAGCTAACCCTGCGATGTTAGAAGGGGTGCGTATCGAGTATTACGGTTCTCTTGCTCCTTTATCACAGGTGTCTAATATTTCTACCCCCGATGCGCGTACCCTAGCGGTGCAACCCTGGGAGAAAGGATTAATCGGCGAAATTGAAAAAGCGATTATGAATGCTAATCTTGGCTTGAACCCGCAAAACAACGGGGATATGGTAATGATTAATATTCCACCTTTAACCGAAGAACGTCGTCGCGACCTAGTAAAACGCGCGCGCGCAGAAGCGGAAGAGGCAAAAATTGGTATTAGAACAGCACGTAAAGATGCCAATGATATGCTTAAAACAATTGATGGCGTTAGCGAGGATTTAATTAAGGATGCGGAGGAACGCGTTCAATCCCTGACCAATAAGTATTCTTCTAAAGTGGAAGAAGTATTAGCGGTTAAGGAAAAGGAAATTATGACGGTTTAAGCTTTTTACTATAACCTTCTACACATAAAACCATTTCGCCTTTAGGCTTATGGTCGTCACACCAAGAGGCAAGCTCCAGTAGTTTGCCTCTTTTTGTTTGCTCAAATTTCTTGGAAATCTCTCGGCTAAGGCTGGCTTCCCTACCGGGGCCTAAGTATTCGGCTAAATCGCGGCAGGTACGCGCAATTCGGTGGGGAGATTCGTAGAAAATTATTGTGCGCGCTTCTTCACTTAATTCTTTCAGTTTAGTCTGACGGCCCTTTTTTACGGGTAAAAAACCTTCGAAGCAAAAGCTGTGCGCGGCCAAGCCACTATTTACCAAAGCGGGAACAAAAGCGGTAGCTCCTGGTAAACAGATTACTTCAATATCTAAGGCAATGGCCTTGGCTACCATTAAATAGCCAGGGTCCGAAATAGCGGGTGTACCCGCATCGCTAATTAAGGCAATCTGCCGACCGGCTTCTAATTGCTCGCCTAATGATTCGACTGCTTTGTGTTCGTTATGCATATGAAAAGACCGCAGTGGCTTATCAATTTCAAAATGCTTTAACAGCTTACCTGAGGTACGCGTGTCTTCGGCTAAAATGAGATCTACTTCTTTTAAAACCCTAATCGCTCTTAAGGTCATGTCTTCTAAGTTGCCAATAGGAGTAGGAACGATGTATAAAATACCTGCGCTCATTTAAAATTCTCTATAGTTTAAGTTTTCTGCGGGATCCCAAAATAGCTCTTTAAAATTAAGCACTTGATCGTCCGCTACTAGAATGCCTTCTGCTCCTAATAATTCCGCCATAAGTCCGGGCGGATTAAAAGCGTGTTTGCCGCTTAAAAAGCCGTTGCGGTTTAAAACGCGATGGGCGGGCAAGAAATCTAATACACCACTTTGCTTAAGGGCAAAGCCGACCATACGCGAGCTGCGGGCTGCGCCTAAAAATTTCGCAATCGCTCCATAAGAGCAAACTCTACCGGCAGGTATTTCGCGCACCACGCTGTATACTCGCTGGTAGAAATCGCTAGGCAAAGCTGAAGCGGATATAGGTTATCTTTTTACCTTCATTACGGAATTTCTCCTCATAATAGGTTTTTACTTCCTGTAAAAGCGATTCTTCTCCCTTCTTCAATTGCTTATCAATGTCGTGCATAACTTTGTGAATGGGGAAGCCCATCAGCTGCAGCAAACCAAGCGTATAACCATGTAAAAATTCGCTATCGGTTTTAAGATGAATCAAACCACCCATTTCTAAAATTGACTGATAGCGCATTAAAAAGTTGGGATGCGTAAGACGATGCTTAATGCGGGTATGCTTTAGTTGCGGATCGGGAAAGGTGATCCATATTTCTGCTATTTCGCCTGCATCGAAGCAATTATCAATGAGCTCAATTTGGGTGCGAAGGAAAGCAACATTATCGAGGCCTTTTTCCTTGGCTTCGGTAGCTCCATACCAAATACGGGAACCTTTAATATCGATGCCAATAAAGTTTTTTTCGGGAAAACGCTGCGCCATGGCCAAGGTATATTCTCCTTTACCACATCCCAACTCAAGCACAATGGGTTTATCGTTGCCAAAGATCTTCTCTCCCCAGTTGCCTTGTAAGTCTAAACCTTTTAAAACTTCTTCCCGTTTCGGTTCTATTACATGATGCATTGCCTTATTTTCGGCAAAGCGTTCTAATTTTTTACGCGCCATTGGGCAAAAGTAGTTTATTGACTTTTTTATTTATCGCTTCCATGTCAAAAAGGATAGTTTATGGGGTATTAAATTGGGGCTTAGGTCACGCCACCCGCTCTAAGCTAGTTATTAAAGAGCTTTTAATGCGGGACTATGAGGTACTGGTGGTTTCTGATGGGGAGTGTTTGGCTTGGTTGCAAAACGAGTTCCCGCAATTGGAGTTTGTAAATTTTCCCGCATACAACGTACGTTACAGTAGTAAGAACAGCCAATGGCTAAAACTCGCTGCACAATTACCTAAAATTAATTTAGCAGTTAAAAGGGAGCGGGCTTTACTAAGAGAAATTGTGAAGAATCGGCAGGTTGATGGCATTATTTCCGATAATCGCTTGGGTTTTTTTCATCCCGATATTCCCTGCGTTTACATCAGTCACCAGTTAAAACTTTCCTTTGGATGGGCTTCTACCTTAGCCAGTTTGGCCCATGCTCATTTTATTAATAACTTCAACCAACTTTGGATTCCCGACACAGAAGATCACCTTCTTGCAGGTAATTTGAGTGTGCCCGATCATATTAAAATTCCCTATAAGTATGTGGGACCTTTATCGCATTTTAGTTTTTCCAAATCGGTGGTTTCGGGCGATTATACTGTGGCTGTTTTAAGTGGGCCAGAACCACAAAGATCCTTATTGGAAAAAAAGATATTGGAGCAATGGAAACCACAAATGAATCGCCTTTTATTAGTACGAGGCAGCAATGAAACGGGTATTCCATTGAGTAAGCAGGATAATATTATGATTTACCCACGCTTGGAAACAGACCGTTTACAAAGCCTAATCTCGGGAGCGCAATTAATTATCAGCCGTTCGGGTTATTCCTCCATTATGGATTATTACAAGCTGGATAAAAACGCACTTTTAATACCTACACCTGGTCAAGGTGAACAAGAGTATCTCGCTAAGCATCTGCTGCAGCATAATCGTTTTTATTCGGTAAGTCAAAAGGATTTACAGCTTTCGCAAGATTTGGCCAAAGCGAGTACCTACTTCGGATTTAGTCGTGTTCAACAAAAACAAGAGCACGCTAATTGGGATCAACTATTTAGCCTTTTTTAAGGGTAAAGGAAAAAGTAGAACCTCGGTTTTCGCTGCTACGCACATTAATACTTTGCTTATGTGCTTCTAAAATGTGTTTAACGATAGATAAACCTAATCCTGTGCCACCAGCATCGCGCGACCTACTCTTATCTACGCGGTAAAATCGTTCGAAAATCCGCGGTAAATCTTCTGAAGGAATACCGCTACCATTATCGCTTACCTCGGTAAGGATATGTTCATCCATATCGAAAAAGCTCACTTCAACTTGGCCATTTTCATTACCATATTTTATGGCATTGCCAATAAGATTAATTAGCACTTGCTCAATTTTAGAACGATCGGCCATTACCATTACCGCCTTATCATTTTCTCTTTTCACGTTTAAGCGGATGAGTTTTTTCTTGCTGGGCGATTCTAAAAGTTCAATTACGTCCTTAACCAAAAGCACTAGGTCAAATTTCTCGGCAAAAACTTGCACGCGATCCGATTCTAAGGCGCTGATGGTTTCGAGGTCGTCGATAATATTGATCATCCTATCTACCGACTTGTTGGCGCGTTTTAAATAACGACGGTTGATTTCAACATCGTCAATAGCGCCATCAAGGAGAGTAAGTAAATAACCCTGAATATTGAAAATAGGGGTTTTTAGTTCATGCGAAATATTACCAATGAATTCGCGGCGGAAGTTTTCGCGTTCTCTTAATTCAGCAATTTCATTACGGTTTTGATCAGCCCACTCGGACACTTCACGTGTTACTAAATCCAAATCCGTCGAACGAATTATTTCACGTTCGTCAAAGTCAGAGCCCACTTTAAGTTCGTGGATATTTTTATAAATAAGTTTAACCTTGCTGTAGATAAAGTTTTCTACTCCCATGCGGATTAGCAAGAAAGAAAGCAGGGTAATGGCAAAAGACAAGATCCCAGTTATATAATAAGGTAGGCCTTGAATAGTATAGATTAAACGCAAAAGCGTGGTAATCCCAAATGTAATCCCACCAATAGCAAGGGCAATTATCAAAGCAAGGGTTAAGGGCTTGTCTAAGCGCATATAAAATTAACTTTCAAATTTATAGCCTACTCCTTTGACGGTTTTAATAAACTTCTCGCCAATCTTTTCGCGCAATTTACGAATATGTACATCTATAGTTCGGCCTCCAACTACTACTTCGTTGCCCCAGATTTTATCTAAAATTTCATCGCGGTGAAATACTTTACCAGGCTTAGAAGTAAGTAAAGTTAAGAGTTCAAACTCTTTACGAGGTAAATCAAGTTTTTGATTCTTTAGGCGCACTTGGTATTTATCTAAATCGATAAAGAGAATGCCAAAATCTTGAATATTCTCGGTGACAACTTCACTGCCTCCGCTTTGCGCGTAGCGACGTAAAAGTGCCTTTATACGACTAATTAAAACTTTGGGCTTAATGGGCTTGGTTATATAGTCATCTGCGCCAGCATCAAAACCTGCCACTTGAGAATAGTCTTCCCCACGCGCCGTTAAAAAGGCAATAAGCGTGTTTTCTAAGCCTGGGGTTTTTCTAATTTGATCGCAAGTTTCAATGCCATCCATGCCCGGCATCATAACATCTAATAGTATAAGGTGTGGTTTTTCTTTAATGGCTTTTTTAAGTCCTTCTGCACCATTGCTGGCTTTTAAAACTTTAAACTCTTCCTTCTTGAGGTTATAACTAACGAACTCTAAAATATCGGGTTCATCGTCAACTAGAAGTATGGTATAGTCGCTGTTGTTCATTTTCTTTTTGATTAACGCTGCCAAAAATAGCCATTAATAAAGCCCGGTTGGGCAGCTTAACAAATCGTTAATCTATATCAATGTCTAATATGTTGGTCTTTACTGCGGGGCAGCCCACTAATTTAGGGCCTTTTGAGAAGTTAAGCCTAAAAAATCCATCTTAAAAATGTGAAGCCTAAGCTTTAAACTGGCTTAACACGGACTTAACAAGACCTCTCTTTATTTGCGCCAAGAAAAAACAACAATATTTCTCCTAATGAAAAAGTTTAAATTATTTACTTTATCGGCTTTAGCCGCTTTTACAATGGCTTCTTGCGGTGATGATGAAGTTGTCCCACAAGTTACTACAGAAAACGAAGTTATCGCTGTTTCAGGAAGTATCACTAGTGATGTTACCTGGACCAAAGATAATATCTACCGTTTGGATGGTCGTGTGTTTGTAGAAAACAACGCTACTTTAACCATCGAAGCTGGTACTATTATTAAAGCTTCTCCGGGTCAAGCAGCTTTCTCTTCTGCTCTCATTATTACTCGTACAGGTATGATTAATGCTCAAGGAACTGCCTCTGAGCCCATCATTTTCACTACGAGTGCAGATGCTATCGAGCCAGGAATGATTACTTCTCCTAACATGGATCCTTCAACTAGAGGTCTTTGGGGTGGTGTTATTATTTTAGGTGAGGCTAGTATATCTGCTCAGAATGACAACGATCAAGATGTTTCTGAATTGCAAATCGAAGGTGTACCGACATCTGAGGATGCTTTATACGGTGGTAACAACGACGCTGATAACAGCGGAACTTTATCGTATGTTTCTATTCGCCACGGTGGTACTACCATTGGTGATGGTAATGAAATCAATGGCCTTACTTTAGGTGGTGTAGGTTCTGGAACTACTATCAATCATATTGAAGTTACTGGTAACGCAGATGATGGTATCGAGTGGTTCGGTGGTTCGGTTAGTTTAAATAACGTATTAATTTGGAACTGTGGTGATGACGGTTTAGATACGGATCAAGATTGGATTGGTACCTGTTCAGACTTTATCATTGTAACACCTAACGGTTCTGCTTTCGAATTAGATGGTCCTGAAGGATCATTAAACCGCGGAACTCACCAATTTAACAATGGTGTTGTTTATGCAGGTGGATCAATTGCTGATTTAGTGGATTGGGATGCTAATACTAATGCAGGTGTAAGTAATGTATACTTCTTCGGAATGGATGCTAGCTATGTTGATGGTGTGTCTTCTTTTGGTGGCGATGGTACTGGTACTAATTCAGGTTGGGAGTATACTTTAACTGCTGGTCAGGTTGCTGATTCAGTATTCCAAGGTGTTCCAACTACTATTCTAACTGCAGTTGGTGCGAATCAAAACACTGTAGGTCCTGATGCTTCAACCTTCGGTTGGACTTGGGCTGGTGCTTCTGGTGCATTAAGTGGTTTAGGTTTGTAAATAGTTTTTAGAACAAAAGAAAAATAATAAGCTTGCCCTTTAGGGGCAGGCTTTTTTTGCATTTTAATATTTTTTCAATTTTTAAGGATTATGAAATTCCTAAAACTAGCTGTAACCTTTATTATTTTCTTCGCCCCCTTAGTTATTTCTGCCCAAAAGGGTACTATACGAGGTCAAGTAATTGACGGGGAAAATGGCGAACCTCTTTTTAGCGCTAATGCGGTAATAAAGGGAACAACCAATGGTGCCACGACTGATTTTGATGGTGAGTTTGAATTAGTGGCTGTGCCTGGTGTTTATACCATAGAGTTTAGTTTTATTGGCATGTCTAGCCTTTTAGTTACTGACGTTAAAGTGTTGGCCGGTGAGGTTACTGCTATAGATGCAGTAAAACTAGAACCAGCGAGCAGCCAGTTAGCAGAAGTAACCATTACCTCTGAAGCAGTCCGAAATTCTGAGGCCTCTTTGGTAACGGTAAAGCGCAAGTCAACCAACTTAGTAGATGGAGTTTCGGCAGCTAAGCTTCGAAAAACGGGTGATTCCGATGCGGGTGATGCAGCTAAGAGGGTTACAGGTGTTTCAGTTGAAGGGGGTAAGTATGTTTATGTACGCGGATTAGGAGACCGCTACACGAAAACAATGCTTAATGGGGTGGATATTCCAGGCTTGGATCCAGATAAAAACTCCATCCAAATTGACATTTTTCCCACCAACTTAATTAGTAACCTTACAGTACTTAAAAGTGGTTTGGCGGAATTACCCGCCGACTTTACCGGTGGTGTTGTAAATATCGAGACCAAAGAATTTCCCAGCAAGAAAATTTTGGATATTTCTGTCGGTGTTTCGTATAACCCAAGTATGCATTTTAATAGCGATTACCTCACTTATGAAGGTGGTTCAACCGACTTTTTAGGTTTTGATGATGGCACTCGTGCCATTCCCAGAGCCGATGGTAGTGGATCGGTGCCTTTGTTTGACCCTAATGCAGATGTAGAGACTTTTAATAAAAGTTTTAATAAAACCTTAGGAGCAGATCCAAGCACTAGTTTGATGGACTACAGTTTAGGTGTTTCAATGGGTGATCAATACAAATTGGAAAATGGCAATAAGTTGGGCTATATTTTTTCAGCGACCTATGACAATTCACGTGTGCTTTATGACGACATAGTTTTTGGGGAGTACCAACGTTCACGGTTTGCGGATGAGTATGAAATGGTTGAAGCCACTACTCAAACTGGTGTAGTTGCAGAAAATACCATTCTTTTAGGCGGTTTAGCAGGTATCAGCTACAAAACGTTTAGCTCGAAATACAAGCTTACCTTAATGCACCTACAAAATTCCGTTTCTAAATCGGCGCAACTTAATATTGCATCTCTTGATGGTGCAGCTCAGGTTTCAGATTATAATGCTTTTTCCAATAACTTAGAATTTAACCAGCGCGGCCTAAGCAATATATTATTAGCAGGAGAGCACTACCTAGACGGTGGCGATTGGGAGGTGAACTGGACTTTAGGTACCACCATTTCTTCCATTCAAGATCCAGATATTCGCAAAACGGCTTTTTCTATCAGCCGCGGTGATTCAACTTTCGATCCAGGTGAAGGTGGATTGCCCAGCCGCATCTGGCGTTATCTAAATGAAGTAAACCAAGTTAGTAAGATTGATGTTAGTCATGAGCATCAATTATTGGGTCGCGACTCTAAATTAAAGTTCGGTGCTAGCCATGTTTACAAGTACCGCGATTATGTAATTTATCGCTACAACCTTCAGCAATTTAGTGGCACTCAGCTTGTTTTTAGTGGCGATGCAAATGAAATTTTGGTAGACGAGAATTTGTTTCCAAATGGGCAATTATATTATAACCCAGAGCAGTTAGCGGGTAAGGGCAATCCGAATGAGTACAAGTCGAATATTAATAATTTCGGATTTTATGTTTCGGAGGAGTTTAAACCAACCGAGCGTTTAAAAACGGTAATTGGTTTAAGAGCCGAGCTTTTCCAGCAGCGTCATACTGGTCGCGATCAAGTAGGAGCGCAAAACCCTGATGATCCCAACGCGAATATTTTAGATAACGCTTTGGTTTTAGATGCTCTTGATCTGTTCCCTTCGGCTAACGTAATTTACGCGCTTAGCGATGATCAAAACTTGAGAATTTCTTATTTCCGTTCCATCGCTCGCCCTTCTTTCAAGGAATTGTCTTTCGCGCAAATCTTAGATCCTATCTCAAACCGTACTTTTAATGGTGGCCTTTTGGTATACCAAAATGACTGGGATGGAAATTTAAGATCTACCCTGATTAACAACTTTGATATTCGTTGGGAAAGATTTTTTGATGGTGCTGATATAATATCTTTTAGTGCTTTTTATAAAAGCTTTGATTCTCCCATTGAATTAGTGCGTATTCCTACCGCTTTGCGCGATTTTCAGCCGCGTAACGTAGGTAACGGAACTTTAATCGGAGGAGAATTTGAATTTAGAAAAGGTTTAGTTCTTATTAGTGAAGCTCTAAAAAATATTAGCTTCTCGGGTAACTTTACCTATACCTATTCTCAAATTGACATGACGGATGTAGAGTTTATTGCTCGTAAGGGAACTGAAAAAGAAGGACAAACCATTGAGAATACACGTGCTATGGCTGGCCAGGCACCTTATATTATTAATGCTGGTTTTAGTTACGATAAATCGGAAAATGGACTTAGTGCTGGTGTCTTTTATAATGTAAAAGGGCGCACCTTAGAAATTGTAGGTGGAAATCTGGCGCCAGATATTTACACTGAACCTTTCCATAGTTTAAACCTAACTGTTAATAAGCGTTTTGGGAAAGATGAAAAGTCGGCTCTTAACATAAAAGTCGCCAACTTGTTAAACGATCGTCGCGAAAGCTTTTTCCAAGCTTATGAAGCTACGGAACAGGTATTTACCAGTTGGTCGCCCGGCGTAGCGGTTTCTATTGGTTACACTTATAGTTTCTATTAAGCCACTAAAATTATGAGAGAGTTTAAGCTTAACGATGGCTTAAACTCTCCTTCTTTTTAACTCTGCACAAAATCTTACATTTGCAGCTTAAATTCCAACAATGAAAATTAAAAAGTTATCCGTCTTGTTTGCTACGATTGGGGCAAGCTTGATTAGTTATCAAGGCTTTACCAATTCTGGCGGCGCTCCTGCTGGCAGAAATGGCTCTCCGCAAAGTTCTTCAACTTGTGCAACCGCTGGTTGCCATACTTCTGGAACTATTACCAATCAAACCATTACAATTAGCACCAATATCCCCGCAAGCGGATATCAAGCGAATACCAATTATACGGTTACCGTTACAGCCAATGATGCTTCGATGATGAATGGTACTATTGGTTTCCAAGCTTCTGTTGAAGATGCTATGGGTCATGTTGGAACTTTAAGTTCTGCTAGTAATAATGCTCAAATTAATGGTAGTTATGTGAATCATACGAATGCTGGCAACGCTTCTAGCATGGGTGTTAATACTTGGACTTTCGACTGGAACCCTGGGGCGAACCCGCCTGCTAATGCCATGATCTATACCGCTGTTAATTTTTCTGATGGTAATGGTGGTCAATCAGGCGATAATATTGGCACACAAACTTTGGCTTTAAGTCAGTTTACTGCGGTAGTTTCTGCTCCTTGTTCTAAGCCATTCTTCTCAGAATATATTGAGGGAAGTAGTAACAATAAGGGATTTGAAATTTACAACCCTACTGGCGCTCCTTTAGATTTAGGTCCTTATAAAGTTTACTTATCTGGTAACGGTGGTAGCTTCACCAACACCTTTAACTTAAGCGGAATACTTGCCTCAGGTGCGGTTTATACTATCGTTGCCGATCAAGCGGATCCTACCATGTTAGCCATTGCGGATACGGCTTTATCTTTCCCATCGGTTGCACATTTTAATGGTAATGATGCTCTATTCTTAGTAGATACTACTATGAATGATACTTTAGATATCATTGGTGTTATCGGTATTGACCCAGGTTCTAGCTGGACCGTAGGTTCAGGCTCTACGGCAAACAATACTTTGGTTAGAGATACAACTATTAATATGGGTCAAACCGATTGGGCTATTGGTGCAACCGAGTGGTCTGTTCAGGCGAATAATACCTTTACTTATTTCGGCGCTCATGCTTCCATGTGTATCGCTTTACCGTGTACCACACCTTTCTTCTCAGAATATATTGAAGGAAGTAGTAACAACAAAGGTTTTGAAGTATATAACCCTAGTAATGCTCCTTTAGATTTAGGTCCTTATAAAGTGTACTTATCGGGTAACGGCGGTAGCTTTACCAATGAATTTAACCTTAGCGGTATGCTGGCTTCTGGTGCTACTTATACTATTGTTGCTAATCAAGCGGATCCAACTATGTTAGCCATTGCTGACACCGCTTTAGCTTTCCCATCGGTAGCGCATTTCAACGGTAATGATGCTCTGTTCTTAGTAGATACAGTAATGAATGATACTTTAGATATCATTGGTGTTATCGGTATTAATCCAGGTTCCAGCTGGACGGTAGGTACTGGTTCTACTGCCAACAATACTTTGGTAAGAGATATGAATGTTTCTGCGGGTCAAACCGATTGGGCTATTGGCGCAACCGAATGGATCGTTAACCCAAGTAACACCTTTACTTTCTTTGGTGCTCACAGTTCTTCTTGTGTGAATACCACTCCTATGGTTTCTACCGCAAACTTTGTAACCGCTGCGGGTACTCTAGTTTCTGAAGCGGCGGGTACTTTTACAGTAGAAGTAAACATCAACCCAGTTTCGGCTACTAATGATACCTTAAGTATTATGCTTACACCAGGTTTAGGTTTAACCACTGCTGATGGTACGGTGATGCCTTTGCCAAATGCTTTAGGAATTTTAGAGTTAATTATTCCAGCGGGAGAAGATTCAACTGGTTTTGTTTTTACAATTATCGACGACGCGATTTTAGAAGGCAACGAAACTTTATATGTTCACATGGTTAGCGCTTCTACCAACCTTTCCATCGGTATGTCGGATTCTCTCGACCTAATTATTGAGGACAATGATCAAATTATTCCTTTGTATAATATCGTTGATCTCCTTTCGGTAGATGCGGATTTTATAGCAGATTCTTTAGGAGTAGAGTGTAAGATTGTTGGAACTGTTTACACAGATGACTTCGACGGAAATGCAGGTTATAGCTTTTATATTTACGATAATACAGGAGGTATCAACGTTTTCAACTTTGTAGATGAACCGGGTGGTTACCAAGTAAACCGCGGCGATTCGATTCGCGTATCGGGTGTGGTTGATTTTTACAACGGTCTTACCGAATTAAAAGTAGACTCCATTACCGTTTTAGCTACTAATAGAACCTTAAAGCAACCTACTCAAGTTTTCACCCTCGATGAAAGCACCGAAAGTGAGTATGTTCGTTTAAATGGTTTTTACCTAGTTAATCCTGCCGGTTGGCCAGCTTTCCCGGGATCAAGCGTAAACCTTGATATTACTAATGGTATCGATACTCTAGTAATGCGTATCGATAGTGATACAGACATCGACGGTTCTACCGCTCCAACGGGTTACTTCGATGTAATTGGTGCTGGATCTCAGTTCGACTCTTCCGTTCCTCACGATGAAGGTTACCAAATCTTCCCGCGTGATACGATGGATATTATTCCCGTTACCCTACCAAGCTTATACATTAGTGAAGTTATGCCAAGCGCAGGCGCTAACCTTGCCGCTACTATTAATGGCGATTGGTTTGAAGTTAGAAACAATGGTAATACTGCGGTGGATTTTAACGGCTTTAGCTGGGATGATGAAAGCGCTACTGCTGGTACTCACACAGTGGGTACTTCGGTAAGTCTGCCTGCCGGTGAAGCTGCTATTTTCTTAGATGCCGCTAGCACTCTTGATGTAAGCGATTGGATCGCAGAATGGGGGCAAACAGGAAATAACCTAATCGTTCTTAATACGGATAACCAGTTTAACGGTTTCAGCGGTTTCAGCTCTAATGGCGACGCGGTATTCTTATACGATGATGGAGGTCGCTTAATTTCTAGCGTTTCCTATGATGGCGCTGCAGTTAACGCAGGTGTATCACTTGAGTTTGATATGAGTGGCATGTATTTAGGAAATTCTTCTGGCGGAAGCAATGGTGCTTACTCAAGCATTAATGGTGATGTAGGAAGCCCTGGTGATATGAATCCTAACTTTAGCTTAAATGATTTATTAAATGATAATTTAAGTATCTATCCTAATCCGGCTAGCACTTATTTTACCATCAGCACTTCTAACAATGCCGAAAAAACTATTGAAGTACGCAATGTTAATGGTCAGCTGGTTAAAGCAGTAAGCAGCACTGATTTAGAAGTTAGAGTAAATACCGAAGCTTTAGCAGCTGGTGTTTACATGTTAAATATTAAAACTGCCGATTATAGCCTAACGCGTAAGTTGGTTATTCGTTAATAATTTGATTATACAAAAGGAAAGGGGCTCCTTTGGGGGCCCCTTTTTTTAATTACCGATAAACTTGAATTTCCCTATTTTAAATATACTCTCCATTATAGGTGCTCTCGGTCTCTTCATTTAC
The DNA here is from genome assembly GCA_003045865.1 of Bacteroidota bacterium. Lineage (GTDB taxonomy): Bacteria > Bacteroidota > Bacteroidia > Flavobacteriales > Schleiferiaceae > Croceimicrobium. Next base: position 6,433 of record PZPB01000019.1, on the reverse strand, counting down.
GGAATGAAGGTGATGAGCGAAGCCATTCAAAAAGTGGCCGGTGCTAAATTGCGCAGCACTTTACGAACCATGACAGCTAGTAGGGGAATAGGGGTATTTACTGGTTTTAGTGTTACGGGAATTTTACAATCGTCCTCGGCAACAACGGTAATGATTGTAAGCTTTGTTAATGCCGGACTGATTACTTTAGAGCAGTCGGTAGGTGTTATTATGGGTGCCAATTTGGGTACCACAGTTACCGCTTGGATTGTGGCCGTATTAGGGATGGGTAAGTTTTCTATTTCGCAATTAAGTCTTCCCATTTTGGCTTTAGCCTTTCCTCTTATCTTTCTTTCTAAAGAAAAATTGCGCTTGTACGGTGAAGCAATCTTTGGCTTTGCCATCCTCTTTTTAGGTCTTTCTTTTATGCGTGAGTCCTTGCCCGATTGGCAAGCGAATATGGAAGCTTTAAATTTTTTAAAGCAGTTTAATTACGAAGGTAGCAGCTATTTATCTGCTTTACTTCTAACAATATTATTTGTACTACTGGGCACAGTAGTAACCTTCTTTTTACAATCGTCTAGCGCGGCAATTGCCCTCACTTTGGTGCTTACTGCAGAAGGGTTTGTCTCCTTTCCTTTAGCTGCGGCCATTATTTTAGGGGAAAATATCGGTACCACCATTACCGCTAATATTGCCGCCTTTGTAGCGAATGTTTACGCCAAGCGAGCAGCTAGAATACATTTAATTTTTAATGTGCTTGGCGTGCTTTGGGCCATTTTCCTTTTTCCTTTTTTCCTCAACTTTGTAGCAACATTGAGTGAGCTAATTTTTAATGGAAACCCTTATAAAGACGATGCGGTAATTGCCTTGTCTTTAAGTTTGTTCCATACCTTATTTAACCTGTTCAATCTTTTGCTTTGCTTAAATTTTGTTCCGCTTTTAGTGCGGATAGCAACTTGGATGGTGCCCTCGCGCAATACAGAAGATGAGCTTTTTAGCCTCGATTATATTGGTAGCGGCTTAATGGCAACTCCCGAACTTTCGATGCTGCAAGCGCGTAAAGAGTTGCTCAACTTTGGCGATTTAATTCGCAAGGCTTACAAGTATATTCCACTGCTAATTGTGGAAATGGACGAAAAGAAGCTTAATCAATACGTAGAGAAACTGGAGAAATACGAAGACATTTCCGATCGTATGGAAATGGAAATCTCTAATTACCTCAGTAAGATTAGTCAGAGTGAACTAAGCAGTTTTGGAAATAATCGCGTGCGAGCGATGCTAAACGTAGCCAATTATTTAGAGCGTATCGGCGATATTTATTTAGAGGTGAGCCGTAACCTAACCAATCGTAAAGAGCAGAAAGCATACTTCACGCCAGAAATGCGCAATAGTGTATTACGCTTGTCGGCGCTGGTTTCCCAAAGTCTCGACTTAATGGTTAAGATTATCGACAGCTCGGATGATAAAGATTATTATGACAGCTCGGTAAAGGTTGAGCGCGAAATCAATAAGCTTTTTGCAGCGCTCAAGGCAGATTATATAGAAAAGGTAGAAAAGGGTAAATACCGCATTCAGAGTGGTATGTATTACAGCGATTTGCTAGCGGAAATGGAAAGGATTGCCGACCATGCCGCCAATATTAGCAGCACCCTTTCTTCGAGCGATCTGCAAAATTAAATCCCAATAGCCGGACTGCTAATGCGGGTACTTTTGTTGCCCGCAAGGTCTATTAGTTGCAGTTCGAACTTAATCGAATCAGTTGTATTTAAAGGATAGTTTGAATAGTCGAAGGGCGTGGTTATGTCGCCTTCTAAGGTTTTATTTTGGCCTATCGGAGTAAGGTTGGGCAGGATATTGTGGAAGGGTAAACAACTATCGCTAGGGGGGATTTGGCGGAACTGGCCATTCACTTTTTCGTAATAGTAAATAAAGAGGTCAAAGCGTTCTAAAAAGCTTGCGTAATCGCTTAAAATGCAAGTATCATTGCTGCCGTTTAGATCTTCGCGACCAATGTCGCCATCGCCATCCGTAAAGTAAACCGTAAGGTCAATTACCCTTCTATTATCGGCGCTATCGCCCAAGTATTTTATTTTGGCCGTTCGCCACTGCAAATTGGGTTGGTCCACAAATTTTTGATTTTGCTCACAGCTAACAAAAGCTAGTCCAAGACCAATTAAGAGTAGTAGTTTTGTAGGGTTAATTCGCATATGTTTACTAACGTTCATCAAGCAATAAAGTTATCCGATTATGGTCGCCTTAAAAATACGATTTTAAGGACGACTGCGTTGGATTTCGTGGAAAATGCTTTGGCTGTCTTTCAGCTACAAGCAGAACACAATCCCGTGTATCGTCGGTGGATAGAGCTTTTAGGCGTGAATCCCGCTAAGGTTTCAAGCTTGGAAGACATTCCTTTTATGCCGATTGACTTTTTTAAATCGCAGTCGGTAAGTCTGTTTAGCGCATCTGCCCCCGAGCAGTTTTTAAGCTCTGGCACCGGTGGCTACGGAACAAGTAGGCACTTGGTGCACAGCATTGACTTCTACGATGAGGTTTGCCGTACTATCTTCAAGTCATTTTACCTACAGAAGGATGAATTTTTCATAGCCGCCCTTTTGCCTTCTTATTTAGAGCGATCGGGTTCTTCTTTAATTAGGATGGCGCAAGATTTTATCCATCACTCGAAAGATGGCGATTCAGGTTTTTTTCTTGATAATCTGGAAGAATTGACGGCGCTTTTAGCAGAAAAAAAGAGGGCTAATGTGCCGATACTTTTACTGGGCGTAAGTTTTGCTTTATTGGATTTAGCGGAGGCATATCCACAAAATTTAGCGGGCAGCATTATTATGGAAACGGGCGGTATGAAAGGCCGGCGCAAAGAAATGATACGAAGCGATTTACATGACATTTTGAAAACGAGCTTTCAAGTGAGCGTTATTCACTCAGAGTATGGGATGACGGAATTGTTCTCCCAAGCTTATAGCAAAGGCAATGGGCTTTTTGAATGTCCCCCTTGGATGCGGGTTTCCGCTCGGCAATTGGAAGATCCATTTAGTCCAGTAAAATTGGGAAAAACAGGGGGTCTAAATATTATTGATTTAGCCAATATTGATAGTTGTGCCTTTATCGAAACCCAAGATTTGGTGCGCGTTAATGAGGATAGTAGCTTTGAAATATTGGGACGATTTGATCGGGCCGAAGTGAGAGGCTGTAATTTGATGGTTTCCTAAAATATGAGGCTATAATTTTAGGCCGAACTCCGGTTTAAAACAAACGATAGGAGCAAGGCCTGCGTTATGGCAGAGAAGCATCTTGCGAAAGCAAAAATATTTATGAAAAACAAATTCTTAGCATTAGCCCTTTTGGGTACTCAATTTTTAAGCGCTCAGTTAACCGAAGAAAAGGCCGCTTTTTCTGAAAAGCCGCGGGGAGAAAAGAGTTTCGAATTGGAAGCGGGCGAATCCTTTTATAGCTTTGAAGGTGATGATGGCTGGTACAAGGCGCGCAAAGAGGTTTATTTTACAGCGGCTGATTTTGCCGATAAAGAGATTTTGGCGGGACGTAAATTGCGCAATAAGGAAGGAAAAGTAATTGGTAAAAGTATCTTGCCCTTAAAGCTTTATGAAATCGATACGATCGAGGCCTTTCGTGGTGAAAACGCTTACCGAGGAATTATTCAGGCCTATATCTACCAAACCAATATTGAGGAGCGCAGCATTCCCGAAGAAGAGATTTCAAAAATATTTGCCCTAAAAAATCGCAATGAGCAGCAAGAGCGTTTTCAGGCTTTATGGGAGCTGCACAATGCGGAAGAGATTTCCTATGGCGATTTAAATGCCTTTGTAATTCGCGAAACTAACCGCACTTCCGCGGAAGAAAAAGACTTTCGTGTGATTATGGTTTTTCGTGGCTCTACCAGTCCCTATGCCGTAATAACTAACGGCCATAGTATAACGGCTCCTAAAGTTAAAGACAGTTGGGAAGACGGTGAGTTTAAAATTACTTATTTCTATAAAGCTACCGATCAACAACGCGAGGTGATGGAAGAAATTTTATTGGAGAATTTGGCTCTGTAATTTCCTTAAGCTTAAGAATTTAAATTAGTTTGATAGCAACAAAAAGGGGGACTGTTAAATCAGTCCCCCTTTTGAGTTTTATAAAATTCAAGTTAGCCTATACTAACTTTATCAAGAAGTAATTCTTTTTTCCTTTTTGAGCCAATAAATATTGCTCGGCTATAGTATCGCTCAAATCTACCTGCTTATCTAAGGAAACCTTAGCCTTGTTAAGGCTAACGCCATTGGCCTGTAGCATTTTACGGGCTTCACCCTTAGAGCTAAATACCTGCGTTTCTTCCGCAAGGAGGGTGATGATATCTAAGCCATCGCTTAAGAGTTCTTTTTTAATTTCAAATTGCGGTACGCCGCTAAATATCTCTAAAAGGGTGCGTACGCCCAAGTTTTTAAGATCTTCTTCGGTGCTTTTGCCAAACAAGATATCGGAAGCTTTAATGGCCATTTCCAACTCCTTAGCGCCGTGTACCATAGTGGTTACTTCTTCCGCTAATTTGCGCTGTAAGGCTCTTTGATGCGGCGCTTCTGTATGTTCCGCTACGCGCTGTGCAATCTCATCTTGCCCCAGCATAGTGAAGATTTTAATATACTTCTCCGCGTCGGCATCGCTGGTGTTTAGCCAAAATTGGTAAAAGGTATAAGGACTCGTATATTCGGCCGAAAGCCAGATATTTCCTTCTTCCGTTTTGCCGAATTTACCACCATCGGCTTTGGTGATTAAAGGGCAAGTTAGAGCAAAAGCTTCCCCGCTTTCTTTGCGACGAATTAATTCGGTGCCGGTAGTGATATTTCCCCACTGATCGGAGCCACCCATTTGAATTTTACAGTTGTACTCGCGGTAGAGGTGCAAGAAATCGTAGCCTTGCACTAGTTGATAGGTGAACTCGGTAAAAGACATGCCTTCACCATCTCCCGTTAAACGCTTTTTCACCGAATCTTTGGCCATCATGTAATTTACGGTAAGGTGCTTACCGATATCACGAATGAAATCCAAGAAAGTGAAATCGCGCATCCAGTCGTAATTGTTAACCAGAATAGCCGCATTGGGTGCATCACTATCAAAGTCGAGGAAAAGTCGCAATTGCTCTTTAATAGCATTTTGGTTGTGACGCAGAGCCGCCTCATCTAATAAGTTACGCTCTTTGCTTTTACCCGAAGGATCACCAATCATTCCCGTTGCTCCTCCAATAAGGGCTAATGGTCTGTGACCCGCATTTTGGAAGTGCTTCAACATCATTATACTAACTAAGTGACCGATGTGTAAAGAGTCCGCGGTGGGGTCAATACCCACGTAAGCGGAGGTCATTTCCTTGGCTAGTTGTTCAGTGGTTCCAGGCATGGTGTCATGCAACATACCACGCCAGCTTAATTCTTCTACAAAATTGCTCATTGTTCTACTTAAAGGCCCACAAAATTAGAGCTTAGCGCTGGAAAGCCCTATAAATTTTATAGGGTATTTTTTTATATCGACACATTTCTTAGCATTACGGACGAAAAAATGGTTGAAATTAATTTCTTGGCTACCTTCGCTTAAAAATTAGAGATGCGGTATGCAGTAACGGGAGCCACTGGTTTAGTAGGTTCACATGTGGTTTACAGTTTGCTTTTGCAAAATGAAGAAGTAGTAGTACTGCATCGGGCCCAATCTAATAAGGAGTTCTTACTGAAGGTCTTTTCCTATTATAGCAAGGAGGCAGAAAGTCTATTTGCCAAAATAGTATGGCAAGAGGTCGATCTTTTAGATGGCAGCGATTTATATACTATTCTTCCCGGTATCGATATTATTATGCACTGCGCCGCCACGGTAAGCTTTAATCCGCGCGATTTTCAAAGTACAGTGGTCGATAATCCAAAAATTACCGCGAATGTTATTAATGCGGCCTTAGTCGCTAAGGTTAAAAAGTTTATTCACGTGAGTAGCGTGGCGGCTTTGGGGCGTAAGCCAGGCGAAAATCATCTTAATGAAAATAGTTTTTGGATTGATAGTGACGAGAATTCTAACTACGCCATTGGCAAGCATGCTGCCGAAATGGAAGTTTGGCGCGGGAGGGAAGAAGGTCTAGCGGTAGCCATCGTTAACCCTACCATAATTCTCGGTCCGGGTAATTGGTCGCAGGGCTCAGCCGCTTTAATTAAGAATATTGCCGAAGGATTTAATTATTACACCAAAGGCATAAATGGTTTTGTAGATGTGCGTGATGTTGCGGCCATAATGTTGCGTTTGGCCACGACGGATATAGAAGGGGAGCGCTTTGTGGTAGTTTCGGAAAATCGCTCGTACCAGGAAGTCTTTGCTCTGATGGCGAAAGAATTAGGCATAACGGGACCACAAGTTGAAGTGAAACCGTGGATGAGCGCACTCGCATGGCGTTGGGAAGCCT
>PZPB01000109.1 GCA_003045865.1 Bacteroidota bacterium | reverse complement strand
GGCCATAGATTGTAAAACACTCGCACCACTCTGACTAATATTGGCATCAACACTATAGCTTTTTTTGCTCATGGCGCTATTAATGGTATTTCGCTCGGCTTTTACCGTTACCTCCTCTAGGCTTAAACTGCTTTCGCTAAGGCGGATGGATCCAATGTTGATAAAGGGTGAAGTTGAACCAATAAAAAGAGGAGCGCTATAATTTTGGTATCCCAGATAAGTTAGCTGGATAAAATAGTCGCCCGGTTCAATCTCCGCCAGCGTAAAAAGGCCTTTTTCATTGCTGATGGTGCCACTTATTAGAGCAGAGTCGGCCGTGGCTCTTAAGACAACATTTACAAAAGCTAGGCTTGCGCCAGATGCGTCATCAACTACTTTTCCGCTAGCACTAATGTTGCTTTTCTGTGCAAACATTGCCCCTGATATGAGAAGGATTAGGCAGAGACTTAGATGTTTAATCTTCATCTTATTCTTCATGTTCACTTTCTATTTTTATTTGACCGAGAGGATTGATATGAACCTCATACTCCATGTTATTGGCTTCAATTTCTAGCTCATAAGCGTTACCCTCTGGGGTTTCCACAAGTTCAGCTTCTTCAATATCATATTTTAAGTAATCTTGCTTTTTAAGATGCGCAGCGAGACTATTGAGGATGTTGGTAGGAATATCAGTAGGCTTAATTTCATGCTCGGTTTCCAGCCATTTACCTTCTAAATTGAAATTTGCAGAATACTTAGTATGGTTCCATTTGAATTCCGCTTCCCATTCTTGGTCATTTTCCTGTTCCCAATCTACTCTTTTCGCATCGGGAAACCTTTCGTTAAAGGCCTGGAGGACAATTTCCGGTAAAATTGCTTGGGACTTATTCTGAGCAATATTGGGTGCGCTAAAACCTAAGGTGATAAGGCCGATAAAGACTAATTTTTTCATAATGGAATGGGTTTTTCGTTTTAATTTAACGTGAGTTCGACGTAAAATTAGGCCTCAGACCTCTTGTAAATAGTGGGTTTCAAGCCGAAGCAGTGAAGCAATAGCGGGCTATTGTGAGCTGCTGAGGCGTGGAAAGCCGCTTTTTAGAAGGGGCCTAAACGGATTTTCCAATAAAAATGAAAATCCTGCATCTAGCTCATTTGCTGTAGCCCGCTACAGCTGCACGATCCAGACTAGTCTTTTCCTTCCATTGAAAATCTGAGGCTCTAATTTATTGTCGAATTCACGTTAATTTAGGACAAAACTCTACTATGATTTAGTAGAAAAATCGAATTAATCGAAACAGAGAGTAAAAACATGTTGGTTGGCGCTAAATTGATAATTAAGCTGCCAGTGATAGGTATTCGCAACTTCCTTAATTATGGCCAATCCTAAACCACTGCTAACTTTTTCTGTAGAAGAACTAGCAAAGCGTTCGAAGAGGTTTTTAGTATCGAGAGAAGTCTTGCCTGAATTACGAATCCACAAGGTATTAGCACTGAGCTCAATTTCTAATTCTCCGCCCAATACACTATGGCGTATAGCGTTGGAGAGGAAATTATGTACTAGCGTTTCTACCAAAAAGGAATGCGCTTGTAGCGTGATATTCTCTTGTAAATTCAGTTTCACCTTAAGGGTTTTATCGTTGATATAGTCTTCAAATAAAGATAAGGCCGAATGAAGGTAAGCCTGAAGATTAATTTCCTCTTTAGTCGCGTATTGCTGATTTTCGACTTTGGCCAAGAGAAGCAAGTTTTTGTTGATGCGGGAGAGGCGTGCCAGAGGCGCTTCTATGGCATTTAAAGCCGTTGAAAGGCTAGGATTTAGGTCTTTTTCCTGCAATAGTAAGTCTAGTTTCGATTTCAATAATGCAATAGGAGTTTGTAATTCATGCGAAGCATTTTCGGTAAACGCCTTTTGTTGTTGATAGACTTTAATATTGCGCGCTACTAGTTGTTCCAGTGATTCATTCAGTTCTTGAAACTCGGCAATATTGCTTTTGTCTAAGATTAAGGCCTCATCCTTACTGAGGTCGAAATTGCGGAGGCTGACGAGAGTTTTATAAAAGGGCTGCCACGTTTTACGGGCTAATCGCCGATTGATGAGAATAAAGCCAATAATAAGCACAATAAAGAACAGGAGGGTAACTAGGGCAATGGCGAGAAGGGTTTCATCCGCTTCTTCCACATTTGTTTCGATGGTAATTTGGTAGGCTTGGCCTTGCAGGATGAGAGAGGAACGCAAGCCCCGAAAGCGATCGGACTCATCTTCGCCATCAAAAGCATTATTCCTTTGCACCTCATAAATACTGTCTTGTGGGAGGCTCGGACCTTTAATTTTAGCGATGGAAAAACCCGGTTGTAGTTCACCCCAAATTTCATTGATATTGGCAATGTCATCGTCAGTATAGTCGCGCGAGTTGATGTTTTTCTTCAGATGCTCTAAAGCCAACCAGTTGTTTTCGTCTAATTCCCGCAGCCAAATTTGATCGACCACCAGCACGTAAACCGGAATACTAATAAGCAGAATTAACAGCGAGAAAAGGGTGTAGGCCTTAAATGGTTTGTTGAGTAATTTATTCATGCTTCCCAGCGATAACCCGTTCCGTAAATGGTTTTAATATAATCAGCACTGCCTTTTTCCTTCAATTTGCGTTTGAGGTTTTTAATATGAGCGTACACAAAATCGTGGTTTTCGAACATATCGGCGAAGTCGCCCGACAAATGCTCGGCCAGGGCGCTTTTCGAAAGTACGCGATTTTTATTGCCCAAGAAGAAGAGGAGAAGCTCATATTCTTTTTTGGTAAGCATTATCATTTCGCCTTTCACCTTGGTCGCTTTGGCTTGAATATCAATTTCTATTTCGTTATAGGTGATTAAAGGGTTGCTATCGAATTGTTTGCGTCGAATTAAGGACTCTACCCGCGCAGCTAATTCCGCTAGGTGGAAGGGTTTGGCGAGATAATCATCCGCTCCTAATCTTAAGCCTTTCACCTTATCTTCCAGTGAATTTTTCGCGGAAATGATGATCAGGCCCTCTTCTTTGTTTTGCTTTTTTAGTTCGGCCAAAATACTAAGTCCATCGCCGCCCGGTAGCATTAAATCTAGCAAAATACAATCGTACGCATAGCTACTTATTTTCGCTATTGCAGATGGGTAATCGGCTGCCCACTCACACAAATAGCGCTCCTTGCTGAGGTAGCTAATCATATCATTAGCTAGGCCTTTTTCATCTTCGATTATTAAGATTTTCATACTCGCAAAGAAAGCAATCGATTTGGAAGAAATTTTGAATATGGATTAAATGTGATTCAGTTTATGAAACCGCTGCCGCTGTTAGGTATTAGACCGCGTTGCTTTGAGAGGTGAGATTTTTTTTAGTTAATTGAGAAATGTTTTCGTTGCTGAAATGGCAATTGCCATACCCGGTGCCAGAGGCTCTCGAAGGCGAGGGAGGGTAATCAATTGTAATTCAGTGAGAAAGGAAGTGGATTGTGGAGAGGGAATTGATTTGTAATTCGGGTAGCTTATAAAGACGCTATTTATCGCGTGTAATCCCCATCATCCTTCAAAGGGAGAAGCAGAGTCTAAATTAAAGTGAATCCAAAGTGAAATCTGGCCCAGGATTCCGCATTATTAGTGGGGTTCAAGATTATGCAGTAAAGCTAGTTGCGCTACTGGGATAAGCAGAGGTGCGTGTTTAAGCCGCTTTTAGAAGGGCCAAAAAAAGGTTTTTCAATAAAAGTGAAAACCCTCTAACTAAAAAGCGCAACTCTGGCTAGCTAAAGTTACACTTTCTAGACTTACCTTTTTTTTCTTATAAAAGTTTAAGGCTATCATTTAGGGTCGAACTCAGGTTAAATTCTCTGCCGAAAACAAGGTAATTAAGGTCATTCACTTACTTGGGTTCATCTTTAATTATTGATTGTTAGGAGATGAAGATGTACGGATAATTTTTTTCCGATTACGCTTAATATTAAACAGTAGAATAACACTGTGTAGAATAATTACTGCGAAAAGACTGATTAAAATAGGGCTGCTGATTGATTGGGAAAAGGTGAAAAATGGGGCGAAAATTAAAAAGCAAAAAAGCCATAAAGCTAATCCCCAGAATTTATTTTCAGAAATACCTCCATTAGCTATAGTGCCTAAAAAGATAATACTAAAAAGCTGTATTTTTTGAGTGGCAGTCCAAGAGTTTTCAATGCTCACGTAGACCAAAAGCATAGCAAAAAGAAGTATGCCTGCACTAAGAATTAAAAAGTTTGAAACCTTGTAGTGCGGAACGTCAGTCCCTGGCTTTTCTTGTTTCGGTTTGAACAGTTTTAAGAAAGGCAAATTATTGGCGGAGACAATTTCAAAATTTTCCTGATATTCCTTTACTCCGCAAACAACAGGAGTACTGCTTAGCTGTGGTTGAAAAGTTCCAAAAAGCTTATCCCAAATTATAAAAGTACCGCCAAAATTACGATCGATGTATTCGGGGTTAAGTCCATGGTGAACAAGATGATGACTCGGGGTGATTAAGATTTTTTCTAAGAAGCCACTATTCTTGACCAAACTATTGTGATTGTAAAATTGAATAATATAATGAATACTAGAAGCAGCGAGGTAGACTTCTACAGGGACTCCAATGAAGGCTAGAATAACAAAAAAGGGAAAAGAGCTTAGGGAAGAGTACCAGGAATTTCGAATACCCAGGGAAAGACTAAAGTGCTCACCTTCGTGGTGAACAACGTGGATCGCCCATAAAAATCTATATTTATGATGAATGCGATGCAGCCAGTAAAAGCAAAAGTCCCAAGTAATCAATGTGAAAATCCAAATTAGGACTAAAGGCCAATCTTGTAATAAATTGAAACTCCAATATTGAGTTACCAAATAGAAAGCGCTTACCTCAAGACCTCTGAGCACCCACATTAAGATGTGACCAGAATTTAAATTAAAGATGATTTCACGCCAAGGTATATTGTCCTTTTTTTTAAAATGAATTATGATTAGTTCTAAAAGCACTAATACGATCAGGAGGGCATTTGCGTAAACTAGACTCATTTTTTCGAATATTTAAATAGTAAGCCACTGATTGTCATTCCTGCAGCAGTACCGATTAAAAAACAACTATCACCTTCATTCAGTCTACCATTTTTGATACTCGACACTAAGGCTAAGGGTATGGATGCAGCTATACAATTACCGCTTGTTGAAAGCTCATCCACAATATTATCTGTATTTCCTTGGTTCAATGATGCCAACATACGCAAGCCCAATTTGCTAGCTTGATGAGGCACAATTAAATTAACGTCCCTTAAAGGGATATCAGATTCTTTAAAGAAGTCCTCTATAAAAAAGGGCAGAGTTCTTTTTGCAGCTTTTAGTAGTTTGTGTCCCATCATCTTAAAGGAGTATAAGCCTTCATCATAAGGAAAGTGCTTTGGGTGGTTTGCATTTCCTCCTCCTTGAATTATGGTATACTGGGCGGCTTCTGAATAGGTTTTAGCAGTATAATGTAAGAGTCCACCAGTACTTTTTCCTTTGGAGATGATAATGGCCGCCGCACCATCACCAAAAAGAGCATAGCTTTCAGGCTCTTTAGAGTTTAAACCATGGGAGCTTATCTCAGAACTTACGATAGCAATGTTCTGATATTTGGGGTCTGTTAATAGAAGTGAAGCATAATCTAGTGCCGTAATAAAACTAGTACAAACAGTATTTATATCGATACAAGGGAAATCTATTTTTTTGGCTTCAGGAAAGGATTCTTTAATTAAGCAAGACCTATTAGGTAGTACATAATCAAAAGTTGCAGAAGCTCCAATTAAACAGTCTATTTCTTCTAGATTTAAATTGGCATCGTTTAAGGCGGATCTTAATGCTTGTTGCCCCATAAAGGTGTTAGATTCTGTGGTAACCTGTCTGCGTGATTGAACGCCGATGTTTTTTAAGATATAACCTTCGGGAAGATTTAGTTTTTCTTCGATATCTGAGTTTAATACCTTTTTCTTAGGAAAATATTTCCCAACGCCTTTTATGCTAAAGCTGCGTGATATATTCATGGTAAATGCGAATAGTTACTGTAAAATATAATACAAATCAATATCTAAAATCCGTATTAATATTGCAGTCTAATGAGATTGTCAAGTTAAAATAAGAGTAAGTAAATGGGCTGCAGTAGCTTTCATGATGCAAGTAAAATTCTTTTAAACATATAATAATTCTGATTAGGAAGATATTCCTAGTTTAAAAGTGCGTTTAATTTTCCTCATTTTCTCGCCCTCTGGGAAGGATGGATTATGCTCGAAATGGTATTGAATATCAAAGATGTCATTCTCATTTAGCAATTGGTCTAAGGCTTCCTGGAAGATCTTTTTGGTGCTGAGCCAATCTAAATCGGAACATTCAATTCCAATAAGGAGTTTTTTTGGCCCCGTTTGATTAATTGAATATTTTTGAAAGGAATTCGTGCGAATCGCAATCCGTCGTGCTATCAAATCGGGGTAAACCTTGGTGCCTTCACAAAGTAAAACATCATCGTCACGGCCAATAATTTTTTCGATTGCCAAGAAAGGAGAGCCGCAAGGGCAGGGCGTTTTTTTAATTTGCAATAAATCATCCATGCGATATTTTACCACAGGTTGGCTATGCCGGGTGAAGTCAGTTATAATTGGATGAAAAGTATCCGTATCTACCCATTCTTTTTTAACGTGAATAATATCTTCGTTTAAGTGCATAGTGCCATGCTGACAAGAGACGCCAAGAAAACCTTCAGTGCACTGATAAATCTCTGTGATTTTTTGATTGAAAACCTTCTCTATTGTAAGCCTATCATTGTCATGTAAAACTTCGGCAAAAGAAATTAGTTGCTCGGGATTTATTTGGATTGTCTTTTCCTGCTGTGCTTTACTGATGTCTATTAAGATGGAAGGTTGAGAGGCTAAAATATGGGGCTGGAATTGGTTAAGTTCATGAAGTAATTGGTCAAGCGGTTGGAAGATATCGAAATATTGAAATTCAAAAAGGCGAGAAGCCACAGAAGAGTAAAGATTACTATTGGCTCTTAAAAAAAAAGCTACCTTTTGCTTTTTAAAAAGTTTGGGTTTAATGATGCGGTGCATAACCAAGGCAACCCATTGGGCTCGCTCGGTTTCTGAAGCTAGGAATAATGATCGTTTTCCGCTGGTACCAGTTGATAAACCTACGGTAATACCTTTTACTTCACTCTTAAAATCCCTTGTTTCTTCAGCTTTAAGGGCAGTTTCCATCGATTCTTCCAATTTGAGGCCTTGAGTATTTATTTCCTCAAAGGAATGCATGAACTCTTGTTTGGAAATTTGTGGAACTAAAGACCATTCGAAACCAGATTTACTAAAAAAAGCTTTATAATATGTTGATTTCGCCAAAGTGCGTTTTACGAAGCGGTTTAGCCTTTTCTGTTGGTACTTTTTTAGGTCATCTCGATTGCGAAAGCTTGAATTCCATTTTAAGTGCATGTAAAACGATAAAATTTTAAATTTAAAGGTCATGACTTAAGTAGTTGAGGCTTTCTACGCAGTGTGTAAAAAGGATATTAAAGTTACTGTTCTTGGATTCAAAATCTTTTAACTTTTGTTGGGTTTCGATAAAGTCTGGCCAAGAATCAAAAAATAGCTTAACTATTTTATTAGGCAAAATGCCATTATGATATGCTTCATAGGACCATGAAGCATCGGTAGCATAAAGAATTTTTTTGGTGTCTAAACTAAATATAAATCCAAGCATGTCCTTAGCGTGTCCGGGTAGGCTAATAAGCTTGAAATTTTCAAGACCAAAAATCTTAAACTCCTCTATACCACTGTTATTTATGGAAATCTCATCGGCAATATCTTCTAGAAATTGGCAACGAGAATTGAAATCATCTGGTATTAATTTAGGAAGAATGGCTTTTCTTACTGATTGAAGTCTATTGAGACTTATAGCTTGCTGATAAGCGCTCTTGCTGCAAATAAATTGTGACTGAGGAAAGTCTTGAAGTCCGCCAATATGATCAGCATGGAAATGGGAAATAATGATATATCTAATTTCACTGACCGAAATACCTCTTTCTTCCAGTATTTCTTTAGCACTTTGCTTAGGCTTTAGATACATTGGGGTAGCCCAACGATAAAATCTTTCTGGAAATGTGTGAGTTGCGGTTTGAAAGGCTTCACTATAACCGCTGTCAAAAAGCACATAGCCTACGTTTTTAATTTCTATTAAGGCCCAAAGGGCATAAAAACGACAAGTGCCTCTTTTTTTCTGCGGATTAGCAATTTTAGCATTCGCTTCGCAATAGCCTGAAGCAAAGAAGTCTAATTTTATTGCTGGCTTTTGTACCATACTATAAATTCATTTATACCTTCATAACTGCTTATTACAGGCTGATAGTTTAATTTAGATTTAGCAAGACTAATGTCCAAGGTAAAATTATTCGCCAATAAGCTAACTCCATATTTGGTTAGTGCTGGCTCCTTTTTACTTTTTAATAAAGTCGCTTTCATTTCAATTAGGGAAGCCACGAAAAAGGCTAAAGTTTTTGGAACTCTATCGATTATTGGCGATAAATTAAGTGAACTAAGGGTGTAATTTAAGGCTTTCCAAAAATTAATAGGTGCGCCGTCTGTAATATTGTATGCTCTACCGTAAGCAGAGACTGGAGCTTTAATAGCACAATCTATGGCTTCAATTACATTGCGGACGCAAGTGAAATCTGTCATGTTTTTACCTGTTCCTACAATTTTTAATTTTCCTTGTT
>PZPB01000018.1 GCA_003045865.1 Bacteroidota bacterium | reverse complement strand
CCTTGGCGGTGGATTCCCAATTCGCAACAACCTCGGTTTTGAGTACGATTACGAGTATATGATTAAAGAAATCGTAGAGAACGTGCGCGATGCTTGCGATAATGATAATGTTCCTCACCCCGACATCTTTACCGAATTTGGTAAATACACCGTGGGCGAAGCGGGTGCCATCATCTTTAAAGTGCTAGAACAAAAACAACAAAACGATACCGAGAGTTGGTATATCATCAACAACAGTTTGATGAACACCATTCCCGATGCCTGGAGTATTCACGAGAAATTCATCCTTCTACCCATCAATAAATGGAAGCACGAATACAAGCGTGTAAACATTGGTGGTATAAGCTGCGACCATTCGGATTATTATAATTCTGATGATCTCAACCAAGAGGTTATGCTGCCTCAATATGGCCCACAAGAGGAAGAACCATTATATGTTGGCTTTTTCCATACAGGTGCTTATCAGGACGCAATTAGTGGCTATGGCGGCATTAAGCATTGTTTAATTCCTTCGCCAAAACACGTAATTATCGATCGTGATGAGAAAGGCAATATTGTAGATTATGTTTACCGCAACGAGCAATCGGCGGATGAAATGTTTAAACTTTTAGGATACAAATGAGAAATTTCGCAGGTGTAGAGGAACACTGGGGCGCTTACGAAAGAGCCAAAGTCCTTTTACAATCTATTCCCTACGATGGCACTAGCACTTGGGGAAAGGGAGCCGATGCTGGCTTCGAGGCTTTTTTAGAGGCTAGCGAAAACATGGAGCTTTTCGATATCGAAACGCAATCGGAAGTTTACCAACAAGGGGTTAATATTCTTGATCCTATAAAGGAAGATAGCAGTCCCGAAGCGGTTTTTGCGGCGGTTTATCAGAAAACGCAAGAGCTACTTGAAACGGGGAAATACCTAAGCTTCTTCGGCGGTGAGCACAGTATCTCTATCGGCGTAATCAAGGCCTTCTACGAAAAGTACGATAACCTTTCTGTGCTCCAGCTAGATGCCCATACCGATTTAAGACCCGAATACCACGGCAGTCCTTACAACCATGCTTGTGCAGTTTATGATGCCAGCCAAAATGCTAATTTGGTACAAGTGGGCATTCGCAGTATGGACATCGAAGAAGGACAATATATTCAACCCGGTAATTGTTTCTTTGCCCACGAAATGTACGGCCATGAAAAGTGGATGGATGACTCTATTGCCCGTTTAACCGATAAGGTTTACCTAACCATCGATCTCGATGCTTTTGATCCTTCCATTATGCCAGCCACGGGAACCCCTGAACCAGGTGGCATGGGATGGTATGAAACCCTAAAATATTTACGTCGCGTTTTTAAAGAGAAGGACGTGGTAGGCTTCGACATTGTTGAGCTTGCCCCCCACTCTGCGCATAAGGCTTCTAACTTTTTAGCGGCCAAACTATACTACAAACTACTAAGCTATAAATTCGAAGACCATGGCCAATAAAGGACCGATCAGCCAGTTTATGCTGGAGCATTACAAGCATTTTAACGCTGCCGCTTTGGTAGACGCCGCTCAAGGTTATGAAAAGCATCTTGAGGAAGGAAAAAAAATGATGGTTACCCTAGCGGGAGCCATGAGTACCGCTGAATTAGGTAAGAGTTTTGCTGAAATGATTCGTCAGGATAAAGTGCAAATTATCTCCTGCACTGGTGCTAACTTAGAGGAAGATTTAATGAACCTAGTAGCGCACAATCACTACGAGCGTGTGCCGCATTACCGCGACCTTAGCCCCCAAGAAGAATGGGATTTACTAGAACGAGGCTTAAACCGTGTAACCGATACTTGCATCCCAGAAGAGGAAGCTTTTCGTCGTTTACAAAAACATATTGTAGACCTATGGTCTGGCGCCGAAGCGAAAGGCGAGCGCTACTTCCCACACGAGTATATGTATCAATTACTCAATTCTGGGATATTAGAGCAGTACTACCAAATTGACCCCAAAAATTCGTGGATGTTGGCTGCCGCCGAGAAGAACATACCTATCGTAGTGCCCGGTTGGGAAGATTCTACCTTGGGTAATATTTTCGCGTCCTACTGCTTGAAAAAAGAATTACAGCCCAGCACCGTAAAGTCGGGTATCGAATACATGACTTTCTTAGCGGATTGGTATACCGATAATGCTGGAACCGAAGGTATTGGCTTTTTCCAAATTGGTGGTGGAATCGCGGGCGATTTCCCCATTTGTGTAGTGCCCATGCTTTACCAAGATATGGAAAGAACGGATACTCCTTTTTGGTCTTACTTCTGTCAGATTAGCGACAGCACCACCAGTTATGGCTCCTATTCTGGCGCTGTTCCAAACGAGAAAATAACTTGGGGCAAGCTAGACATTACTACTCCAAAATTTATTGTAGAAAGTGATGCTACCATTGTAGCGCCTTTAATTTTTGCCTACCTGCTCGGCTGGTAATTTATATGGAACCGATTGACAATGTAGAGCTCGCCTACCTAAGTGGCGATGACTATCAAGCTTTAAAAACTTTAATGAACCAGGCCTACCCTGGTATGCAAAGCCTACATTGGAAAAAGGAGGAAATTGAAACCCTTATCGGCCTGTTTCCAGAAGGCCAAGTTGTACTAAAGGTAAATAATGAAATTGCGGGTTGTGCACTTTCAGTTTTGCAGGATTATAGCATTACCGATAAGCGTCATACTTACAATGATATTACTGGTAACGATAGCTTTAAAACCCATAAAAAAGATGGGGAGCTGCTTTACGGAATTGATATTTTCATCAGCCCCAAATACCGCGGTTTACGCCTAGGTCGTCGGCTTTACGATTTTCGCAAAGAACTATGCGAAGAGTTGAATTTACGCGGTATCGCCTTTGGTGCCAGGATGCCTCTTTTTCATCAGCATGCCGATAAATTAAGTCCGCTGCAGTACCTCGAAAAGGTAAGGCAAAAGGAGATTCACGATCCGGTAATTAACTTTCAGTTTAGCAACGATTTCCACGTAAAGAAAATCCTAAAAAACTACCTGGTGGGCGATAAAGAATCGCATGACCATGCCGTTTTAATGGAGTGGAATAATGTCTATTACGAAAAGCCAACTGATAGCCCTGGTAACCGCAAAAGAGTCATTCGTATTGGCATAGTACAGTGGCAAATGCGTGGTTACAAAGATCTCAATGAATTAATGGATCAGGCAGAATACTTCCTCGATTCCATTTCAGGCTATCGTTCCGATTTCGCGCTTTTCCCTGAGTTTTTCAATGCTCCCCTTATGGCGCAGCATAATGCTCTTAGTGAGGCAGAAGCCATTCGTAAACTGGCCGAGTATACTAATGATATCGTCGATCGCTTTAGTCAACTTGCGGTAAGCTATAATATCAATATCATCACTGGAAGTATGCCGCAGTTTATAGACGGTAAGCTGCGCAATGTCGGATATCTTTGTCGCAGAGATGGTAGCCGCGATTATTTCGAGAAGATCCATGTAACGCCTGATGAAGCTCGTATTTGGGGCATGGAAGGAGGCTCCAAGTTACAAACTTATGATACCGACTGCGGCCGTATTGGAGTTTTGATTTGCTACGACGTGGAATTCCCCGAATTATCGCGCTTATTGGCCGATGACGGTATGGACATTCTCTTTGTGCCCTTCTTAACAGACACCCAAAATGGTTATTCTCGCGTGCGCAATACTGCCCAAGCCAGAGCCATTGAAAATGAATGTTATGTGGTAATTGCGGGTAGTGTCGGTAATTTACCGCGGGTGAGTAATATGGATATTCAGTATGCGCAATCTATGGTTTTCACACCCTGTGATTTTGCCTTCCCCAGCAATGGTATTAAAGCAGAAGCCACACCTAACACCGAAATGATTTTGGTGGTAGATGTGGACATCGATCTTTTACGTGAATTGAATGAATTTGGTGCCGTGCGAAATCTTAAAGATCGTCGTAAAGACATCTATAGTCTCAAGCGCGTTTAGCATAATTAATGAATAGGGGCGAAATTTGATTTGATCCTATTCATATTTTTCCCACCAGTATTCTCGTCCCTGCTCATCTGCGAAAGCGATAGGAACGCCCATTTCGGGCATGTAAATATTCTGATTGCGCGATTCGGCCTCGCCTTTAAAACGCTGCACCGGGTTCTTCCAGTCGTGTAAGGCTAGTGTGAAAGCGCCCCAGTGAATAGGAATGGCAGTTTTAGCCTTCATATCTATTGCCGCTTGCACCGATTCCTCGGGATACATGTGAATAGCATGCCAGAGCTTATTATACTGCCCGCACTCCACAAAGGCCCAATCGAAAGGTCCGAGTTTCTCGCCAATCTCCTTAAAATGCTCGCCATAACCACCATCACCGGTCCAATAAACGCGGTGCGTATTGCTCACAAAAGTCCAGCCACCCCAAAGGCTTTCTGCTCTATCAAAAGGTCCACGGCCCGAAAAGTGACGCGCGGGAACAAAGGTCATTTCTATATCGCCGAGCTTGGCATTCTCCCACCAATCGAACTCCGTAATCATCTCGCTAGGAATATCCCAACGCAGTAAATGACGCTTCACCCCCAATGGCACATAGTAGTGTTTCACTTTGCCTTTTAGCAATTGAAAACTATCGTAATCTAAGTGGTCGTAATGATCGTGGGTAATTAAAACGGCGTCTAATTCGGGCAATTCATTAATAATTCTTAGAGTACTGTCGCTATACCGTTTAGTGCGAAAAGGCCCAATGGGCGAGGCATCTGGCCCGAACATAGGATCGATTAATAGGTTTAAGCCCGCCATTTTCATTAGCCCAACGGAATGTCCAAACCAAATAAAACTAAAGGGATTGGTATCAGCTTGCCATACTTTACCATCGAATTGAGCAATGGGCAATTTCTCTTTAGGAGCCCTTGCAGCACGGTCGCTAAATTGTTCTTTTAGTAGACCGGGCATAGTGCTGAGATTAATATCCATAACCGTTTCAGTCGTATTTTCAAAAACCTTTCCGTTCCACTGGGCTGATTTTGTAAAACGAGACTTATCGTCGTCGCTAATGCGGCCGCCAAACTGCGGGTTTAAGTATAAATAACCAAGACCATAAGCGATTGCCAATACGATTAAGCTGAGGATGATTTTAAGTATCACTTTGAATTTCACGTTAAATAAAATTAGAAGGGCAAAGAAGCGGAATATAATCCACTGAAAATTATACGAATTGCAGAAATGTAGATTATTTCCATCTGCAAATAGTGTTAGCCTTTCGCACTGCTCGTAATCTATGCTTATCTTGCAGCCGCTATGGCACAGGAAAAAATTAACATAAAAAATCGCAAGGCGAAGTTCAACTACGAGCTTCTTGATATCTACGAAGCTGGGATTAAACTCTTAGGCACGGAGATTAAATCTATTCGCAAGGGCCAGGCTAGTTTACAAGAGGCCTATTGCTATTTTGATGGTGAAAAGCTTATGGTAAAAAACATGCATATTGCCGAGTGGACGCATGGAAACATCAACAATCACGCTCCCTTGCGTGAAAGACTTTTGCTTTTACATAAACGTGAAATCCGCAGCCTCATGGGCGATGTGGAAAAAGGCACCCGCACCATCGTTCCCGTTAATTTATACATTAACGATCGCGGTCTAGCCAAGATGCGTATCGCCCTAGCCCAGGGTAAGAAAACGTACGATAAGCGAGAAAGCTTAAAAGAGAAGGATCAAAAGCGCGAAGTAGATCGCGCTCTGAAACGTTAGTTATTAGCTCCGTTTACAGTTTGTGACGAACCGCTAGTAAGGTGTTTTTCAGCAAACTAACCCTGGTCATTGGTCCTACTCCACCTGGTACCGGTGTGATATAACTTGCTTTTTTAGAAACCGTATCAAACTCTACGTCTCCCACTAAGCGATGACCCGACTTTTTAGTTTTGTCTACTACTCTGGTTGTTCCCACATCTAAAATTACGACCCCTTCTTTAACCATATCGGCGGTAATAAAATTGGGTTTTCCCAAAGCCGCAATAATAATATCGGCGGTCTTTAAAATATCTTTCAGATTGGTGGTGCGGCTATGGGTTAAAGTTACCGTTGCATTGCCAGGGTAATGATTACGCGCCATTAAAATACTAGCAGGCATCCCCACAATATGCGAACGTCCTACCACTACGCAGTGCTTCCCCCCTGTTTCAATATTGTAACGATCTAATAGATCCATAATCCCCATTGGGGTTGCGGGAACATAACTGGGGAGGTTTAGGGCCATTTTACCCAAATTAGTCGGGTGAAAACCATCTACATCCTTGTCGGGATCGATAGCCATAATTACCTTTTGCTCGTTAATGTGCTTAGGTAAAGGTAGTTGTACGATAAATCCATCCACATCATCATCGGCATTAAGCTGATCTACCACTGCCAATAATTCCTTTTCGGTGATGGTTTCGGAAAGTTTTATCAAACTTGACTTATAACCTACCTCTTCACAGTCCCTTACTTTCGCATTCACATAAGTAACACTAGCACCATTATTACCCACTAAAACTGCGGCTAAATGAGGTTGTTTGCCGCCTTTGCCGATAATAATTTTCACCTCTTCAGCGATTTCATTACGAATATCCTGTGAGGTCTTTTTCCCGTCTATTAAAATCATTGCTTGGTTTTTCTCTATTTCTACTAACGCATTCCCTTCATCATGCCGGCCATACGCTTCGCACCGCCACCTTGCATCATGCGCATCATTTTACTCATCTCACCAAACTGCTTTAACAATTGGTTTACTTCTTGAATATTTTTTCCCGATCCATCGGCAATGCGCTTACGGCGACTGCCATTTATTAATTTAGGATTGGCGCGTTCTTCCTTGGTCATCGATTGAATAATCGCCTCCACTCCTTTAAAGGCATCGTCGTCGATATCCACATCCTTAAGCATTTTACCCATTCCTGGAATCATGCCCATGAGGTCTTTCATATTCCCCATTTTCTTAATTTGCTTAATCTGACCTAAGAAATCATCAAAGTCAAATTGATTTTTGGCAATCTTCTTTTGTACACGACGCGCTTCATCTTCGTCGAACTGCTCTTGAGCACGTTCTACCAAAGAAACAACATCACCCATACCCAAAATACGGTCGGCCATACGCTCGGGATAGAAAATATCCAAAGCGTCCATTTTTTCGCCTGTACCAATAAATTTAATCGGTTTATTAACCACCGTTCGAATGGTTAATGCTGCACCACCGCGGGTATCACCGTCTAATTTGGTTAAGATAACTCCTTCGTAATTAAGCACATCATTAAAGGCCTTGGCAGTATTCACTGCATCCTGACCCGTCATGGCATCTACTACAAAAAGAGTTTCTTGGGGTTTAATTGCCGCGTGAACATTGCGAATTTCGCTCATCATTTCCGCATCAATGGCCAAACGACCAGCGGTATCGACGATTATAGTATTGTGTCCATTTTTCTTGGCGTAAGCCACGGCATTTAAGGCAATTTCAATCGGATTTTTATTTCCTTCTTCACTGTAAACCTCCACGCCAATTTGCTCACCAACCACCTGCAGTTGGTTAATAGCCGCAGGACGGTAAACGTCGCCCGCCACTAAAAGTACTTTACGTCCTTTTTTACGGGTAAGGAAATTGGCCAGTTTACCACTGTGGGTGGTTTTACCCGAACCCTGTAAACCCGCCATCAATATAATGGTCGGCTTTTCACTGAGGTTCAACTCGGCCGCTTCACCGCCCATAAGGCGCGCCATTTCATCGCGTACCACTTTAGTTAAAACCTGTCCAGGTTTAAGGCTAGTAAGTACTTGCTGACCTAAAACCTCTTCCTTTACCTTAGCGGTAAAATCTTTGGCAATTTTAAAACTAACATCCGCATCTACTAAAGCCCGACGAATCTCCTTTAGGGTTTCGGCAACGTTAACTTCCGAAATTTGACCATGGCCTTTTAATACGTGAAAGGCTTTTTCGAGTTTATCTTGTAAATTATCAAACATCTATCTTAAAATTTTTAGATCTGGGCTGAGGCCCGCAAATTTATAAAAAGCAAAAGGTCTTTTCGCCAAAATGACCTACATCTGTTCGGGCACGGTAATTCCCAGTAAACGCATAGCACTCGACACTACCGCAGCAGTTTTACGCGACAAATCTATACGGAAGTGCACGGCTGCTGGGTTTTCATCGTTTAAAATGGCCAATTGCTGGTAGAAACCATTGTAGGTTTTCACCAAATCGTACACGTAATTAGCTATTAATGAGGGTGCATGATCGGCCGCCGCTTGTTGAATAATTGAGGGGAAGTTCAAAATCTGTTTAATCAAATCCCTTTCTATCCCTGCCAAACTTTGGTAAACGCCTGTATTTGGTATGCTCATTTGGCCCGCTTTACGCAGAAGCGATTTTATACGAGCATGCGTATATTGAATAAAAGGACCGGTATTTCCCTGAAAGTCGATGGACTCTTCGGGGTTGAATAACATGCGCTTGCGCGGATCTACCTTGAGTATAAAATATTTTAAGGCACCTAGACCAATCATTTCATGCGTCGCATTTTTTTCTGCTTCACTCAAACCATCCGTCTTACCCAGGTCTTCCGAAATTTTTTGCGCGGTAGAAATCATTTGCTCCATTAAATCATCGGCATCTACCACCGTTCCTTCGCGCGATTTCATCTTCCCGGAAGGGAGATCCACCATGCCATAGCTTAGGTGATACAAGTTTTCGGCCCAAGCGTAACCCAATTTTTTAAGAATGGCAAAAAGTACTTGAAAATGATAATCCTGCTCATTACCAACCGTATAAATCATCCCATCAATACCGAAATCCTCATAACGTTGAATAGCCGTACCGATATCTTGAGTCATATAAACCGAAGTACCGTCTCGTCTAAGCAAAAGTTTTTCGCCTAGCTTCTCCGCTTCTAAATCACACCAAACAGAACCATCTTCTTTTTTAAAGAATACGCCTTTGGCCACGCCCTCTTCTACTATTTTCTTGCCGAGAAGATAGGTTTCAGATTCGTAATAATTTTTGTCGAAATTTACACCTAGTCTGCGGTAACTTGCGTCGAAGCCGGCATAAACCCAAGCGTTCATCTTCTGCCAAAGAGCGACAACTGCGGCATCACCTTGCTCCCATTTCAATAGCATTTCGCGGGCTTCTTGAAAGATAGGAGCATGTTCTTTTGCCTCCTCTTCCGTTTTACCTTCCGCCATTAATTGAGCGATTTGCTCTTTGTAGGCCTTATCAAAAGCAACGTAATATTTACCCACTAAATGATCGCCTTTAAGGCCGCTAGTTTCGGGCGTTTCACCCTCCGCAAAATGCTGCCACGCCACCATACTTTTACAAATATGAATGCCACGATCGTTAATAATTTGCACCTTTTTAACAGTGTGTCCTGCCGCGCTTAAAATTTCGGCTACCGAATATCCTAAAAGGTTATTGCGAATATGGCCTAAATGTAAGGGCTTATTGGTATTGGGAGAACTGTATTCCACTAAGGTTGTGCGTCCTAATGATTCCCCTTTGCCGTAATTTTCTAAATCTTGAATACCATGTAAAACCGCCTGCCAGTAGCTGTCGCTGATGGAAATATTTAAAAAGCCTTTTACCACATTAAATGCTTTTACCTCCGCATGACGCTCTTGTAAAAGAGTGCCAATTTCTTGGGCGGTATCCTCAGGCTTCTTGCGACTCGCCTTCAGATAAGGAAAAACCACTAAGGTCAAATCGCCTGCAAATTCTTTGCGAGTTGCTTGCCATTCAATGCTTTCAACTTCCAGTTGATAAAGATCTTTTAAAACACCCGTACAGGTTTCTGACAAGGTTTTACTAATGGTATGCTGCATATTTTTTTATTGGTTTTCTAAAGATTCGTAAAGTGGTTTAAAAATACGGAAGGCCGCTTCAGCCATGCTATTTCCTTCTAAATCGAGTAAAGGGTTAATTTCTACCATTTCGAAACAACAAACACGCTCATCCCGTACCAAGCCTAATAGGATATTACGCACTTCCATTTCCGAAAAGCCACCCGGTACTGGCGTACCCGTTCCTTCGCTTACCGATGGATCCATGCTATCCACATCAAAGGACACATAAATAATATCGCAATCTTTTAGATGAGAATATGCCTTTTCTACGGTTTTATCAGCGCCTAACTTTTTACTTTCCTCTACGGTAATATTAGGGATATTATAACGCTTCATTATTTCTTGTTCGGGCACTTCAGTACTGCGTACCCCAATAAAAACAAGGTCTTTGGGTAATACTCTTTTATTAGAGCCCTTCATTTCGTTCCAATGCCAAATCGTTTCTTCTTCTGGCTGATTATTCTGACAAACGATATTATCTTCATGCAAAGCGGTAGCTAAAGGCATTCCGTGTACATTACCACTAGGGCTGGTGTAGGGAGAATGAAGATCGGCATGGGCATCTACCCAAATTACGCCTAACCTTTTGTTAGGGTAAGCTCTTTTAATACCCGCTATTGTTCCGCCAGCATTGCTATGATCGCCCGAAATAACCACCGGAAATTTCCCTTTTTTAAGGGTGCTACTTATCGTGGTTTCAATACGACGATACATTTCGGCAATTGCATCGAGACGTTTCGCATAAGGTTCTTGCACTTCTTTGTAAAGTCGGTGGTTTAAGGTCGCCACTTTTTTTTCAGGATGCCGCTGGAAAAAGCTGCGATCGTACTTCAAGCTCGCAACCTGTAGGGCGTCTAAACCCAAGGAAGCACCACGCGTTCCCGCACCGAGCTCCGACATAACGCCGATGATTTCTAATTCTTTAGCCATTGTGTGTATTTGAGGCTGCAAAAATAGGTAATTTACGAGGCCTAAAAAGACTCTCCGATAGATAATACTGAAAGGAAATTTTAGTTTCATCTAAAAAAGAAAATCCTGCGTTTAGGATTTAAACAACACCACCTAGCCCATGCATAAGTTTCTAATAATAAGCTTATTATCTTGTTTATTCCTATCCCTCAGTGCGCAAAATCTCAGCATTAGTGGGTATGTGCAAGACCGTCAATCGCAAGAACGTCTTATTGGCGTAAACCTTTATATCGAAGGAAAAACGATTGGAACAAGCACAAACACCTTTGGATTTTACTCTTTAAGTCTCCCGCCAGGGGATTACAAATTAGTCGCCTCATTTATTGGTTATGGAAGTCAAGAGTTTCCCATTAAGCTCACTAAGAACAATATTAATTTGGATATTGATCTGGTAGAAGGCAATACTCAGCTTGCAGAAGTAGTGGTAACAGCCAAGGAAGCAGAGGTAAGCCGCGTTCAAATGAGCGAAATACAATTGTCGGTAGCGGAGATTAAAAAGATTCCCGCCTTTTTAGGAGAAGTTGATATTATTCGCGCCATTCAATTATTACCTGGAGTACAATCGGGCAATGAAGGAACTACTGGCTTTTATGTGCGTGGTGGCAGTCCCGATCAAAACCTGATTTTACTGGATGGAGTACCCGTTTACAATGCCTCTCACCTCTTTGGCTTTTTCTCCGTTTTTAATGCCGATGCTATTAAAAATGTTAATCTCACCAAAGGTGGTTTTCCCGCTCGCTTCGGCGGCAGATTGAGTTCCGTACTGGAGATTGATATGAAAGAAGGAAACTTAAAGGAGTTTAAGGGCGAAGGCTCGCTGGGGCTCATCTTTAGTAAACTAACTATTGAAGGACCAATATGGAAAGAGAAAACATCTTTTATCCTTTCGGGAAGGCGCACTTATTACGACATCTTGGCACGACCATTTATTCCCGATGGCACTGAGTTTGGCTATTATTTTGCCGATTTAAACGCCAAAGTAAACCACATCTTTTCACGTAAAAACCGACTTTATTTAAGCTATTATACTGGTATCGATGATTTTGGTATAAGGCAAGATTATAACACTGATGGATTTTTTAGCGACGAAGAAGGTTATGATGAATCGAGTCTCCGCTGGGGAAATCACACCGCCGCCTTACGTTGGAATCACCTTTTTAACGATAAACTCTTCAGCAACTTAACCGCTACATTTTCGCAATATCGCTTCAGTGTTGGCTTTGAAAATTATTATAAAAATCCCACCGAAGAAAGTAGATCTGGCTTTGAATATTTTTCACTTATTAGAGACTATGGCTTACGTTACGATTTAGAATACAGTATAAATAACAAGCATAGTTTAAAATATGGCGCGAGTTACACCTTTCACACCTTCAAACCAGGGGTGGCGCAAATTGCCCAAGAATACGCAGGCGTTAAAATTGACTCGATCCTAAATCTTTCGCAAGTTATCCAAGCGAACGATTTATTTGCTTATATCGAAGATGATTACCGACTTAACGAAAGATGGCGTTTAAATTACGGCCTACATTATTCCATGTATTTTACCGACGATGATGCTTTTTATCACTCGCTACAACCTAGAGTGGCTGCGCGTTATTTGGTTAATGATGATTGGTCATTAAAAGGTTCTTATGCCCTAATGAATCAATACATTCATCTTCTATCCAATAGTGGTATTGGTTTACCAACCGACCTTTGGGTTAGCTCTACCGCCAAGGTAAAGCCCCAAATTTCGCAGCAAGTTGCCCTAGGTAGCACCCATAATTTAGCTAAGGGTAAATTTGAATTTAGTGCCGAAACCTACTATAAGATTATGGATAATCTTATAGAGTATAAGGAAGGTGCCAGTTTTATTGGCTCTACCGATTGGCAAAACACCGTTGAAACCGATGGTCGCGGCGAAGCTTATGGCCTAGAAATGTTAATCCGCAAAAAGCGAGGGAAAACGACGGGTTGGGTTGGCTACACCTTAGCCTGGAGTAACCGCCAATTTTCTAACCTTAATAATGGCGAATTATTCCCTTACCGCTATGATCGCCGCCATGATATTAGCGTAGTGATGAATCATGAATTTAGTAAGCGCTTTGATATTGGTCTTACTTGGGTATTTGGCACTGGTAATAGTTTTACCGCTCCGGTAGCTAAAATTTTATTGCCCGGCATGAGCTCCAATCCATTTAATTCATTTGGAGGAGGTTCTTATGAAAGATACAGCGACCGAAACTCTCTGAAAATGCCCGCCTATCATCGTTTAGACCTTGGCTTCAATTGGCATTATGCCACCAAATGGGGCGAAGCCAGTTGGAATATTTCGCTTTACAATGCTTATAATCGTCAAAACCCTTTCTTTCTTTATCTAAGCACCAACAATGCGGGAGAAAGAAAAGTAAACCAAGTTAGCCTCTTCCCTATTATTCCATCCGTTTCTTACCAGTTTAAATTTTAAATGATGAAAAATATAATTACCCTTCTCGCCTTGAGCCTCATTTTTTCATCTTGTGAAAAAGAAATTGACTACGAAATTCCTGATCCAGGGGATAAAATTGTGGTTTCTGGCCGTCTGGAAGATGGACAAAGTCCTAAGATTTACCTTAGCACTTCGGTATATTCCATGCTGGCACGGGAGCCGAAAACAAGTAATATCTATACCGCAAAGCTTTATAGCGACGCTCCGAATAGCCCTTTTGAATTACAAGCGGCTCTTGATCCGAACAACTTGTTTGATAGCCTTTATTATTATACCACCGCCAATACCATTGAGGCTGGCAGAAACTATCGATTAGAGGTTAGTGCGCCTAATTTAGACCCCGTTAGTGCACAAACCGGGGTACCTGACATTACGCTAATTGAAAATGTTCGCTTTGATACGGCTACGCGCGACTTACGGTTTAACTTTATGGATAAAGCCAGCACATCAAACTACTATATAGTTGAGCTCCGCAGCGTCGATAATCCTTACCAATTATACATTAGTACCGCCGATCCAAGTTTAGAGTTTTTTAGTTTTAGTCAGGATCCGTTTGGCGAGGGCGAAAGTCGCACTTATGGTACCGAAGCCTTTTTAGATGACAACCAATTTAATGGGCAACGTAAAGAAATTAACATTCGTTTGGAAGACTTCTCGAACAACGATCGCTTTTACGTTTACCTGCATAGCATCAGTGAGTCTTTTTATCGCTTCCGACTTACCCAAGCTGCAGGCGATTTTAACGAAAGTCCTTTTAGCGAGCCGGTGCAAATTTTCTCGAATGTAAGTGGAGGCTATGGAATAATAGCGGGCAGCAGCAGCGATCGCAGTTTAGTTAGTTTTTAAGAATTGGCCCTCGAGGGAGAGCTAAAAACAGCTTGTGAGTAAATAGAAAACTTAAGCCACTTTGGGCTACAATATTGTCTTATTTTTGCTGTTCCAAATAAAACAATGGCGAAAAAGAAAGTTACCCCTAAGTCGGACAAGAAATTTGATATCAGTAGGCTGCAGAATGCTATTAGCAATCGTAGTAATCATTTCGTGTTGGGCTTAAGTTTAATGGCTTTTGCGCTTTTTCTCATGGGTGCTTTTATAAGCTACCTCTACAATTGGACCGCCGATCAAAGCTTGGTGCGTTTCAGTTTTTGGTCATCGCTTAGTGATCCTCAAATTCAGGCAAATAATCTTTTCGGTAAATTTGGTGCAGCATTAGCCCATCAGTTTATTTTCGAATGGTTTGGCTTAGCGGCCTTCCTATTTTGCTGGTACTTAACTTTAATTGGCTTGCGCTTTTCCTTTAAGTTAAAGTTGAATTCCTTGCGACAAGCCTCGGCAGCCATGCTTTTCTTTTTAATTTGGATTCCTAGTACCCTCGCTTACTTTATCCCCAGTCAAGGCCAGTTAGCAGGTGCTACTGGATATTGGTTAGAAGCATGGTTAAGCTCCCTAACAGGACCAATAGGAACTATTATCATCTTAATTATTACTCTCTTACTCTTTTTAAGCATTAGCAATAAATGGACGGGAGAGATAGTGCTTGCCTTCTTCCGTAAGTTTAAACCTCAAAAATTAGATAAGGAAACTGAGTCTCGTTTGGAAACTTCCTCGCAAGAAGCCCCTGCAAGTAAAGCAAGGCCTGGAACAACCGAGGCCGAAAGTTCGGCGGTTATCGATCAATACCGCTCTACGGCAGATGCGCAAGAAGAAGAAATTCCGGAAGAAACTGCAGCGCCAGAGGCCGAAATTGACTTAGAGATTGATCTCGAAATAGAGGAAAAGACCACCGAAGAAACAACGAATGACATCGAATTTGATGTTGAAGCGGATAGCCCAGTAGAGACCCCATCTAAGGAAACTGAAGTTACTGAAGAAGTTATTAGGGATGAGGATTTTGAGATTTACACCACGGAAACGGAGGAAGAACTTACGGCAAGGGAGGTAAAACGTAAGCTTAAAGAATTTGGCGAATACGATCCCACATTAGAATTAGCGCGCTTTAAAGCACCACCATTAGAACTTTTAAAAGACTTCGGCAGCACCAATATTATTCGCAACGATCAAGAATTAGCGGAAAATAAAAATAAGATTGTTGAAACTCTAAACAACTATAAAATAGAGATTTCCAAAATCAAAGCCACAATAGGTCCCACGGTTACTCTCTATGAAATTGTTCCAGCTCCTGGGGTGCGCATCTCTAAAATTAAAAACCTAGAAGACGATATTGCTCTTTCTTTGGCGGCTTTAGGTATTCGTATTATCGCACCCATTCCTGGCAAAGGAACCATTGGTATAGAAGTGCCTAGCACTAATCCGCAGGTGGTACCCATGCGCAATTTAATTGCCAGTGAGAAGTTTCAAAAAAACGATATGGAGCTGCCCATTGCTTTTGGTAAAACCATTAGTAATGAAACCTATGTAGCTGATTTAGCGAAAATGCCTCACCTTTTAATGGCGGGTGCAACCGGACAGGGTAAATCGGTAGGGCTGAACGTTATTCTTACGTCCTTACTATATAAGAAACATCCTTCGCAAGTGAAGTTTGTTTTGGTAGATCCGAAAAAAGTAGAACTTACCCTTTTCAATAAAATTGAGCGTCATTATTTGGCTAAACTACCCGATACGGAAGATGCCATTATCACCGATACTACCAAAGTAATTCACACTCTAAACAGTCTCTGTATTGAGATGGACCAGCGTTACGACTTGCTTAAAGATGCGATGGTGCGAAACATTAAGGAGTACAATGCTAAATTTATTCAAAGGCGCTTAAACCCTGAACAAGGACATCGATACCTACCCTATATTGTTTTAGTTATTGATGAATTTGCCGACCTTATTATGACCGCCGGTAAAGAAGTGGAAACTCCTATTGCTCGTTTAGCGCAGTTGGCACGTGCCATTGGTATTCACCTTATTGTAGCTACCCAAAGACCATCGGTAAACGTAATTACCGGTATTATTAAAGCCAACTTCCCTGCTCGTGTGGCTTTTAGAGTAACCTCCAAAATAGATTCACGAACCATCCTCGATGCCGGTGGAGCTGAACAGTTGATTGGAAAAGGAGATATGCTTCTTAGCCAGGGTTCGGACCTGATTCGTTTACAATGTGCTTTTGTAGACACTCCCGAAGTAGAAGAAATAACCGATTTCATTGGTAATCAGCAAGCTTATCCCGAAGCCTATCAGCTTCCCGAATACAAAGGAGCAGACGAAGATGGCAACGTAGGCGTAGATATTTTAGATCCTTCTGAACGTGATGTATTATTTAATGATGCCGCGCGTTTAGTGGTAATCAGTCAACAGGGTTCCGCCTCTATGCTGCAACGCAAACTA
The DNA here is from genome assembly GCA_003045865.1 of Bacteroidota bacterium. GTDB lineage: Bacteria > Bacteroidota > Bacteroidia > Flavobacteriales > Schleiferiaceae > Croceimicrobium. Next base: position 24,846 of record PZPB01000018.1, on the reverse strand, counting down.
AAGCTGGGTTATAACCGGGCTGGAAGGATCGTTGATCAATTAGAATCGGCTGGAATTATCGGTCATTTTGAAGGCTCTAAAGCCCGAGAAGTATTAATTCCCGACGAGCATTCTTTGGAACAATTGTTGAATCACCAGAACAAATCTGAATAAACATTATGCATAAGTTTTTTAGTATCAGTGGAGCCCTTTTACTCAGCTTCAGCCTTTTTTCTCAAGCTAGTCACGTTGAAGCCAAAGCTTTATTAGAGGAGTCTTCCGCCAAGATGAAATCTTATGCTAGCATTTCCCTCGAATTCAGTTACACCTTCGAAAATCGTAAAGTTGAGCCGCCCGTAGTTCAAAATCAGAGCGGCAGCATCGCCCTTAAAGGAGATGACTATCATTTAAAATTAGAAAGCATAGAGCAAATAAGAGCGGGAAAAAAACTGTACAATATTTTAAATGAAGATGAGGAGGTACAGATAAGCAGCTACGATAATGAAGAAGAAGATGAGGGCATCAGTCCAAGCAAAATCTTAAGCTCCTTCTCTAAAGGATATAGCTATAAATTAGGTGGTACCGAACAAATTGCTGGCAAAACCATCCAATATATAATCCTAAAACCAGTTAACACGCTTACCGTGGATAAGATTATGATTGGTATCGAAAAATCAAGCAAGCATGTTTACAGCCTACAGCAATGGGGAAGTAATGGCACTGTTACTACTTTAATTGTAAATAGCTTTAAATCCAATCCTAAGTTACCTGCCAGCTACTTCACTTTTAATCGTGCCGATTACCAAGATTATTACATAAGCGAATAATGAAAATAATTGATCGCTTTGTACTGAAAAGCTTCTTTAGACCCTTTATCATCACCTTTTTCGTGATGATTCTTTTTTTATTGATGCAATTCGTTTGGAAGTACATTGATGATCTTGTGGGTCGCGGAGTAGAATGGTATTACATCGCCGAACTTTTATTTTATACCTCTGCCACCTTAGTTCCTATGGCGCTGCCTTTGGCGGTCCTCCTCTCCTCTATTATGGTATTAGGAACTCTTGGCGAAAATAATGAGTTGGCGGCCATGAAATCATCCGGCCTCGGACTAGCCCGAGTAATGCGTCCCCTTTTTGTATTTATGATTTGCCTAAGTGTGGGCGCTTTCCTTTTTGCCAACTATGTTATTCCCATTGCCAATTTACGCAGCGAAACACTTCGTAGAAATATTGCCAATCAAAAACCCGCACTAAGTATTAGGCCTGGTGTTTTTTATAAAGGCATCGAAGGTTTTTCAATTAAAGTTGGTGAGAAATACGGGGAAAACCAGAACTTACTAAGCGATGTGATTATTTATGATCATACCCAGAAAAGAGGTAATACCAAGGTGATTGTGGCCGATAGTGGTAAAATGCAAGTGACCTCCAACGAGCAATTCCTGGAAATTTTCCTTTACGATGGCCATTCTTACGAAGACCATAATCCCAGCAAGGCAAAAGATCGCGACAACAAGCCTTTTGTAAAATCGAATTTCCAAGAAAGCTTAATACGTTTCAACCTAGTCGATTTTCAAGCAGGCGATTTAAGAAAGTCTGGGCGCAAAGAATTCGACATGCTCAATGTACGTCAACTTGATGAAGCCGTGGATAGTCTTAATGTGCTGTTAGGAGATTTGCAAAATGACTTTGAAAAGCAAATGATCGATAAATATGCCTATAATGATTTGAAAGACATTCCCGAGACAGAGCATATTTTAGAGGTAGACACTTCCAAGGTGGCGATTATTTCCAAACTAAGCGATACCCTAATTAATAACTTCGAGGCTGATATGCATTCTCGAATTTTACAAAATTCCATGCGTATTGCCCGCAGTAATAAAGCTTATTACAGCAATGCTACCGCCCAATACGATTGGCGTAAATTGATTATCACTCGTCATGTACTCGAATGGCAAAAGAAATTTTCCGTGTCCTTCGCAATCATAGTCCTCTTTTTTGTAGGAGCACCCTTAGGAGCGATTATTCGTAAAGGAGGAATGGGAATGCCAGTGGTAGTGAGCGTTTTCATCTTTATCGTTTACCATGTAACCAGTTTCTCTTTTGAGAAATTAGGCCGCTTTATGTATTGGACTCCCTTCCAAGCTATGTGGACCGCCAATTTTATTTTACTGCCTATTGGCATTTGGCTTACTTACAAATCGGCCACAGATAGTGTGATTTTCAATATTGAACTTTATATGAAGCCTTTTCAGAAAATTTCGAACATCTTTGCCAAGCGAAAATCTACAGAAGCAACTCGTGAAAATTCTGCTCCTCAGCAATAAAGTTCCCTTTCCCGCTAACGACGGTAGCAGCATTGCTATTCGCAGTATGGTTGATGCCTTATTATTAAATGGTGCCACACTTAGCTTGCTCAGTTTAAACACCAAAAAGCATTACCGTAGCGCCAAGGATATTGAGAAAAACTTACCCCAAGGATTAGATTTCACTGCCGTAGATGCCGATACTGATATTAAAGTCATTCCCGCGGCTTTAAACCTTATTAGTGGTAAAGCTTACCATGTTTCTCGCTTCCTGCAGAAGGGTATGCAAAAAGCGCTCAAGGATAAATTACAAGAAAAAGACTTCGATATTATCCAATTAGAAGGACTGAGCATGGCGGTTTACCTGCCTTTTATTCGCAAGTATTCCAAAGCTTCCGTAAGTATGCGTGCTCATAATATTGAGCATCTTATTTGGGAACGCCACACCAATAATGAAACCCATAAGCTAAAAAAGAAATATCTAGAAATTCAATCGGCCCGTCTCAAGAAATTTGAATTAGATCACCTCGCTTTGATGGATGCTCTAGTTTTTATTACCGATGCCGATCGAAATATTTACCGCAGCTTGGGAGGAAAGAAAATAAGCACCTCCATTCCTTGTGGTTTAAACCCCGAAGACTACAGTACAGAAGTTCCGCAAGAATTTCGCTATGATATTGCGCACCTCGCTAGTTTAGATTGGTTGCCAAACCAACAAGGCCTAGAGTGGTTTTTGGAGGAAGTTTGGCCCCTCGTTTTAGAGGCCCGCCCCCAAAGTCGCATTGCCATCGGTGGTAGACATATGCCTAAAAAACTGTTTAACCATGCCAACGATAATCTGTGGCTTTTTGCCGAAGTAGATGATGCCCAACGCTTTATCAAAGCCGCGAAGATTGCGATTATCCCCCTATTGGCTGGCAGCGGAATGCGCATCAAACTAGTAGAATATATGGCTATGGGCCAGGCTTGCGTAAGTACAATTATTGGCGCCGAAGGCATTAATTTAGAAGCTAATAAAGAAGTACTTTTGGCCCACGAAGCAGAAGCTTTTGCAGCGGCAATTATTTTGCTGCTTGACAACGATACAGAACGTGAAAACATGTCGCAGGCCGCTCGCAAAAAGTTTGAAGAAGAATACGCTAATGCCAGTCTAGGAGCCAAATTGCTTAAGTTTTACCAAACTTTACTATGAATTTATTCCTACAAGTCATTTTTTGGCTCAGTCTGGGAAGCATTCTCAGTAGCTATCTCCTTTATCCCTTGCTGGTGCGATTTTTCGCTTTCTTTAAAAAAGAGAAAGAGGCGATTCCAATTCAAGACTGGCCTAGCATAGAAGTTGTTTTTGCAGCCTATAACGAAGAGAGTGTAATTGATACTAAAATCCGCTCTATTCTTGCTTGCGACTATCCGAGTGAAAAAATAAGCATTAGTATTGGTAGTGATAACAGCAGTGATGCTACCAACGAAATCTTGCAAGCCTGGCAAGCTAAAGAAAGTCGCTTAAAGGTGAAATTCTTTAAAGAGCGTCATGGTAAGTCAGCCATTATAAATCAGCTTACCGCAAAAACCCAATCGGAATTTCTACTCCTTACCGATGCCAATATTATTTTTGACAAAGATCTTCTAAAAACATTGGTGAGTCGCTTAAATTCCGATGAGCAAGCCGCCGCATGTGGAGCGGTAATTCATTACGGAGCCCTTCCACAAAATGGAATAAGTAAGCAAGAGAACTTTTACCTTAGTTGGGAAAATAAACTTAAGGCGGCCGAAAGCAAACTCTGGTCTATTGTTTTAGGTTTGGAAGGTGGCGCTTATTTGATTAGAGCCCATAAATTCCCCGAAATACCGCCCCTCTTCTTTATGGAAGACTTTTATGTAAGCTTACGCTTGATGGAGCAAGATCACAATGTTTTGTGGGAACCCAAGGCTAAGGTTTACGAAGACGTTAGCGTTTCACCGCAGGAAGAGTACAAACGAAAAGTGCGCATCGGAATTGGTAATTATCAAAATCTGAAATACTTCAAAGGGCTTATACTAAAAAAGTTTTGGCCAATAGGTTTAGCCTTTTTCGCACATAAAATTTTGCGTTGGCTTACCCCCTTCTTCTTAATCTTATTATTATTTAGCAGTACCCAACTAACCATGTATCATTGGTTTTACGCCATTTTTTCGGGACTGTATATGGTTTTTATTGGCTTGGGTTTATTTGGGATTTTATTCGCGCAAAACAAGGGCGGAGGCTTTCTAAAATACCCCGGTCATTTTATTTACATGAACTTAGCCCTACTCGAAGGGTTTATGACATACATCAAAGGAATTAAAAGCAATGCTTGGGAGCCAACAGCACGAAATCAGCACTAAGCTGAATACCATAGAAGAAGCCATCGCCGACATTAAAGCCGGAAAAGTGGTAATTGTAGTAGACGATGAAGATCGTGAAAATGAAGGTGATTTTGTGGCTGCCGCCGAAATGGTGAGCCCCGAAATGATCAATTTCATGACCAAAGAAGGACGCGGATTAATTTGCGCCCCCCTAATCGACGAGCGCTGCAAAGAGTTAAATCTTCACCCTATGGTGAACGATAATACCGATCCAATGCTAACGCAGTTTACCGTATCGATAGATTTAAGAGGAAACGGTGTTAGCACTGGCATTTCTGCATCGGATCGATCCAAAACTATTAAGGCTTTAGTGGATCCAAAAACCACCGCCAGCGATTTAAATCGTCCTGGACATATTTTCCCCCTAATCGCAAAACCGGGCGGAGTGTTACGTCGCACTGGGCATACCGAAGCTGCCATCGACTTGGCGCGCTTAGCTGGCCTCTCCCCTGCGGGAGTAATTGTGGAAATTATGAACGAGGATGGAACCATGGCTCGTCTTCCGCAATTAAAAGAAATAGCTGCCAAATTCGATTTAAAAGTAATTAGCATTGAAGACTTGGTAGCTTACCGCATGGAAGCCGAGTCTTTAGTGGTTAAAGAAGAAGAATTTGAATTAGAAACGGAATACGGAACTTTCCTTTTACGGGCGTTTAGGCAAACTACCAATGATCAAGTGCATCTTGCTTTAAGCATGGGAACTTGGACTAAAGATGAATCGGTTTTGGTGCGCATGCATTCCAACTCCGTAGCCAACGATATTTTTGAAGTATTAACGGGCGATACCAGTCACCAATTAGGAAAAGCTCTAGCCAAGTTAGCCGAAGAAGGCAAAGGGGCGGTGGTATATATGAACCAAGAAATGCCTACTGGCAATCTTTTAAAACGCATTCGCAGCTATAAAGAAAACCTAGATGTAAAGGATGCAACGCGTCGCATGAGCTTTACCAAAGATGCGCGCGATTTTGGTATTGGAGCTCAAATCCTTCATCAGCTGGGTATTAGCAAGGTGAAATTACTCACCAACAATCCTATAAAACGCGTGGGGATTACCGGTTATGGCTTAACCATCACCGAGAATGTTACCATGCATTAAAATAACAAAGCCTTCCGAAATGGAGGGCTTTTTTATTACAACAAGTCCTTATACTGCTCCAGATACTTGTACATTATATTTTTTGCAAAAGGACAAACAGGTAGTATTTTATAATTATTGGAGCGGGCACAAGATGCTACTTCTTCCAGTAATTTCTTCGCAATACCTTGCCCTTCTAGGCTAGTGTCGACCTCCGTGTGCTTGATGACTAGTTTTCCCGAGTCCCTTTAGTAACAAGTCCATAAAGGCTAATTTCTTCCCTTCCACTTCGTAGATGAATTCGCCCTCCGCTTTATTTTCTCAAAGCACTTTATCGCTCATAATTGAGTGTTTTTAGTTTTTTCAAAATCACTTGGGCCATTTTTTCATTCGATTCAAAAGACCAGCCCGCGATATGCGGACTAAGAATGACCTTATCGCTTTTTAATAGGTAGTCGAGCGCCGCGGGTTTTTCGCCCTGAAAGATACTCTCAAAGCTTGATTTTTCATATTCTAAAACATCCAAACAAGCTCCCAAAACCGCCCCTGATTCTATCGCTGCAACTAAGGAGTGACTTTCTACTATTTTACCGCGCGCAGTATTAATTAAATAGATCGGCTTTTTAAACTGCGCTAAAAATGTGGCATCAACCAATTTAATATTTTCATCCGTTTGCGGAATGTGTATGCTTAGTATGTCGGCTTCCGCCTGAAGGGTTTTTAAGTCTACTTCTTCAATTCCTACCGGAGCATAGTTACTTTTATACTTATCGTAACTAAGAATGCGGCAATGGAAGGATGCTAACTTTTCTGCGAAAGCAGAGCCCATTTGACCAAAACCAATAATGCCTACCGTTTTACCTGCGATTTCATAACCGCGGTTTTCCTCCCTTAACCATATCCCCGAACGCACTTCCCGATCGGCAATGCGCAAGCGATTTAGGATAGAAAGTAACATCCCCAAAGCATGCTCGGCCACAGCATTGCGGTTTCCCTCCGGAGCAGCTATCAGTTCAATGCCTTTAGCAGCGCAGAAATTTCGGTCAATGTTTTCCAAACCTGCCCCCACGCGAGCGATAAATTTTAAATTAGTTGCCTGCGCTAATAAAGACGCATCTAGCGGAAAGCGGCTACGTATAACCATGCCTTCCACCTCTGGCCAAGGTATCTCGGTAGCTGCTTTTTTATACTCTTCAATAATAGAAAAACCCATCTGGCGCAGACCAGCTAAAAGACTGGGATGAACCGTATCTATGATAAAAACGCTCATAAATTCTTTTCTTCCTCTTCTTCTTTTTGAAAATCAATTAACCAAGAGAAACCCGCATTTACAAAGGGCTGGGTAACATTCTGATTAAATCTAAATCGCTGCCATCCCACAAAAACCTCCATCTGAAAATTAGGACTAAAAGAATAACTACCGCCCATATTATAAGCTCTAAAATCGCGACCACCAATGGTATAATAATTGGCACCATAAGCTTCTATAAAATACGCAAAGCGCTGGTAAGCATAACTAGCATTAATGGTATAAAAACCATCTACTCGATCGCCATCTTGAAAAATGCCGTAGTTTATCGTGAAGCTTAAATCTTCCAGAAAATCGTAGGACAAAATTCCGCGGTATTCTATATTATTAATTTGTGAGCGAACTAAAAATCCTAAATGCCATTTAGGTAAATTTAAATCGAGAGAGTAACGCAACATCAACCAGGGGCTTTGTGTGGGTTGAAGATTAAATTCATTATCGGTAATCGTGTTATTAATCCACTGATTACCATAGCCCAAACCCGCTTCAAAATTTTTACCTAAACCGACGCGTACTTCGGTAAAATAGTTTGTGTTTCTTTGTGTTGTAATACTATCTAGTAAAGTAGCTCCAAACTCAAAACCCTGCTGAACAAGTATTTGACGCGCCTCTAAACTAATTGGAGAATAACTTTGCCCTGGTCTATCGCTGTCCAAGGCGCTTTGCGCAGATGCATAAAAACTAAATAGACAAAAACATAAAATAATACGCATATTAAGCTAGAATTAGTCGACCGATTTGAAAATACAAAAATAGACCTATAATATCATTTAAAGTGGTGATAAAAGGTCCTGTGGCAAGCGCTGGATCTACCTTATAATTATTTAAAATTAAGGGTACAAAAGTCCCAATTAAAGCAGCCACAATAATTACCGCAAAAAGAGCCACTGCCACAGTAAGGGCCAAAGCCATGCTATAACCCAAAAACAAACTGCTCCCAATTACGGTAGCCGCTAGTATAGAAGCATTTACGGTTGCTACCCCCAATTCTTTCAAAAGTCGAGTAATTGTTCCACCACTTAAGGATTGATTGGCTAAACCCTGCACAATAATGGCGGAAGATTGCACCCCCACATTACCACCCATAGCGGCAATAAGCGGAATAAAAAAAGCCATTTGGGGAATAATCTCAATATCTGTTTCGTAGCGACCAATAACCGATGCGGCTAAAAGTCCCCCGAAAAGACCAATTAAAAGCCAAGGCAAACGAGCACGGGTTATGGAGAGAATACTATCATCCTCTTCTACTTCATCGGTAAGACCACTAGCGAGGTTATAATCCTCCTTGGCCTCATCGCGAATAAAATCCACCACATCATCGATGGTAATTCTGCCAACTAAGTGCCCAATAGGATCAACTACTGGCACCACTACCAAATCGTACTTTTGCATATAGTTAGCCACTTCCTCTGCTTCGGTATTTATTTCTACATACTGAACTTTAGAAGAATAAACCTCTGAAATAGGGGTTTTGGTAGAGGTTGTTAGAAGCTTTTTAAGACTTAAAGTTCCCAGCAGTTTATTGCTAGCGTCTACTACATAAATAGCATGAACACGCTCAATTTCTTCGGCTTGTTTGCGCATTTCTTTTACGCACTGTAAAACCCGCCAAGTATCGTAAACCTTAATAAGTTCTGTCCCCATTAAGGAACCTGCTGTTCCTTCGGGGTAGATGAGTAGGCGGGCAATATCTAAAGCCTGCTGTTCATCTTCTATATTATCTAAAACCTCTCGCCGCTGGTCGCTGGGTAACTCGTTAATAAGGTCGGCCGCATCGTCAGAATCGAGGTTCTCAATTAACTCAGAGGCAATCTCTTGTCCATTATAACCTTCCAGAAATTTAGCCCGTAGATCTTCATCAATCTCCATTAAAACCTCTGCGCCCAACTCGTTTTCGAGGGAACGAAATAGGATTTCCGCCGCTTCTTCATCAATCTTGTCGACGATTTCTGCAATATCAGCAGGATGGCTATCATTGATAAACTCCTGATAGTTTTCCTTTTTCCCGGCGAGGATCTCTTCTTCAAGATTATCTAAAAATTCGCGGGTGATATCTATACTCATGGGCGAGAAAGAATTTCGGTAAGTTCTACAAATTCAGAGTAATGCAATTGTTCCGCGCGCTTTTGCAAGGTATCGGCTGCAATTCCATCGAGAGGTAAATTTAAGGCTTTCAAGGCATTACGCAAGGTTTTCCTTCTTTGGTTAAAAGCGGTTTTAACAATACGTGTAAATAAGGACCTATCTACCGTAAGGCTAAAATCTGCCTTACGCTTAAAGCGGATAACGCCTGAAAGCACCTTAGGTGGAGGACTAAACTCGTGCGGGTCTACCGTAAATAGATATTCTCGCTCGTAAAATGCAGCCGCTAGAACACTTAAAATACCATAAGTTTTAGAACCTGGCTCAGCGGTTAAACGATCGGCTACTTCCTTTTGAAACATGCCTACCATTTCGGGAATTAACTCTACGTGGTCGAGCATTTTAAAAATAATCTGACTGGAAATATTGTAAGGGTAGTTGCCAATTAAGGCAAAAGGCTCTCCCATCAGTTTATCCAGATCTAAGCGTAAAAAATCACCCGGTATTATGTGCTTATCTAAAGCTTTAAAATTTTCTTCGAGGTATACAATCGATTCGCCATCAATCTCGGCCACAAAAAGTTCGGAGGGAGCTTCTAATAAAAACTGGCTTAGCACCCCCATTCCTGGACCAATTTCCAATACTTTTTTATACCCTTCGTGACTTAATCCTTCGGCAATGTCTCTTGCTATGCCCTCATTTCTTAAGAAATGCTGACCCAGATGTTTTTTAGCTTTTACCATACATTTATTTAATCAACCCCGCACGGCGCAATAAGGCCTTGGGGTCGGGGTTTTGTCCTCTGAAATTGCGATACAGTTCAGCTGGATCTACCGCTCCACCGCTTGATAGAAGTTTACGGAAGGCCGCAGCAACTTCGGGATTAAACAGTCCTTTTTCTTTAAAGAGTTCAAAGGCATCCGCATCTAAAACTTCCGCCCATTTGTAGCTGTAATAGCCGGCAGAGTAGCCCCCTTGAAATATATGACTAAAGCTGCACGACATATTAGTATCCTGCTGTACCGGTAATAATTGCGTTTCTGCGAAAACAGACTCCTCAAAGTCGCCCACCGATAAAGCACTGGGCTCGGTTCCGTGCCAGTTCATATCTAGCTTTGCAAAACCTACCTGCCTTAAAGTAGCATAACCCTCCATAAAGCTGGCACTTTCTTTAAGGCGTTCAATAAGATTAGCAGGAATTAATTCGCCGGTTTTATAATGTTTAGCAAAGAGGTCCAGGCATTCTTTCTCGTAGCACCAATTTTCCATTATTTGCGAAGGAAGCTCCACAAAATCCCATAACACACTAGTCCCACTAAGGCTTTCATATTTTGTATCGGCTAAAATTCCGTGTAAGGCATGGCCAAATTCGTGGAATAAAGTAAGTACCTCATTAAAGGTGAGTAAAGATGGGCTATCCGAGCTCGGCTTCGTGAAATTACAAACAATGGAAATATGAGGTCGTTGCTCTTCTCCATTTATATTTCTTTGACCACGATAAGAAGTCATCCAAGCGCCATTGCGTTTGCCTTCACGGGGAAAGAAATCAGCATAAAGCAGCGCTAAATGGCTACCGTCTTTGTCTTTCACCTCATAAGTAATTACATCAGGATGATATTTCTGAATATCCTTCCTTTCTTCAAAGTTAATACCGTATAATTTTTCGGCCACAGCAAAGGCACCTCCAATTACGCGATCCACTTGAAAATAAGGTTTAAGGATACTGTCGTCTATTTCAAACTGCTTCTGCTTTAGCTTTTCGCTGTAATAGGCGATATCCCATCTTTCGAGTTTGTCTAAACCATCTAGCTCTTTGGCAAAATCAGCTAGTACAGCTAATTCATCTGAGCAAGCGGATTTAGATACCTCTAAAAGTTCATCTAAGAAATCGTCGACGGTTACTTTCGATTTAGCCATTCGCTCTTGCAGAACGTAGTCGGCGTGATTTTCGAAGCCCAATAATTGTGCTCTTTGGTGACGCAAAGCCACGATGCGCTTTACCGTTTCCTGATTATCATGTTCGTTGCCCTTAAAGGCCTTGCTGCCGAAGGCACGAAATAACTTCTCTCTTAATGCGCGATTAGAGGCATAAGTCATTATAGGGATGTAACTAGGCGCTTGTAGGGTAATTAGGTATTCACCTTCTCTGCCTTTAGCTTTGGCTTCATCAGCCGCGCTGGCCAAGGCATAATCGGGTAAGCCCACTAACTCTTCGGCTGATTGATACAACTCAAAAGAATTAGTTTCAGCTAATACATTTTCGCCAAATTTCAAGGATAAGGAAGATAACTCTTCATCTATCTTTCTTAGGGTTTGTTTGTCTTCACCCTGTAAGTTAATTCCATTGCGAGCAAAGGATTTATAGGACTTTTCCAGAAGCACTAAGTCCTCGCCTTGTAAAGTGGTCTTTTGGGTTTGCCAAACTTTCTCCACTCTTTTAAAGAGCCCTTCATTAAGAATAACGTCATTGCGATAAGCGCTCAGTAATGGCGAAAACTCGCGCGCAATTCCTTGAATGGTATCATTAGTTTCGGCGGAATTGAGGTTGAAGAAAATCTCCGCCACTCGACTTAGCTTTTGTCCTGCTAGTTCAAGTGCTAAAATGGTGTTTTCAAAAGTTGCTTCTTCCTCTTCCTTTACGATGGCTTCAACCTCATCTAGGCCTTCGCTAATAGCCTGTTTTAAAGCGGGTAAGAAATGTTCTTCTTTAATTTCTTCAAAGGGAACACTATTAAATGGCGTATTAAAATCTGCTAAAAGCGGCATATTTATTTTTTCAAAAATTCTTTGTACAAATTACGTCAATGCTAGGCTACTCACCTAAATTTAGGATTAGAAAAGCATCGCCTGCAAAGGATATGTAAATTTGCGGTATGAATGCAGCTATGACAAATGCCGAAGCCTCTATATATTTATTAGAAAGGCTTGATACGATTGAAAAGAAGTTAGACCGTATTTTCTACTACAGCGAAGGTGAAGACCTCCTTAAAACTGAGGGAGCTGGAACCTGGAATGTGCTAGAAGTCTTTTTCCATATCAATCTTTTAAACGAAAGTTATCTCGACCAATTTCCTAAGGCCTTACAAAAAGCCCAAGCAGCCAAAACCTCTTCGATTAAGCGCAGTTGGATTGGTGAAAAGCTAGAGGAAGCATGCCTGCTAGACACAAATGATAAGCCTATTAAATACAGTAAAAGTCCGCGGGCGACAGACCCTAAAGCCAAACAAAAAGCCGGTTTTGCAGTGGTAGAAAAAGTAGTTTTTCAAGAGCTCGTGCAGGACTTAAGAGAAATTAGGAATTATGCCAAATTATTGGATTCTAAAAACCTAGATCTATTAAAGGTTAAAACGCTTTTACCTATTGTAAAAGTAAGCATGGCGGATGCTTTGTTTATTATGATTGAGCATACCAACCGGCACATTGTGCAAGCGAGCAGAATTCTAAAAAGCTAAATTTTGCGAGCGGAATAAAAATCTAGGGATTCAAAATACACCTGTTTTAATAGCAGACTTCTCTATCGAAAAGGCAAAGTTTTGCCTGACCAGAAGTATGTATCTTAATTTCAGATAAACCCAAGTTAAATAGAAAAGGGGCTGACTGATTAAATCAGACAGCCCCTTTTTTATTGCCTTTCAAAAATTCTACTTGAGAATTTTAATCCATAGATCACCGTTGAAGCGTCCATTTAATTGGCTTGCTTTCGCCTGATCAGCCTCACCGTAGCTATTGAATTTCAATAGATATACGTAGTAGAAGCTATTGCCTGGATCTTGGAAAATTCTTGCATCAATGTTTTGAGTAGCCAGTTTATTCGCTAAACGTTGAGCATTGGCTTGTTGACCAAATACACCCGCTGTTACGTAGTACCCTGGAGAGCCTGGGCTAACATTGGCGGGAAGATTTTCCTGCGGATAGTTCATGCCTGCATTATTATTTGCAGCTTGGTTCATATTATTAGTAGAACCGGCATTATCGTTATTGTTGTTATTGTTTGCCGCTTGATTGTTTGGCATGTTGTTGTTAGGATTGTTAGACTGATTGTTTTGTTGTCCTCCTTGATTGGTATTGTTGTTATTGCGATTTCCTTGCTCTTCCGCTTGTTTACGCAGTTTTTCCAACTCTTCAACCATTTTCTTCTTCTCTTCCTCAAGGGCCTGTTGGATATCATCTTTATAGCTATCCTTAAACTCTTCTAACTTCTCATCTACCGTTTCCTCCAATTCGTCTTTCTGACGTCTTTGGTTTAATTTCAAGCGCTTCAGCTCGTTTTGCATACGCTCATTGTCCTTATTACTTCCAAAGCGATAGGTAAGCATAAATTCGTGACTGGTACCAAAATTAGAACCGTAAGTATTAGTGGAAAAATCGTAAGCGTACCCTAATGTTAAAGTCTCAGAAAGATTAACCCCGGCATTAATGGTAATACCATAGTTTGAACGGAACATAGCACCTAAGAAACCGTACTCTTTCATGTTGTAAAGTAATCCTGCATCAATTTGTGCGGGCACAGACTCAGCTGTTCTTACCATTAAGATTGGACTTAAAACCTGCTTTTCACCGGCAAATTTGAAATCGTATTGCGCGGTCGCAACGTAATGGCGAATCATATTATAATTGATATCGCTTGGATTCGTAGCGTAAACAACATTTTGACTAAGTAATTGCGGAGCAGCAAAACCTAAAGTGAAATTTTGCACGGCCAATTTTAAACCAATATTGATATCGAAAGCACCACGATTAGGAGCAACCACACTAAATATATCTCCAAGATCGCGAGCACGCACCGCACTTTGATCAATGTTCTGATTTAAGTAACCAGCACCAATACCACCAGACAAACTGATGTCATCAGTGATCTTTACGTGATAAGCATAGTTACCATAAATACCTAAACGGCTTAGAATATCGGTTCTATCTGAAAAACCATAAATACTCCAACCAACTTTTTCTTCATTTAAAGAACCATTTACTGCCAAAGCGGAAGTTTCAGGTGAACCCTGAATACCGGTCCACTGGCGACGGTGTAAAAAAGTTGCTTCAGTTACTCCGTTTGAACCAGACATGGCTGGGTTGTATATATAAGGAGTAAAAAAATAATTACTATATAAAGGAATCTGCTGCGCCGTGGCAAGATTCGCCATCATTCCGAAAGCCAGCAGTGCTAAAATTTTTCTCATCGTTTTCATCTTATTGTTGGTTGCGGATTATGGTTACGGCATTACGCATGCGGATTTCATTGGTGTTACCACATTCTAAAATATAGTAATAGGTACCATCTGGTAATTCATTTCCGCCATTATCTACACCAGACCAAGTACCAGGGAATCTTTCGTTTTCATAAACCACCGAACCCCAACGGTTCATAATTTGTATCGCACAAACATCGCCATCCATCAGTTCACGAATGTCCCAAATATCATTAAGACCATCGCCATTTGGTGTGAACAAGTTATAAGCCTTATTAATTAAGCTAACCTGTTCGGGGAAGGTTTTGGTAATAATCAATTGTAATGAGTCAAGACCAATGCAACCGCGCTGATTGGTTACTTCGACATATATGGTAATGGTATCACCTAATACTCCGTTCTCTAAAACTTTAGAAACCTGAATTCTTTGGCTTAAGAAATCTGAGAACTGAAGAGGTTTGTTAGCGAACCAACGGTAGTTTGTACCTCCTGAAGCCGTAAGGGTTACCACCTCACCTGATTCAGCCGTTTGATCAGCTCCTGCTCCTGCAGAAACAACTAAAGGATAAACCGTTACCGTATCGCGAGTAATACAACCATTAATACCAGTCACTCTAACTGGATAAGTACCAGCAGAACTTATATAACGGGTTGCTCCTAATACTGCTCCATTATCCCAACTTACAGTGTTGAAATTACCCGTGGCAACCATCAAGATGCTATCACCAGGACAAAGACCGATACTATCACCGGGAATGAAAGATAAGGTAGGATTCTGATAGAAAATAACCGCAATACTATCAGTAATACTCACACAAGTTTCTAAACCAAAGCGGTTAAAATAACTAGTTTGCAAGCGGAAATAGGCCGTGTCTTCACCCACTCTTTTTAAACCCGCATCAATACTAAAAGTAACTAGTGTATCAGTTAAAAGACTGGTCCAAAATCCATTGGTTGGATTAAGTTGTTGCCACTGGTACTTCCAAGGAGTTAAGCCTAATACCGTATCGGTTGCAGAAACCAAGGCCGAATCATACAAACAAAGATTAAAGCCAGTTAATCCGTTCGTGCTTCCAGGGTAAGTGATCTCCGAAATAGTTGTGGTAGGCAAGCTATCCACAAATACGCGGTAAACATCAGAAGTATCGGAGCAAATTCCGTCGTCGATAACTACAAAATATCTACCTGTTTCATGAACGATAAAAGATTGATTGGTTTCACCTGCTAAAGCATATTTCACGCGACTACCATTATTCGGATCAATAGAATCGGTTAACCACTGATAGGAATAAGTATAACCGAAAGTAATTAAGCCTGCGGGGGTTGCTGGTGCACTAATCGTAGCAGAATCAGTTTCACAGAAGTTGATTGAATCTTGACCAATTACGTTAATCCCCGGAGCAGAAGCTACGGTTAAATCGTAATCTGGGAACCAGCGAACAGCGATACTATCACTAAAATAAACACAAGTTTCAGTATCATAATAAGGTGTTTCCGAAGCCACTCTCACTCTAAAGAAGCGCAAAACTGGCTTTGGATTTTGGAAATAGGGCTGACCTGCATCGGATAATGAGGTATCAATTTTAATAGTAGGCATCGTATCGAAACTAAGCGTACCTGCAACAGCGGTGCCACCTGACACCGATTTCCATGGATTAGCTCCGGCTGGTACAGTGGGGTCATACCATTGCCATCTGTAACGCCAAAGTGGGTTAGCAGCACCATTATTGAATAGAGCTAGATTAACCGAGTCCGTCATACAAACTTCACCAAATACCGTCGGCCCAGTAGTACCTAAAAATGGTATTCCCACAGGAGTACCAGTGGGCACAGTATCTATAAAGACATTAAATTTAGAAAGCAAAGCAGTCGTATCTTGGCAAAAACCATCATCTACTACTAAGCGATAATAATTTACCCCTGGACGAGATGAGTTTGCATCGATGGTTAAAAAACGCGTGGTAGCGCTAGGAGTTGTAATGGCGTACCAATCTCTAAAACCAGTAGTAGTGTTTAAAGAGTCGGTTAACCACTGATAAGTATAAGTAAGCCCAGTTCCTGGAGGTGCAAATGTCCCAGTTAAAACTGCAGTCTCATTGGCACAAAGCTCTAATGAATCAACTGGGGTGCTATTAACAGGCGGGTAATCGATAATGTAAGCGTTAGCATTGAGGGGGTTGGTGGGGTTAAAAGAAACCGTGGTCGGGGTTATTATAGACGTTACCGTAACCGTATCTGTGTAAATTGAACATAAACCACCATTGGTTACTTTGGCATAATAAACGCCAGGCGAGCCTACTTGTAGGGAATCTTTTGTTTCACCTATTATAATGTTGAAACCATTATACCATTGTATAGCACTCGCATTAGTGGTAATGCGTAAAAAAATCGAATCTTGTTTGCATATGCCCACATCAGCGGTTCCACTGTAGGGGTTATCAGTAGTGTCAATATGAACACCATTGCGAACCATAGCTATAGAATCAATCGCCGCTAAAGTCGGGATGCGGTTAACATTATAATAAATGGTATCACTAAAACCATCAACGGGCGTAATTACTCCGTTAGATGCTCTATTGATTACTCGTAAAGCATGCAGTCCAATTGGTGTATTACAAGGAATTACCAAATAGGCTCTTTTTCTACCCGCACTAAATGTATCCGAAGGTAAAGTTAAAGGTATGGGAGGCGCATTTTTTTCAAGTTTTGTTAACTCTAATAAAGTAGGTGCACCGAAAACAGGCGGTACAGCAGGTGCCGTAGTAACAAATTGATACTCAAAACTAGAAGTTGAAGGAAAATTTGCCAAAGGCTTTATTTCATAATCTACTTCAATGGTATCGCACTGGCAAATGGCATCAGCGAAATTAACATCAACTACTCCTGTTAAAATATCAATTTGGCCATTGGCTACCGTTTGTTGGGCGGTGCTTAAGGCTGGCGTTAACATTGCCAGGGTAAAGAACATTATAAGCTTTAATAGCTGTTTCTTCATAACTTTGAAATTATTTACAAATTAGCCGCAAGTTACGGCATGCATACTAAGTAGACTAATAAAAAAACTCTGCGAGTGCAGAAAATTATTAAGCGTCTGGTTGGTTAATTTATTTACTAAAATTTTAAACGTTAAAAAAGTATTAAACGTTGGGATACATTAAGAAGAGATTTTTTGCCTTCAAGGTTGCTTTCCAGGGAATTTACCTATTTATTAAGGAAGGTGCTCATGCCAAAATTCACCTAATCGCGACATTGACCGTGATGTTTATGGGATGGTTTTTCAACATTACTAAAACCGAGTGGATCCTAAGCCTAGTCTGCGTAGCTATCGTTCTTAGTCTCGAAGCCATTAACTCAGCCATCGAATATTTGGTCGATCTTGCTAGTCCCGATTTTCACCCTCTTGCCAAAAAATCCAAAGACATTGCTGCGGCAGCTGTGCTTATTGCAGCTATTTTTGCTTTGATTATCGGACTCCTAATTTTCTTACCCTATCTAAATGAAATACGAAAACTACCTTAGTCAATTAAGTATTCTTATTGAGCAAGAGAAAAATGCTGCCCGCGCTTTACAGCAGATTTGTTCTAAAATTCAGCAGGATTTAGACCATTATGATTGGGTAGGATTCTACTTTATGCATCATGAAAGTAAAAAATTACACCTTGGCCCTTACGCTGGGAAAGCAACCGATCACACAATCATAAATTTCGGTAGTGGTATTTGCGGGCAAGTAGCCCTTTCGGGAGAAACCTATTTAAGTGATGACGTAGCCGCTGAAGAAAATTACATCGCCTGCAGCATCGATGTGAAATCAGAAATTGTGGTACCCCTCTTTTTAAAAAATGAATTAATTGCCCAAATAGATATCGATAGCAATGTTAGCCATGCCTTTAACCAAGAGGATAATGCATTTTTAAAAACTTTGAATGAAATGCTAGCCGACCGCTATGGCAAGGATTTAAAAAATATTGTGGCCTTTTAAATAAGGTTCGTTCAATTATAAATTATAGCCTCAGACTTTAGCCTAAATTACTGCCCAGCACGAATCGCATCTACAGGATTTAAACGTGAGGCCATGTAGGCTGGAACAAAGCCTGAAATGAGTCCTATTAATACTGAGATAACAATCCCTTGCATAATATTGCCAAAACTCATCGCAATTTCAAAGTCGAAGTCGCTAATTAAAATAGGCAGTAGATAAACCATTAGCCCTACCAAGGCAATACCTAGCCCACCGCCTAAAAGGCATAGAATTACCGACTCGAGTAAAAACTGTAATAGGATGAAAATTCGTTTTGCCCCCATACTCATTTGAATACCAATCTGATTCGTGCGTTCCTTCACACTTACAAACATAATATTGGCAATACCAAAACCGCCCACCAAAATACTAAAGCCACCAATAACGGCTCCTGCCAATCCAATAATAGTGAAGAAGGTATCAAGATTATTGGAAATCATTGAAATTTCATTTAAAGCGAAATTATCCACAGCCTTGGGTTTAAGTCGGCGCAGCGCACGCATAGCACCGGTAATTTCATCCTTCATGGCGGCCATCTCTACCCCAGGTTTAGTGGAAGCAATAATAGTAGACCCGTTCATGTCATTAAGACTCATGATATTCCCAACATATTCTACGGGAATAAGAATTGAACCATCCATGTCGTTGCCTATTAAACTTTTACCCTGCTTGGCTAAAACGCCAATTACTTTAAGTTTTCTTCCTAGTACACTAAAACTGCGTCCAATTGGATTAATATTACCGTATAAACCTTCGGCCACATCAAAACCCAAAATAGCCACCCCATTGCCTTTACGACTTTCCAGTTCTGAAAAATAACGGCCTTCTTTGATTTCAAATTTCCAAATGTCGTTGTAGGCATGCGAAACAGATAAGACATTTACCGCTTCTACCGAGTTTAAACCGTATTTTAAAGTTTGATTGATGCCAAATAAATAGGCGATGTCTTGCACCGTGCTTAAACGCCGCTCCAATTTTTCCATTTCGTAATAAGTAGGCTCTGGTCTTTGATAAAAAGTCCACCACTTGTACTCTCCACTTCCACCCCAAGGCCACTTTTGCACATACACAACATCACTGCCTAAACTTTCTACACTTGAGCGGATATTTCTTTCAAGCGAATCTACCATAGTAAAAACCGCCACAATGGTTAAAATACCGATTGTTACTCCCAATAAAGACAAAGCGGTACGCAGGCGATTCACCTTTAAAGCATGCAAGGCAAAAAATAAACTTTCCTTAAGAATCCTGAGATATACCATTTTGTTGAAATCTAGCGCTAAAGTACTAGTAAAATTGTGGTTTTTGTAAAGAAAAGCTGCGCAAAAAAACTAATTTTGCACCCTAATATTATAGTTTCTCAGGAATGCCCCAAAAGCCCACCGCTCTTATCTCCGTTTTTTACAAAGATCGCTTAGATGAATTGGCAGAAGCCTTAGTAAAAAAAGGTTACGACCTTCTTTCTACTGGCGGAACCCGCAAATATCTCGAAGATCTCGGGCATACCGTTATAGCGGTTGAAGACCTAACTGGTTATCCATCCATTTTAGGAGGACGTGTTAAAACCTTACATCCTAAAGTA
This sequence comes from Bacteroidota bacterium, assembly GCA_003045865.1. Lineage (GTDB taxonomy): Bacteria > Bacteroidota > Bacteroidia > Flavobacteriales > Schleiferiaceae > Croceimicrobium. The sequence goes on along the minus strand of PZPB01000018.1, from coordinate 4,928 downwards.
TTTGGCGGCATATTAGGTCGCCGTGATTTAGAGAGCGATCGCAGTCAAATGGAAGAATACGCTCTCCCCTCCATCGATGTGGTAGTGGTAGACCTTTACCCTTTTGAAGAAACTTTGCAGGCTGGGGGTTCACATAGTGAAATTATTGAGAAAATAGATATTGGTGGTATTTCCCTTATTCGGGCTGCTGCAAAAAATTACCAAGACACCTGGATTATTCCTAGTCGCGATTTTTACGGCGAAGCCATCGAACTTTTGGATAACTCAAAGCTCAGCGAGGAAGTGCGCAAGCAATTTGCCGGAGCTGCTTTCCAAATTTCATCCGCTTACGATAACCTTATCCAAAACTACCTTACCGGAGAGCATAAAATGTTAAGTCTGGGCGAAGGTCAGGTATTACGCTATGGCGAAAACCCTCATCAAAAAGGTGTTTTCCACGGTAAATTGGAAGATGTTTTCACCCAGTTACACGGTAAAGCTTTATCCTACAATAATTTACTAGATGCGGATGCTGCTGTAAGTTTAATGGCAGAATTTAAAAGCGACATTACTGTAGCGGTAATGAAACACAATAATGCCTGTGGTATCGCATCGCGCCCCAGCGTGCTGCAAGCATGGACCGATGCCTTGGCAGGTGACCCGGTTTCGGCCTTTGGAGGTGTAATTATCGCTAATGCAGAAGTAGATGAGGCGACGGCTAAAGCCATGCATGAAATCTTCTTTGAAATTGTCGTCGCTCCCTCTTATAGTAACGAGGCCCTCAGTATTTTAAAGCAAAAGAAGAACCGCATCATTTTAATTTTAAATGATTTCGCAGCACCAAAAATGCAATACCGGAGTCTCTTAAACGGAGTGCTGGCGCAAGAACGTGATCATCATACTGATGCTTTGGAAGACTTAAAATACAGCACAAAACTAAAGCCAAGTGCAGCCGAAATTGAGGATTTACTATTTGCCTCAAAAATATGTAAGCATACCAAGTCCAATACCATTATCTTAGCCAAAAACAAGAAGCTCTTAGCTGGAGGTACGGGACAAACATCTCGCGTAGATGCACTAACCCAATCTATTGTAAAGGCGAAAGCTTTTAACTTCGACCTGCAGGGTGCAGTAATGGCTTCCGATGCATTTTTCCCCTTTCCCGATTGTGTTGAAATAGCACATAAAGAAGGAATTAATACAGTAATTCAGCCCGGCGGATCCATTAAAGATCAGTTGAGTATCGATTACTGCGATGCAAATAATATGAGCATGGTTTTCACTGGAATACGTCATTTTAAACACTAAACAAATTGGGATTTTTCGATTTTTTAAGAGAGGATATAGCTATCGACTTAGGTACCGCCAACACGCTTATCATTCATAGAGATAAGGTTGTAGTGGATGCGCCATCTATTGTAGCTAAAGATCGGATGAGTGGTAAAATAATCGCTGTGGGTCAAGTTGCCCGACAAATGCACGGTAAAACCCACGAAAACATAAAAACTATTCGCCCTCTTAAAGATGGTGTTATAGCCGACTTCGAAGCTTCCGAGGCGATGATTAGGGAAATGATCAAAAGCATTCCCGCCCTCCAAAAACGTTTAATCCCCCCTGCTCTGCGCATGGTAATTTGTATTCCCTCCGGTATTACCGAAGTGGAAAAAAGAGCGGTAAAAGATTCAGCGCAACATGCTGGCGCCCGCGAAGTATATCTCATTCACGAACCAATGGCAGCTGCTATTGGTACTGGTGTAGATGTGCAAGAGCCAAAAGGTAACATGATTATTGACATAGGCGGTGGTACCACAGAAATTGCAGTATTGGCCCTCGGTGGAATTGTAGCCGATAAATCTATTAAAGTAGCGGGTGATGTTTTCACCAATGATATTGCCTATTACATGCGCACGCACCACAACCTTTTTGTGGGGGAACGCACCGCAGAAGAAATTAAAATTCAAATTGGCTCGGCCCTCGATGAACTCGACAATCCGCCAGAAGATATGCCTGTTCAAGGTCGTGACCTCTTAACGGGTAAACCTAAGCAGCTAATTATCACCTATAAGGAAATAGCAAAAGCGCTCGATAAATCCATCATCCGTATTGAAGATGCGATAATGGAAGCGCTTTCATTAACGCCGCCCGAACTCGCTGCCGACATCTACAACAGTGGAATTTACCTAGCTGGTGGCGGATCAATGTTACGTGGCTTGGACAAGCGCATTAGCATGAAAACAGATCTACCCGTTTACGTGGCAGAAGATCCGCTTAGAGCAGTAGTTAGAGGAACCGGTATTGCTCTGAAAAATATTGGCAAGTACAATTTCTTGATGTCTTAATAATTTATGCGCTATTTTTTCCTTTTGCTGAAACGAAGCAGAGTTTTGCTCTACTTCCTGCTCTTGGAATCTATAGCTTTTGCGTGGATTATAAACAAGCGTAGCTATCAACGCTCACAGTTTTTAAGTGCCACCACCGAAATAAAAGGAAACTTTCAAGGCCTCGCGGCGCAAACGAAAGCCTACCTTAATTTAAAGGAGGAAAACGAACAACTTGCCCGTGAAAATATTCGTTTGCGCGAATCACTGGATGAGTCCTTTATCTTCCAAAATTTCGGGGCAGATACGATAAATTCGCGTACTTATAAGCAACGTTATACTTACGTAGATGCCCAAGTAATTAGCAGCAGCCACTTTAAAGTAGAAAATTACATTCTAATTAATAAGGGGCGTCTTAGCGGTTTAGAAGAAAACATGGGTGTAATTGGCCCTAGTGGTGTGGTTGGGGTAATTTCCAATGTTAGTAAGCACTTTGCGCGCGTTATTCCCATCATTAATCCCAATCTACGCATTTCAGCGGAGCTTGCGCAAGATGGTTATTTTGGTCCCTTGCGTTGGCTTGGCGAAAATTACCGTGAAAGTAGTATTCAGGATATTCCTCCTTATGCGAATGTACAAACTGGTGATACCGTTAAAACAGATGGTCGCTCTTCGTTTTTCCCGCGGGGTATTAATATTGGTTTGGTAAAGTCTACCAGCTTACAAGCCGACCAAAACTTTTTAGAAGTTACGGTTAGTTTAAGTACCGACTTTGCTAAACTGCGTAAGGTTTACGTGGTAAAGGACTTGTGGATTAATGAGTTAGACTCTTTAAACATGCGGCCATGAATTTAATTAAATCTATTTTCGGGCTACTGACTTTGCTATTCCTGCAGATTTTTATTTTCAATAACTTTCTGTTTGATGGCTACCTCAACCCCTATATTTATATAGCCTTTATACTTTTTCTACCCCCGCGCAGTTCGGTCTTCTACACTTTAAGCTTGGCCTTTTTAATTGGCGCAATTGTCGATGTTTTCGAAGGAGGCTACGGGGTGCATACCGCGGCCAGTGTTTTTATTGCCTTTTTAAAACCCTTGATTTTTCGCATTTTCAGAGCGGGTAAAAACGAACTTTCCGAATCATCAGATATTAAACAACTTGGCCTTTTGCGAAGCCTAGCCTATGTTTTCAAGGGTTTATTTTTGCATCATTTTATCTTATTTAGCATCGAGAATTTTGCACTAGATAATTTATTGCCTCTTCTAATGCGAAGTCTATATAGTAGCATTTTCTCTTTTACCTTTGTGCTGCTTTATCAACTTTGGAACTACCGTCGCTAAATGCAACGTAAATATCTATTTTTCAGCTTCTTTACCCTAATCGGGCTCGTATTTCTGGCGCGCTTATTTTATATTCAAATCATTAATGAAGAGTATAAATTATCTGCCATCAGCAATGTGGTGCGGGTCGATAAAATTTATCCAGGCCGGGGCTTAATTTACGATAGAAACGGAAAGCTATTAGTGGGTAACCAAAGCGCCTACGATTTAATGATCGTTCCGCGACAGGTTAAACTTACGGATACTATTGGCTTTTGCGAGCTTATTGGCATTCCTATAGATGAGTACAAAGAAAGAATCATCAAAGCAAAAAGCTATAGTTATCTGAAGCCCTCCATCTTTATTAAGCAAATTAGCAAAGAACGTTTTGCCTACATTCAAGAAAAACTACACCTCTACCCCGGCTTTTATCCGCAAAAGCGTATTCTGCGCAGCTATCAAAATCGAGCGGGCTCTAACGTTATTGGCTTTATTGGAGAGGCGGGCGTAAGTTTTATAAAAGACAATCCCTCCTACAGTCAGGGCGATTTGATTGGGAAAACAGGCATTGAAAAAAGTTACGAGGACATCCTTAAAGGTAAAACAGGCCAGATTTACAATTTGGTAGACGTGCATAATCGTACACAAGGATCATACGAAAGTGGGGCTTACGATACCCTGCCTCAACCAGGCAAACATGTAACGGCAACCATAGATATAGACTTGCAGGCCTTGGGTGAAGAGTTAATGCGAAACAAAAGAGGCAGTATTGTTGCCATTGAGCCAAGTAGCGGTGAAATTTTAAGTTTGGTAACGAGCCCCAATTATGATGCGAATCTTATGGTGGGAAGCGAGCGAACCGTCAATTATTCTAAACTTTATTTAGATAGTATTAATAAGCCACTTTTCGACCGCGGACTTTTAGCAGAATACCCTCCGGGGTCACCTTTTAAAGTAATTAATGCTTTAATTGGCTTACAAGAAGGGGTTACCAAAGAAACTACTACTTACACTTGTCACCATGGTTTTCACTACGGTAGACTACATGTAGCTTGTCACTGTGGCACGTCTAGCCCTATTGCCTTGCGCTTAGCAATTAGTAAGAGTTGCAATAACTACTTCTGCCAAGTATTTAAATCGATAATCGAAAAATATCCCACTGCTCAAGAAGGAATGGACGTTTGGAGTAACCATGTGAAGAGCTTCAATATGGGCCGTTTCTTAAATAACGATTTACCTACCGGCAGAAAGGGTTTAGTGCCCAATGCCGATTATTACGACAAGGCTTTTGGTTATACCGGATGGAGAG
>PZPB01000017.1 GCA_003045865.1 Bacteroidota bacterium | reverse complement strand
TTTCTTAAATAACGATTTACCTACCGGCAGAAAGGGTTTAGTGCCCAATGCCGACTATTACGACAAGGCTTTTGGTTATACCGGATGGAGAGCGGTAAGTGCTATTTCATTAGGGATTGGCCAGGGTGAACTTTTGCTTACCCCCATTCAAATGGCAAATATGACGGCGGCTATAGCCAATCATGGTTATTATTATACCCCTCATATTGTAAAAGCCATTGACAATAAACCCATTGCCGACCCTAATTTTGTCGAGCGAAAATATACCACCATAGACAGCGTTCACTTCCCGGTGGTAATTAATGGGATGTTCGATGTTTTCGAAACGGGAACCGCTCGTGGAAGTCGCCATGATACAATTAAGATGTGCGGGAAAACAGGTACTGCGGAAAATCCTCACGGACAAGATCACAGTATTTTCGTGGCCTTTGCACCGAAAGACGATCCCAAGATTGCAGTAGCCATTATTGTAGAAAATGGCTATTGGGGTAGTCGCTGGGCTGCGCCTATCGCCAGCCTTCTTATAGAACAATATCTTACCGGTGAAATTAATCGGCCAACAATGAAAGACCGAATGCTTGCAGGAGATTTAAGCGAAGAATACGAAAAGCAATTACTAAGTATCTACAAAAAGCCCATTAAACTAAGCGATGCGGAGAAGTAATAGCAGTATTTACAATATCGATTGGCTAACCGTTGTTTTATTCCTCCTTTTGGTTTTGATGGGTTGGGCAAATATTTATGCCGCTGTTTACGATGAAGAACATGCTAATATCTTCGATCTTAGCCAGCGTTACGGAAAACAATTAATGTGGATTGGCACCTCTATAGCCATTATTGCAGTTATTTTCATCTTAGACGGAAGCATCTATCAAACCCTTGCCATCCCTATTTACATTGCTACCATGCTCGCCCTCCTATTGGTACTTTTTGAGGGAAAGGAAATTGCTGGTGCTCGTTCATGGTTCGTTATTGGAGGCTTTAGTATTCAACCTTCGGAGTTTGCCAAATTTGCAACTGCCTTAGCTCTAGCTAGTTTTCTTAGCAAAAAAGAAAGAAATCTTAGAGGGCTGCGTGATAAAATAATTGGCTTTATCATTATCATTATTCCCGCGGCCTTAATCATCCCTCAGCCAGATCCTGGTTCGGCCTTGGTGTATAGTTCTCTATTATTAGTAATGTACCGCGAAGGACTTTCGGGAGCTTATATTTTTATCGGTTTGGCTTTGGCTGTTTTATTCCTAATGAGTTTATTGGTACCACTTTTAAGCTTACAAATTGCTTTAGCCCTACTCGCTACTTTAATAATAGTTGCAACAAGGCGCTCTAAAGGGTTTTGGATAAAAGTGGTAGGAATGTGGCTTCTCTCTGCAGTGTTGGTAAATACTGTTGATTACGCTTTCAATAATATTTTAGAAGATCGCCACCGCAACCGTATTAACATTCTGCTTGGCAAAGCCCACGACCCGAAAGGGATTGGTTATAACACCGCTCAATCTATGATTGCCATTGGATCTGGTGGAGTGGCTGGCAAAGGCTATTTGAATGGAACACAAACTAAATTTGATTTTGTACCAGAACAAAGTACCGACTTTATTTTCTGTACCGTTGGCGAAGAATGGGGTTTTACCGGAAGCGCCGTATTAATCATTTTATTTATGTTGCTCTTTTTTAGGCTAGTACAATTAGCCGAAAGGCAAAAAAGTACCTTCGCCCGTGCCTATGGCTATGCCGTAGTGAGTATCTTATTCTTTCACTTCACCATTAACATAGCCATGACTATTGGACTCGCACCAGTAATTGGCATCCCTCTGCCATTCTTTAGTTATGGCGGTTCCTCACTGTGGGGATTTACCCTTTTACTATTTATCTTTTTAAAGTTGGATTCCTTTCGCTGGGAAACGCTTTAAGCTTTTTTAGAAACGATTATTCGCTTATTTCAACACCCTTCCAAAAGGCGATATAATTGCGAATATTATTTGCCAAAGGTTTTGTTTGTGGATAATACCATGCGGCATCTTTATTTTCCTGCCCATCTACCGTTAAGGTATAATAGCTTGCTTCTCCTTTCCACGGACAAGTAGTGTGGCTTGCTGATTCCTTTATAAACTCCTTCTTTACACTTTCGGCGGGGAAGTAATGATTCCTTTCTACTACAATAGTTTCGTCGCTTTGGGCGATTACTTGATTATTCCAAATTGCTTTCATTAAATGTGTTTCATTAAAAAAGCCTCCGAAGAGGCTTTTTGTTCAATTTTTAATCATCTCAAACTGAAAATTGTTTGAGATTTTCTGGGTTTCGTAAGACCTGGAAAAATTTAAGATGTTTTGAATGGTTTGTGCATCTGGTCTTGCATTAGTTGCATAGCCATCTTTAAGAGTAGTGGTTTTATCCATATACCTATATTAGTTAGACAAAAGGTAAACGGACCACTATGTAACTTATTGTTACATACTTAAAGTTACTTTATTATCCAACATCAACTTTCTTAAATTAATAAGGGCATAACGCATTCTCCCTAGGGCTGTGTTAATAGATACGCCAGTTTGTTCGGCAATATCTTTAAAGCTTAAACCCGAGAAATGGCGCAGTTTTAAAACCTCCAACTGCTCTTCAGGTAATAAAAGAATCAATTTATGAAGATCTTTTTCAATTTGCACCTTAATCATTTCGTTTTCAGCTGTAGGAGTTTCATCCTTTAGTATCTTAAAAATATCGTACTCATCATTAGGTGCGATAGTAGGGATACGTTTCTGTCTACGAAAGTGATCGATTACCAAATTATGGGCAATGCGAAGTGACCATTGTAAAAACTTTCCTTCTTCGTTGTAATTTCCTTTTCTCAGAGTTTTGATGATCTTCACAAAAGTATCTTGGAATACATCATTAGCCAGATCGCGATTTTGAATCTTACTTAAAATGTAAGAAAAAATGCGTTGTTCGTGTTTTGCGATAAGAAAAGATAAGGCTTGCTCCTTTCCATTGATGTAGAGCTTAACCAGCTCGGCATCTGTCATTGCTTTGTAATCCATAGTCAATTCTGATTGGGTTAATAATAGGTCCGTAAATCAGTAAAATAACTATGTTACTATAGGCAATATTTTTTTTGAGGAAGGCGAGATATTCGCCCTTGCTGAAAACAAATATATAATTTTTGTTGTCAATCCAACAAAGCAATATGAGAATGATAATTTTGCAGACTCGATAGAGCCGAAAAAATATGACCAAAAATACCGCTACAATAGAGCGCCAGCAAGGAAAAATAGAGATAAAAGGGGCTAAAGTTCACAATCTAAAAAATGTTAATATTAGCATTCCACATCAGAGCTTAACGGTAATAACTGGACTTTCAGGCTCTGGAAAATCATCTTTAGCCTTCGATACTTTGTATGCGGAAGGTCAGCGCCGCTATGTTGAAAGCCTGAGTTCTTACGCGCGTCAGTTTTTAGGTCGCCTCGATAAGCCAGAAGTAGATAGCATTAAAGGACTCTCTCCTGCGGTAGCGATCGAGCAAAAGGTGATTTCTCGAAATCCCCGCTCCACCGTGGGAACCGTAACCGAAATTTACGATTATCTAAAAGTACTATACGCTCGGGTAGGAACCACCTACTCCCCTATTAGTGGACAGAAAGTTAAAAAACATCAGCTCGAAGATGTGCTTAACTATGTAAAAGCCCTCCCGGCTAATACCAAGTTTTTAATTAAATGCCCACTTATTCTCCACGATCGGAAATTGGAGGATCAACTGGAAATCCTTTCTCAGCAAGGTTTTTCCCGTATGGCGCAAAATGGGGAGCTTCTACGTATCAGTGATTTCAACCCCAAAACCCATAAAAAAAACGACAAATTAGAAATTGTAGTTGACCGCTTAGTGGCCGATTGGAGTACCGAGGAAAACCTCAACCGTTTGGCAGACTCAGTGCAAACCGCCTTTTTTGAAGGTAGAGGAATCTGCTTTATTCAACTAAATGGCGAAGAAGAAGCGCATCAATTTTCAAATAAATTTGAGATTGACGGCATGGAATTCGAAGAGCCCAGCATTCATCTCTTTAGTTTTAATAATCCTTTTGGAGCTTGCCCTAAATGCGAAGGCTTTGGCAATATTATGGGCATCGATGAAGATTTGGTGATTCCCGATAATTCTCTTTCGGTTTACCAAGATGCGATTGTACCCTGGCGCGGTGAAAAAATGAGCGAGTGGAAAGACCAGTTTATTGCGGGTGCAGAAAAAGCGAAATTCCCTATTCACCGTCCCATATTCGAGCTAAACGAAACCGAAAAAGCCATGCTTTGGGAAGGCAGTGCCTACTTTCGTGGCCTAGATGAGTTCTTTAGTTACCTTGAAACTAAAAGTTATAAAATTCAGTTCCGAGTAATGCTTTCGCGTTACCGTGGCAAAACTAAATGCACATCCTGTAAAGGAGCTCGCTTGCGCAAAGAGGCGAGTTATGTTAAAATTGGCGGCTATTCTATTTCAGAATTGGTTTCTTGGCCAATCGATCAACTGCTCACTCATTTTCAAGAATTAAAACTTTCCGAGCAAGAACATGCCATTGCCAAAAGGCTTTTATTGGAAATCGAAAATCGCCTTTCTTATCTCTGTAAAGTGGGATTACCCTATCTTAATTTAAATCGCCTATCTAGTACCTTATCAGGGGGTGAATCGCAAAGAATCAATCTCGCCACTAGTTTAGGTAGTGCCCTGGTAGGATCTACATATATTCTAGATGAGCCTAGTATTGGTTTGCATCCTAAAGATACCGCCAAATTAATTGAAGTGGTAAAAGAGCTGCGCGACCTTGGCAATACCGTGGTGGTGGTAGAACACGATGAAGAAATGATGCTCGCCGCAGATTATATTATTGACATCGGCCCAGAAGCGGGTACCCATGGCGGGGAAGTTATTTTTGAAGGAGTTTATGAAGATCTGCTTAAAGCGAAAAAGAGCCATACCGCCGATTATTTACGCGGCATTGATCAAATAAAAGTTCCAATAAAAAAAGAGCCTCGCAAATTTATCGAACTAAAAGGAGCGCGTGAAAACAACCTCAAAAATATAGATGTGAAATTTCCCCTGCATTGCTTTACCGTCGTAACAGGCATGAGCGGTTCAGGAAAAAGTAGCTTGATTAAGAAGATATTATACCCCGCCCTTAAAAAGCGTTTGGGTGGCTATGGTGAGAAAACAGGTAAACACAGCAGCTTCGAAGGTGCTTGGCAAGATATAAGCGATGTAGAGTTTATCGATCAAAACCCTATTGGTAAAAGTAGCCGCAGTAATCCTGTAACCTACATCAAGGCCTACGACGATATTCGTCAGCTCTACACCACTTTGCCTTTAGCTAAAGCAAGAAAGTATAAAGCGGGCTATTTCTCATTTAACATAGATGGCGGCAGATGCGATAAATGCCAAGGCGAAGGGGAAATTACCATAGAGATGCAGTTTATGGCAGACGTGCACTTAAAGTGTGATGTGTGCCACGGTAAACGCTTCCGCAAAGAAATATTAGACGTAAAACTGGCCGATAAATCCATCTTCGATATTTTAGAACTTACCGTTGATGAGGCCATTGAATTTTTTCAAAAAGAAGGGCAAAGTAAAATTGCTGCGAAACTGCAACCCTTGCAGGATGTGGGTTTAGGATATGTTAGCCTCGGACAAAGCTCTTCTACCCTTTCGGGTGGTGAAGCGCAACGTATAAAATTAGCCACCTTCTTATCGAAAGGAAGTGCTAAAGATCCGGTGCTTTTTATTTTCGATGAGCCCACCACTGGCTTACACTTCCATGATATTCAAAAATTACTACAAAGCCTTTATGCCCTATTAAAAAACGGGCATAGCATCGTGGTTATTGAACACCATCCTGATGTTATGAAATGTGCCGATTGGATAATCGATTTAGGACCTGAAGGAGGCGAGAAAGGGGGTGCCCTTATTTTTGAAGGCCGACCCGAAGATATGATTCACTGCAAAGAATCTGTTACCGCTCCTTATTTAAAGGATAAACTTTTAGCGCAAAAATAAGTTAGGTCTAAAAGTGATAAAATGTCAAATCCCGAGAAACGCTTTAGGCTAAGAAAAGGAGAGCAAATTGTGGGCTATATGCGCAAGGTTAGTCCTACTATGATTCTATATTCTCGTGATGGTTTTTGGTGGCGAGGCTTTGCTATCGAATATGATGAACTTGACGAGTACATTGGTTTCCGCGATCGTAATAACCGTTACATTTACGAATGGGATATCCTAGAATTTAAAATTGACCCTGACGGGGATTACAGTCAGGGTGTAATTTTATGGGAAGCGAAAGAGGAAATATTTGGCATCAAAGCTATTGTAGAAGGAAGCTTTATCCCTCTTTTCATTGATGATATTCCTATGTTCAATCCGCGTGAACTGAAAGTGTACTCGCATCTTTTTCTCAACCCTGAACTAAAGGCAGAACTGAAGGTCAAAGATTAATTCACCCTTCCTAAAGCTTTGGGCTTATTTACTTCTTCTTTAGGAAGGCGGATGTGATTGTACAGCACCACTGTATCTAGATTTAAGCGCACTTTTAACCATTCTCTAATCTGCTCTGATTCTGGCTTTAGACCAAGGGTATCCTGCAAGCTCCAGTATAAATTGGTGGTTATTAAAGTATCCTTTCCCCCTTCGTTTAGCTCAATCATTCGCGCCATACCGATGGTGTACAAACGAGGATGGTTAACCTTCAACTCGGCCATTAATTGGTCTATCGGTAAACGCAAATTCATTTCTTGATTCAAGGCTAAACGCAACTGCGTAATGGTTTGCTCTTTGGTTTGCAGCTCGATCTGACTCTTGCTGAATACATCTACCAGTTTATTTACTTCGGTAGAATTCATTTCCTCCATACTTTGGGGCTGTACTACCTTGATCTCGATATTTTCCAAATTGTAATTTCCCAGCTTCTGACGCCAAGAATCAACTACCTTAAGTGGAATATTTTCGCCAAAGAAAACTAGGTTTAAAGAATGGGTTTCATCTTCGTTATTAATGAAGTCTTTCTTTACCAACTCAGCCCCATCGTAAAATATATTTTCCTGAACAAACTGATCTACCCTCCTCGTTAAATACGATTCGGAAACCACTTGGTAAAAAGTAAAGCCACTAGGCACGATGATTAAAAGTAAAACCGCAAAAACATAACGCCTTGCTCGTTTAGCTCTCTCTGGATCTACAAAATCTTTAACGGGGAAAGCGAGAAAGCGTACCGTTAAAAAAGTAGCTAAAGAGATGAAAATACTATTGATTAAGAAAAGGTAAAAAGCACCAAAAAAGAAAGCCCATTGCCCGGTGGCTATTCCATAACCCGCTGTACATAGAGGTGGCATTAATGCCGTGGCAATGGCTACCCCTGGCACTACATTGTTTTTAATCTTACGATTAGCAGCCAAAATCCCCGCTAAACCACCAATAAAAGCTACAATTACATCTAATAAAGTGGGCCGAGTACGAGCCAGTAATTCCGATTGCGCATCTACCAATGGAGTGAGTAAAAAGTAAACCGTACTCGTAATAATACTTACCGTAAACATTACCGCAAAATTTTGCAACGAACGTTTCATGGTGGACCAATCGTTAATACCCAAACTTAATCCTACTCCGAGAATTGGTCCCATTAAAGGGGAGATTAACATCGCACCAATTACTACGGCGCCCGAATTAACATTTAGGCCAATAGAGGCGATAAGAATACTAAAGATGAGAATCCAAACATTATAACCTTTAAAGTCGATATCCACTTTAATCGACTCGATAGTGTCACTAGGATCAGCATTATCTTGAATGCGCAAAGTGCGGTAAACCAACATCCGCAGCGAGCGAAAAGCTATGGCTAAATAGGTCGAGGAACTATGTTCTTCTTTATTTTCGGGGATACTGTTTTGAGGAGTATTATCTGCCATTTAAAATTCTAAACTAATTTAACGGTTTTCAAGTGCAAGCTTAGCTGCTTCAGTAATTTTGGTGGAATTTCCAACAAATATTTCATTTTTCAAGACCAAAATAGGCCGTTTCAAAAAACTATAATGAAAAAGGATTAATTGTCGGATTTGCTCTTCGCGCTGCGGGCCATCGCTTAAGTCATGATCCTTAAGTAAGCGTGCTCTTTTATTTAGCAATTCCTCATAGCTGTTAACTCTGGCTCGCAAAAATTCGAGTTCACTTTCGTTGATGTTTTCTTTCTTAAGATCCTGCTCTTCAATTCCAATCAAGTCCCAAGTTTTCATTATCGTCTTGCAAGTTGAACAAGTAGAAAGGTAAAAAACTTTGTCGATCATATTTCTTAATCTCTTTTTCAATTAATCAATTCCTTTGGCTTCTTCCTTGCCAAAAAAACAAAAATAAGAGCACAGTTTTTTTCTGCGCTCTTATTTACCTTGAATTAGACCTTAAATTACTAAAAGAGTCCAGAAATATTTCCTTCTGCGTCTATGTCAATTTTATGAGCGGCTGGCACTCTTGGTAATCCTGGCATGCGCATAATATCTCCCGCCAAGGGCACTACAAAACCTGCTCCGGCTGCGATTTCAATTCCTCGTATCGCGAAAACAAAACCACTAGGTCGCCCAATTAACTTAGGGTTATCGCTCAGTGACTTTTGTGTTTTTGCCATACAAACGGGCAGGGATTCTAGGCCAAGATCAGTAATGTTTTTTAAATCGCGTAGAGCTTTGCTACTGTACTCTACTCTAGCTGCACCATAAATTTCGGTGGCAATGGTTTCAATTTTAGCACGCATACTTAAATTCAAATCGTACAGAACTTTAAAATTGCTCACACCATTTTCAATTTCACTAACTACCGTAGCCGCTAAATTTTTAGCGCCATTTCCTCCATTGGTCCAGGCGGTACTAGAGATTGCTTTAACGCTCATTTTTGCGCATCCTTCTACAACAGCCTCAATTTCCTCGGCAGCATCACCACTAAATTCATTAATCGCTACCACTGCTTTAAGACCAAACTTTTTAGCATTTTCCAAATGCTTTTCTAAGTTTACCATACCTGCCTTTACCGCAGCTACATCAACTTCTTGTAAATTATCTAAGCCTTTGGCGCCATGATACTTTAAAGCTCTTATGGTGGCAACAATAACCACTATGGCAGGTTTGAAGCCTGCAGCTCTACATTTAATATCAAGAAATTTCTCTCCCCCTAAATCAAAACCGAAACCCGCTTCTGTTACTGTGTAATCGGCTAACTTCAAGCCCATTTGGGTCGCAATAATGGTATTGGTTCCTTGGGCAATGTTAGCAAAGGGTCCACCGTGTAATAAAACAGGATTGCCTTCTAATGTTTGCACAAGATTGGGTTTTACCACATCTTTTAAAAGCGTTGCCATGGCGCCCTCTGCCTTTAAATCGCGGGCATATACAGGCTTTTTATCAAAGGTATAAGCCACCAATATATTTCCTAAACGACGCTTTAAATCCATCAAATCGAGTGACATACATAAAATAGCCATTACTTCCGATGCTGCCGTTATATCAAAACCACTTTCGCGTGGAATACCATGGGCTTTTCCACCCAAACCGACATTCACAAAACGCAAGGAGCGATCGTTTAAATCCACTACACGCTTCCACAAAATGGTGCGAGGATCAATCACTGGTTCTAATTGAAAATGAATATGATTATCTAAAAGTGCCGATAGTAGATTATGCGCTTTTTCGATCATCCCGAAATCGCCGGTGAAATTGAGGTTAATATCTTCCATAGGAACCACCTGCGAATGACCACCACCAGTAGCACCGCCCTTAATGCCAAAAACTGGCCCCAAAGAAGGCTCGCGTAAAACGGCAATTGATTTATGACCTAATTTAGAGAGACCATCATGTAAGCCAATAGAAACCGTAGTTTTACCTTCTCCCGCCGGGGTTGGCGAAATGGCTGAAACCAAAATTAGGTGGCCATCTTCCTTATCTTTGGCTGTGTGTAAAGCTACTTTAGCTTTAAAGTTCCCATAAAGCTCAAGCTGATCTCCAGGAATATTGAGCTTCTGAGCAACCTCTTGGATGGGAAGTGGTCTATACTGACGGGTAATATCTAAGTCGGACATTTTGTAGGTTTGGAATTATTAGATTTGTTAGCACAAGGCTAAATGCCCCTGCAAGTTACTACCCATCACCAATAAAGACTATTAAAACATGAAGAATTTAAGCCTTACCCGAATTATTTTCACCTGCTTAATTATTCTTCTAGAAACATCGGGGCTCAGCTTAATGGCCCAAGAAAATAATACCGAGCGCAAAACTCTTAGCCGTGAAGAATTTGTGCAGGAACTAAAAAACTCTGCCCTACTCGTGCGTTTGCAAGATCGTACCAATACCCTTGCTATTTTAAAGGAGAAAGGTTTGATTAATGAAGCGGAAAAATTGGCGCAGCAGCAACGTTTAGAAAACAAAGAAACGCTCCTTTCTTTTACCCAAACCTTCGATTTTTGCCCTGTTTATTTCTTTTATGCTAAAGACTCGGAAGCCATTCGTAGTGGAGATTTGCAAGGAATACTCTTCAATGCTAACCTAGAATTAGTTCCCGTAAAATTGGATAAATACTACACCGCCGAGTTTGCCGAAACCCCCGATTTAGGAATCGATGGTCTTATAGTAATGGATCAGCGCCTGCTTAGTTTAGACAATAGTCTGCCCTTTTTTGAGCGGCGCTTTGTCTTTTTCAATTTAAAAGAGCGTTCGAAGGCCGAAATTGTAGAAGCCTACAATGCGCGAATGCATGAATATTTCAACTTTTATCAGTCTAAGAAAAAAGCTAAGTAAGCTCACTTAAAGGGCGGTTTCCCCAGATGCGAAAAGCGACAGTTCCCGTTGCATAAGCTAGAATATCCCAATAATCGGAGGTGTGACGCGCATCAGTCCACGGGTATACAAATTCAAATAAGAAACTGTAAACCACTACAAAAAGCAGCAGTAGCTTGGTCTCTAAAACGAAGCTTTCATCGGCCGGGAAAACTTTTTGGAAAAAGAAAAGGGTAAAGCCCAGAACGATACCAGGCGCCAGAAGATCGTCTAAATAAGAATAAAGCAAAGGGATTTTATAAAATCGTTCCAATAATTGGTTCGCTGAAAAAATTAAAAAGCTCATCCAAAAATAAGGCGAAAACCAGCGAATCATTAGTGCACAGTTGAGCTAGCCATGGAAGCAATTAAGCTTATGATCGTTAAAAATATCAACTGAATAAAGCGGATAACCTGTAAAAGTCCTCTGGTAAAAAAAGGGGCTTCTGGGTTTAGCTTTACCAAGGGAATGCCTCTTAACTCAATCGCCTCGCGTTCCTTAATTTCATTGAGATGCTTTTCATGCAATTTACCACCACAATGCCCACAGTGCTCTTGATAACCATCCGTCCAAGTATTGCAGTGTTCACAACGAATTTCCTTCACAATTAAAGAATTTAAAGGTCTTTTACAACAATGTGACAAAAGTAAGGTTAAGGGAAATACAATCGTATATTTGACCATATTTTTAGCACATGCGTAAAGCCATTAAAGGATTTTCAAAACTTAGCAAAGAGGCTAAGATTGAGTGGATTACCGATCAGTATTTTAATCAGAGTGAAGAAGCTGCCGCCTTGTTACGCAAGTATTGGCATGAAGATGCAAAAACGCAAAAGCTGCACGATGAATTTATAGAAAATACCTTATCTAACTTTTATACCCCTTTTGGGGTAGCTCCTAATTTTAAAATCGACGGCAAGCTTTACGCCATTCCCATGGCCATTGAAGAAAGTTCGGTAGTGGCAGCGGCTTCTAAAAGTGCCAGCTATTGGTTGGAAAGAGGTGGTTTTATAACCAGCATTATCTCCACTATTAAAATTGGTCATGTACACTTCATGTATGAAGGAGACGCCCAAAAATTAAAAGACTTTTTCAAGAATATAAAACAGCATTTTTACACTGATACCGAGTCGCTTACCGCCAACATGCGCGCCCGCGGTGGTGGTATTGAGTCTATTGTATTGAAAGATAAAACATCCGACATGGACAATTATTGGCAACTTGAAGCGCAGTTTGATACTTGCGATTCTATGGGAGCCAATTTCATTAACTCTTGTCTCGAGCAATTTTCACAAACCCTACAAAGAGAAATCAAAGCGGATACCCGCTTTACTGCAGAGGAGCAAGCCATTGAAGTGGTGATGTGCATACTTTCTAACTACACCCCCGAATGTGTAGTGCGCTCTGAAGTAAGCTGTAAAATATCCGAACTCGATGGCGATGCGGGTATTTCCCCCGAAGATTTTGCGCGTAAATTTCAGCGTGCCGTGCGCATTGCCGAAATAGAGCCTTACCGCGCTACCACCCACAATAAGGGGATTATGAACGGCGTTGACGCGGTAGTTATTGCCACAGGAAACGATTTTAGAGCGGTAGAAGCGGCTTGTCATACCTACGCCTCTCGCAACGGTCAATACAGTAGTTTAAGTCATTGCAGCATTGAAGGCGATACCTTCAGATTTTGGATCGATCTTCCCCTAGCCCTCGGTACCGTTGGTGGTTTAACGAGCTTACACCCTATGGTAAAGTTTGCTTTAGAAATGCTCGAAAACCCGAATGCAGACGAACTGATGTCTATTATTGCTTCTAGCGGTCTGGCGCAAAACTTTGCGGCTTTGCGGGCTTTAACAACTACTGGAATTCAAAAAGGGCACATGAAAATGCACCTGCTCAATATTCTTAATCAGCTAGAAGCTACGGCCGACGAAAAAGACACTATTGTAAATTTCTTTAAAGATAAAGTGGTTTCTCATAGTGCGGCAGTAAACAAGTTTTGTGAATTACGCGGTATTCCGACACCACGGGTGACCAGCAAAAAATCATAAAATCTTGCGTCATTTCGCCCCAGGTAAACTTTTGCTTAGCGGAGAATATGCTGTGCTTGATGGTGCTAAGGCAATCTCTTGCCCCAGTCATCAAGGCCAGTTTTTAGAACTCCATAAAACTCAGAACCCATCTACCATTGAGTGGCAAGCCCTTACGGAAGATGCGTACTGTTGGCTGAACATTGTTCTAACAACCAATGGCGAAATACTGGAAACCAACGACTTAGCAAAGGCTGAATTAATTCGTGCGCTGTTACTAGATGCTTTCAACCAAAATATACCTGGTGGCCTAAGGGTTGAATGTCGGCTCGATTTTAAACGTGAATGGGGACTTGGTAGTAGTAGCACTTTAATTGCTCTGCTTGCTGCCTGGGCCAAAAAAGATGCTATGGAACTGTTTTTTCAGCATCTAACGGGCAGTGGGTATGATGTTGCAACAGCTTTAGAAAAACAAACGATTTGTTATCAATTAATTGCCCCCAATCAAGCCAAATGGGAGGTCGTGCAATTGCCTTCTATTGTAAAAAAAACGCATTTTCTATACTTAGGAGAAAAGCAAATTAGCAGTACCGAAGTATTACGTTACGATCGATTAGAAAAGCAGCCCGCCTTGGTAAATACCATTACTCAATTAAGCGACGCTCTTTTAAGTATTCAAAGTGACGTTGAATTAATTGATTGGATGGCCGAACACGAAAGAATTACTGGACTTTTAATTCAGCAAGAAAGTCATAGAAATAGACGCTTTCCAAAACTGCAAGGTGGCTTCAAGTCTTTAGGAGCCTGGGGTGGCGACTTTGTTTGGATTATGCCTCTTGCTAATGATTTAGAATATCTTAAGGGCCTAGGTTACACTGAAATTTTCCCTTTTGAGCAGATGCTAAGTTTTAAGAATAAGGCTCCAAATGGAGATTAAAGATTTTGTATCTTGCTTTCCTTTGAATGAAAAATGCGGAAAACCCTAATCATATTGCTAAGCTTACTGACCTCATGGTCTTATGCGGCGCATTTAGTAGGTGGGGAAATAAGCTATCGTTGCCTAGGCGGCAGTAACTACGAAGTAAGACTTATCATTTATCGCGATTGTCGGTCCACTGGCGCTCCTTTCGATAATCCCGCAATCATTACCGTTTACGATGGCAATAATGTTTTGCAAGGCAATTATTTTGTTCCCTTAAGTTCACAAAGACAATTGCCCAATGTGGCACCCAATAGCTGTACTGCCTTGCCTAGCTTAGCATGTACAGAAGAAGGAATTTACATTGATACCATAAACTTACCTCTTAACGCATCTGGTTATACCTTAAGTCACCAACGTTGTTGCCGCAATACCAGTATTGCCAATATCCCTAATCCTGCCACTTGGGGAAGTACTTATACCATAGAAATACCTCCGCAAAGCCAGAGTACAAGCTGTAATAACAGTCCTCAATTTAGCAACCCTCCCCCAGTAGCATTATGCTTAAATCGTCCGGTTTCCCTAGATATGAGTACAATCGAAGCTGACGGAGATAGTGTAGTTTACAAGCTTTGTGCCCCCTTACACGGTGGAGGAAGCGCAACCACGCAAAGCGGCCCAAATTCCCCTCGACCTGATACGGCAACAGCGCCACCTTATCAAAATGTCCCCTTCCGTGGCGGATTTTCGTCGGTTAACCCTATTACAGCAGGACCAGCATTCGCTATTAATCCCCAAACAGGATTATTAACGGGAACCCCTACCCAAGTGGGACAATTCGTTTTTGCAATTTGCGTAGAAGAATGGCGTAATGGATTTATGCTCAGTAATTTAAGACGCGATTTCCAATTTAATGTTAGTTCAAACTGCAATCACACCGTAGCCATTATTACTGCTCAAAATCCAGATCCTTTTGAATTGTGCATTGGGAAAACCGTGTCCTTCCAACAAAATTCTTTTAATACTCAAAGTTATTCTTGGGACTTTGGCGTTGCTGGCACAAATACCGATACAAGCAGATTAGCGAATCCTACTTTTACCTTTCCAGACACGGGTACCTACACCATTCGTTTAATTGCCAATCCGGGTTCTAATTGCGCTGATACCACTTATTCCGTTTACAAAATCTATGATCCACTAAACCTAAATTTCTCCGTTACTGGGCAGCAATGCTTCGATGCCCATAATTTCAATTTTCAAGTTAGCGGTAATATAAGCGATAGTGCCATTTACAATTGGGATTTCGGTGGGGCGACAAATTTTGGTAATAGCTCCAGTATCGCAGAACCGCAAAATCTACAATATTCCATTCCAGGTACTTATATTGTTATTCTTGAAGTACGTGACGGCGATTGTGCCTCCATACAGAAGGATACCCTGCGTCTATACCCGCGCCCCATCTTAAAACACTCTATTCCTTTGGTTGATGCCTGCGCCCCTAAAACAGTGCAGTTCACCGATAGTAGCGAATATTTTGGTCAAGCTTTGCACTTTTGGAATTTTGGAGATGGTGGAGTATCTACCGCTGCTAGCCCTACTTATGTTTACGAAAACCCAGGGACATTCACCGTTTCACATAAGCTTATCACCATCGAAGGTTGCCGTGATACTTTGGAAGAGATTTTCGACCATTTAATTGAGATTAAGCCTAGTCCTAGTAGCAACATAAGGGTAAGCCCTAGTGAAACTACGATTTATGATCCCTATTTCTTTATCGAATTAGAAAGCACTGGTGCTACAAAATCATGGCTAATTCTCCCCAGTGGTATTCGCCTTGATAATCCCCAACCTTTCACTTATGAAGCAAAAGATACCGGGGTACAAAACTTCATCTACGTAAGTACCAACGAGTTTTCTTGTAATGATACTAGCTTCTTCAAAACTTACGTTGAGCAACCCTTTAAATTATTCATTCCCAACGCTTTTAGCCCTAATGGAGATGGATTAAATGAAGTTTTTTCCTATAGTATATCAGGGGCAAATCGCATGGAGATTTTCATTTACAATCGTTGGGGTGAACAAGTTTTTCATTCAGAAATGCTAAATGATTTTTGGAACGGAAAAATTAATAATACGGGTGAAAACGCACTTTCTGGAGTGTATATCTACAAAATAAGAGTTGTTTCTGCTGCAGATGGTACGAGCCTCTATAAAACGGGACAGGTTAGTTTAATTAGGTAAAATACTAGCTGTTAATGTAAATTAAGCTATTTAGCCATCAGGCCGCGACCTTGGCCCACCAAAAGAAAATTAGCAAAGACAAACCAATACTCACTACTAAATTTAAGCTCAACCACCAGTACTGCTGACTTTGAATAAGCTGCCAGTTTTCCAAGCTAAAAGTGGAAAAAGTAGAGAAGCCTCCGCATAAACCTACCATCCAAAATAGTCGCTGACCCTCGCTAAAAGTATTTTCAAAATGAAAAATCAGATAGGCTAATAAACTAGTTGCTAGTAAATTAGCAACTACTGTTCCCCAAGGCATAATTGCTTTACCATTTAAAGCCAAACTAATGGCATATCGTAAAAGTGAACCAATACCACCGCCCAGAAAAACTAGAAGCCAGTTCATACCAATTATGCTTTAAACTCTGGCTTTGCCCAGCGCAAAAAAGCAGCATAGACTAATCCCCCAATTAAAGAACCGTAGAGTGCGCCAAAGTAAATGTCCGCGGGGTAATGTACTCCCAGGTAGATGCGGCTGTAAGCCACTAAAGAGGCCCAAAAGAGCATTCCGTAAAAAACCCAAGGCCAACGTTTTCGATAGAAAAGTCCTACCAAAACAGCTATTCCAAAGGAATTACTAGCATGGGAGGATACAAAACCATATTTACCGCCACAATGCCCTTTTACCAAGCGAATTTGATCTTGAATACTTTCTTCGTGGCAAGGCCGTAAGCGCTCAAATTGATTTTTAAAAAGACGTACTGAGCCTTGATCGGTTAAAACCACATTTAAGGCAATGGCCAAAACCGCCCAAAGAGCAGTTTTGGTTTTAAAGAGAAAAAATAAACCAACAATAAGAGTCAAATATAAGGGAATCCATATAAACACTTCCGACATTCTCAGCCAGAAGGGATCCCAAGTTTCCGTTCCTAAGTTATTAAGGAAAAGAAAAATCGTGGTATCTAAATCGTTGATATACTGAAACATTAATCTTCGTCTTCGTTAATCGCTTCCCACAATTTATCTTTCAATAGGGGAATATTATATCCGCTTACTGCAGAAAAAAACAGAAACTTGACTTCATTATTAAAACGCTGCTCTAGATCCGCTTTCATTTCTGCCTCTAACTCCGCATCTAGCATATCTGCTTTACTTATAGCTAGAACATGCTTTTTATCCATTAATTCGGGATTGAACTTACGCAATTCGTCCTTTAAAATATGGTATTCACTTACTATGTCATCTGCATCAGCGGCAATTAAAAACAATAAAGTTGCATTGCGCTCAATATGCTTTAAGAAGCGATGACCGAGGCCTTTACCCTCGCTAGCACCTTCGATAATTCCGGGAATATCGGCCATTACAAAAGAGCGATAATCACGATACTCCACGATACCCAATTTAGGGGTAAGGGTGGTAAAAGGGTAATCGGCAATTTCGGGTTTGGCCGCCGATACTACCGAAAGCAAAGTTGACTTACCCGCATTCGGAAAACCTACTAAACCAACGTCGGCTAATACCTTAAGTTCTAATATACACCAACCTTCCCGCGCATCTCCACCTGGTTGGGCAAAACGCGGCGTTTGAAAAGTAGAAGACTTAAAGTGCACATTACCTTGGCCGCCCCGTCCACCTTTCATAAGAATCTTTTCTTCGCCGTCTTCGGTAATTTCAAAAAGTACCTGGCCTGTTTCTGCATCTTTCGCAACAGTACCCAAGGGCACATCTAAAATTTCATGCTTGCCATCTTTACCAGTACTTTGGTTTGAACTACCATCGCCACCAGCTGCCGCTTTAATGTGCTTACGATACTTAAGATGCAACAAAGTCCATCTTTGAGAATTTCCTCTTAAGACTACGTTTCCACCCTGACCACCATCACCTCCATCAGGTCCACCTTTGGAAGTTAGCAAGTCTCTGTGTAAGTGAGCCGAGCCAGCGCCGCCTTTACCAGATTTACAATAGATTTTTACGTAATCAACGAAATTTTTCTGCATTAAAATTTTGCATCAATAGCCTTAAATAGGCGTTCAGTTATGCTCTCGATACTACCTGTACCGTCTATAAGCGATAATTTATCTTGTTTATCGAAATACGATTTCACCGGTGCTGTTTCCTTATTATAAACAGCAATACGGTTTTCAATTACTTCAATATTGGCATCATCAGCACGACCACTAACTTCTGCTCTTTTTAATAAGCGCATTTTCAGCTCTTCTTCAGGAACTTCCAAAGCCAACATGCAAGTAATCGAGGTGTTTTTAGAAGCTAATAGAGCATCTAAAGCCTCTGCCTGTGGATTCGTGCGGGGAAAGCCATCGAAAATAAATCCTTTCGCATCGGGGCGTTTTTCCACTTCTGCATTAAGCATTTTTATAGTTACCTCATCAGGAACCAACTGTCCCTTATCCATATATTGCTGCGCAAGCTTACCCAGCTCAGTACCATTCTTAATATTATATCTAAAAATATCACCAGTAGCTAAGTGTACCAATTGATATTGATTGATTAACATTTCCGATTGAGTTCCTTTCCCAGCTCCGGGAGGACCAAATAGCACTATATTCAGCATTCTGATTTCTTTTGTTTGTTTAATATACGCGCTGCAAAATTAGGAATTTAATAACGTAGTAAGGGGCTTAATTACTTTTCTCTAAATCGTAACTTTGTAACAAATTTGAAAAATTATGGCATCAACCTATTGTGTTATTATGGCCGGTGGTATCGGCAGCCGTTTTTGGCCTATGAGTACCGCTGATTTCCCTAAGCAGTTTCACGATATATTAGGAACAGGCGAATCTCTAATTCAACAGACTTTTCGTCGTTTAAGCGCCATCTCCGGCAAGGATAAAGTCTTAGTGGTAACGCACAAAAAGTACGAAGCCCTAGTAGCAGAGCAGCTTCCCGATATTCCCCGCAAAAATATTATCTGTGAACCCGCACGCCGTAATACCGCTCCTTGTATTAGTTATGCAGCCTATAGAATTGAAAGCGAGGATCCAGATGCGAACATAATTATTGCTCCCTCTGATCACTTAATTACCAATGAATCTGAGTTTCAGCGCATCTGCAAACTAGCGATTAAAACCGCGGAAGAAAGCGACTACCTAATTACTTTAGGTATAAAACCGCATCGACCCGACACCGGATATGGTTATATTCAGTTTGAAGAACAAGAAAATAACGACCCGGAAGTGAAATTGGTTAAGACTTTTACCGAAAAGCCTAATGAAGAAATTGCCAAACAATTTTTAGCAAGCGGCGATTTCCTTTGGAACTCTGGTCTTTTCATCTGGTCCTTAAAAACCTTTAAAACCGAATTAGCCGCGCACCAACCCGACTTACACGCCTCTTTCGAGCAAGGAATTGGCCTTTACGGTACTGAGAAAGAACAAGAGTTTATTGATAAGGTCTATCCTTCTTGTGACAACGAATCGATTGATTACGGTTTAATGGAAAAGTCGTCTAAAGTTTACGTTATTCCCGCCGATTTTGGTTGGAGTGACTTAGGTACTTGGGGCAGTTTATACGAGCATAAAGAATTGGATGCTAACAAGAATGCTCTAATTGGCTCAAAAATATTGAACCATAATTCTGCTAATAATATCATCCGTATGTCGAAAGACAAAGTTGCCGTAGTGGAAGGTTTAGATGGCTATATCATTGTTGATACAGATCATTCTTTATTGATCTGTAAAATGGAAAATGAGCAGATGATAAAATCTTTTGTGAGCGACGTAAAACTAAGTTTCGGCGATAAAACAGGTATTTAATCCGGTTTTAAAGTTTGCTTATAGCGGGCAATAGCTCGTAAACGCGCTTCTTTATGATCTACAATGGGTTTCGGATATTGGCTCGTACCAAATTCTGGAACCCATTTTTTTATGTAACGCTTTTCAGGGTCAAACTTGTCCATTTGTAAGCTAGGATTGAATACCCGGAAGTAAGGAGCTGCATCTACTCCACTGCCAGCCGCCCATTGCCAACCGCCTACATTGCTGGCCAGTTCATAATCTAAAAGCTTTTCGGCAAAATAATTTTCACCCCAGCGCCAATCAATTAGTAGATGTTTGGTTAAAAAACTAGCCACCACCATGCGCACTCTATTGTGCATAAAACCAGTTTCATTTAATTCGCGCATACCCGCATCCACTAAAGGATAACCCGTTTGACCAACGCACCATTTTTCAAAATGATCGCTATTATTCTCCCACTCTATCGCATCATACTCTCGGCGAAAGCTTTCTTTTTCAGAATGCGGAAAATGATAAATTATACTTTGGTAGAAGTCACGCCAAATGAGCTCGTTGAAATATTTATCGTTTTCAGCCATGGCATGTTTTGCCAAGGCCCGAATGGAAATTGTACCGAAGCGCAAATGCAGACTTAAACGACTAGTCCCTTTTGTAGCGGGAATATCACGTTGCTCGTGATAATTCTGAATAATTTTAGTGGGAAACTCACTCTCAGGGTATTGAAAAGGAAATTTTTGAAACCCCATCTCGGCTAGACCGGGAAAAGGCAAGGCTTCCGTTTTAATAAAATTCTCTTTTTCGCTTTCGCTAAGATGGGCTTTTAAGTGCGCCTCCGTTAATAATTGTTTGTAGCGCTTCATGTAAGGTGTGTAAACCACATAGGGCTTGCCATCATCCTTTACTACCTCGCTTTTCTCAAAAATCACGTGATCTTTGTAAGCCTTAAAAGGGATTCCCTGTTCTTCTAGAAAGTAATAAATCCTCTTATCGCGCGCAATGGCGTAGGATTCGTAATCGCGATTGGCGAATACCGATGTAATTGTAAACTCAGATCGCAGATCCTGCCAAACTTCATCCACCTTACCATAGCGTACCAGTAAGGAAGAACCTATTTCCTCTAGATCTGCTTTAATTTTTAAAAGTTCCTGATGGATAAATTGCACTCTAGCATCCTTGGCGGGAAGCTTATCTAATATCTCTTTGTCAAAAATAAAGAGACCTAAAACCTTGTCTCCGGCAGTCAGAGCTTTGTGAAGACCATGATTATCTTCCAAACGCAAATCGCGACGGAACCAAAAAATGCTAAGCTCTTGCTTTACCATGGATTTTCGCTAATATTTTCATTGGGACGCGGATAAGAAAAACGTTTTAAACGCTCTGCGGTATAATACGAATCCAAACCATTTACAGCTACACTATTTGCTAAACTATGATCAATTAAACCATCTTTTAAGATGAGTCCTTTCTCAAGAATTACCTTCTCGATAGAAGCTACCACTAAAATGGTATTATTCGCTTTAATTAAATGCTCTTCACGATATTTTATACCCATTTTTATTTTACTTTCGGCTACATAAGGAGCTGGGAAATCTCGAAATTCGGGACTTAAGCCTGTTGCTTCAAACTCCGATTCTTCCGCCGGGTAATTAGCCGAAGCCTGATGCGCTTGCGCTAAAATATCAGGATGGACTGCATTTAAAGTGGCATATCCGGCGCGTAAATTTTCGAGACTATGACGAGGAACGGTGTGGGGACGAAAAATCAATCCCAAAAGAGCCTCGTTGGCACCAATATGTGAAACCGAAAAAAATAGACCGAGATTATGTTCTCCCTCGGCATTTTGAGAAGCTAGTAAATTGAGACTTTTAAAACCTCCTAAACTATTAAAAAATGCGGCGCGGTAAAAGCGCTCCCATTTCGCAAAGTCTGATTTCTCAAAAACCTCTTCCATTTTACATTGGCTTGATTGCCCCCATCCCGCCGTCAACAGCCATCACTTGACCTGTTACCCAACGAGAATCTTTACCTAACAAGAAGGTTACCATATTGGCAATATCCTGAGCTTGACCAATCAATTTTAGAGGATTGCGTTCCGCATTCGCTTCACGCTTCTTATCGTTAGATAGTAAATTCGCAGCTAAGGGTGTGTCGGTTAAAGAAGGGGCAATCGCATTAAAGCGAATCTTTGGCGCATATTCCGCTGCCAAACTTCTAGTTAAACCTTCAATGGCTCCCTTGGCTCCACTTATTGAGCTGTGAAAAGGTAAACCTAATTGCACGGCTACAGTACTAAAGTACACAACACTTGGGTTTTCACTTTTCTTTAAAAGATCTAAAACCTGCTGTGTTACTTTTACCGCTCCTAAAAAATTAAGCTCCCATTCGGCTTGAAAATCGGCGGGCTTTATACGATGAAAAGGCTTTAAACTAATAGAACCCGGACAATAAACCAAGCCGTCCAAAACATCTGGCAAACCTTCTATGGTCTCATCCAAACTAACATCAAATTTAATCGGCTCTGCGCTCGGGGGCAGATTTGCCTCCATTATGTTTCGGCTTGCTGCATAAACCTGATGTCCTGCTAAGGCAAGATTTTCAACTACTTTTTCTCCTATTCCACTTCCACCACCAACAACTAAGTAATTCATAAAATCTTAAGATATATGTTTTAAATATTCATTGCGATACGATTCTTCCAAAAACTTACCCGAATAATGAGTAGTTATGGTGCTAGAACCTGTATCTTCTATACCACGGGTAGCCACACACATGTGTTCGGCATCTATAATAACCGCCACGTGTTCAGTTTCTAGAACTCTCTTTAATTCGGCAGCAATCTGCTCGGTTAAACGCTCTTGTACTTGCGGACGCTTGGCAAAATAACGCACGATACGATTGATTTTACTTAAGCCAATTACCTTACCACTAGAAATATAAGCTACATGCGCTTTCCCCAGAATGGGTACCAAATGGTGCTCACAATAAGAATGCACATTGATGTTTTTTTCCACCAACATTTGATTGTAGCGGTACTTATTGTCAAATAATTTTGCGGTAGGCTTATTTTCTGGGTTTAAACCCTGAAAGATTTCATTGACGTACATTTTAGCCACTCTACGTGGCGTACCTCTTAGGCTATCGTCTTGCAGGTCCATACCGAGAATCGTAAGTATGTCGGCGAACTTCTCCTCAATTAAATCTATTTTTTCGTCGGCACTAATATCGAAGGCCCCGTCTCTCATTGGAGTTTCCAAATTAGCACTCTGGTGATCATCACCAATGGCACTTAGTTCTCGCCAAATTTCATCCGAGCCCTTTTCCAAAGCCTTTTCTGCCAATCCATTAACCTTCATATTCAACGTAGTTTCTCGGAGTTTCATAAAGCGTGATTTTTAAATCTAAAGTTTCATTTAAATGTGGGCGAAGTAAATCGAATATTACTACGGCGATATTTTCTGCCGTAGGATTTAAACTTTTAAACTCCTCGGTTTGAGTATTGAGATTTTTATGATCAAAGCGATCTTCAATCTTATCCTTAATTAAGTCTTTCAGCACTTTCATATCCATCACATATCCTGTTCTGGAATCTATTTCGCCTTTCACACTAACAATTAGTTCGTAATTGTGACCATGAAACTCGGGATTGTTGCATTTCCCAAAAACCTCTTCGTTCTTCTCTGCCGTCCAGGCGGGATTAAACAGGCGGTGAGCCGCGTTAAAATGTGCCTTTCGGCTTACGGTAACTTTCATTATTAAGCTTTTACCTTTGCTAAAAAGGACTGATAGATAATCTTAAACCATTCGGTATAATTCTCTGGATGAGCGGCAATATCCTCACTTAGCAAATCGATATCCATCCACTTCCAAGCCATCACCTCTTCTGGGTTTATGGCCGGGATGCCATTATAGCGACCAATAAAAAGATGATCATATTCATGCTCAATCATGCCTAAGTCTAACTCGGCACGATAAACAAATTCTAATGATTTTTCTATTTCACAGTCAAAACCCATTTCCTCCACTAAACGTCTATGGGCGGCTTGTTCTGCCGATTCCCCATCACGCGGATGTGAACAACAGGTGTTGGTCCATAATTTACCAGAATGGTACTTGTGTACGGCTCTTTGCTGCAACATCAGCTCGCCTTTTTCATTAAGCACAAAAACGGAAAAGGCACGATGCAAAAGACCTTTGCGGTGGGCTTCCATTTTCTCCATCAGTCCCAAAGCATTGTCATGCTCGTCAACTAGGATAACATTTTCTGCCATATTTATTAAAGTATATTAAAACTATGTCTTAAATAAGAGCTTAATAATAAGCTGTATTTATTGTGATTTGGAATGCGAACTCTTCGGCTAAGAATTTCTGTGCTCGAAGTAGCTTTTATTTTACGGAACAACGCAAAATAATATACATAAGCAATATATACCCCAAAGCGAGCCTTTTTCGGTAATCCTAAAATACCTTCATAACCAGCTTTGAAATCTAGATCGATATCTGCCTCAATTTCCGCTTTTACCTGATCATTAAAAACATCCATGTTTACGCCCGGAAAATAAACTCTACCTAATTGATGGTAATCTGCATTGAGATCTCGTAAGAAATTTATTTTCTGAAAAGCCGATCCTAATTTCATAGCATTCCAATGCAATTTTTCATATTGCTCTTCATCGCCATAACAGAAGACCTTTAAACACATCAATCCCACTACCTCAGCCGAGCCAAGAATATATTCTTCGTATTTCGAATCATCAAAAGAGTCCACTGGCTCAAGGTCCATTTCCATTGACTTTAAGAAGGTTTCGATCAAATCTAAATCAATATTAAATTCATTTACCGTATGTTGGAAAGAATTCAGAATAGGGTTTAGGCTAATGCCATCCTTAATGGCCTTGTATGTTTGCTTTTTAAAATCTGCAAGTAATTCGGCTTTGGGGAAATCGTGAAACGTGTCTACTATCTCATCAGCAAAACGCACAAAGCCATAAAGTGCATAAATGTGCTTATGCAGCATACGGTCCAGAAATAAAATTCCTAGAGAAAAAGAAGTACTATATTTTTTAGTAACGATGGCACTGGTCTGATACGACACCATATCAAAAAGCTCTTTCATACAAATTACTATTTAAAATCTTTTTCTATTTCGTCAGCCACCACCATTCCAGAAATAAGGGAAGGTGGAACGCCTGGACCTGGAGTAGTTAACTGACCAGTGTAATAAAGGTTCTCAACCTTTTTACTTTTCATGGCCGGTTTTAATATCGCTGTTTGCCTTAAAGTGTTCGCCAACCCGTAGGCATTACCTTTAAAAGCGTGATAATCTTCTATAAAATTGCTGTGTGCATAAGACTGTTTGTAGGAAACGTCACTTCTTACCGAACCTCCCGTTAAACGTTCTAAACGCTCCATCATAACATCGTAATAACGCTCTCTATTTTTCTCATTATCATTAAGATGCGGAGCTACTGGCATTAGTAAAAATAAATTTTCTTTACCTTCCGGAGCTAAACTCGGATCGGTTTTAGATGAAGCCGATGCGTAAAATAAAGGTTTTGATGGCCACTGGGGCTTATTATAAATTTCTTCCGCGTGTTGATCAAAATCCTCATCAAAAAACAAGGTATGATGCAAAAGGCCCTCTACGGGCTTATCTACACCCATGTAAAACAATAAGCTCGATGGAGCCATAGCGCGCTTTTCCCAATACTCTGGGCTGTACTGTCGTAGATGCGCAGGTAATATCTTTTGTTCGAAATGATTGTAGTCTCCCGCTGCTATAATAACATCAGCATGAAAATCTCCTTCAGAAGTTAGAAGGCCAGTTATGTTCTTTCCACTATACTTAAGTTCTAAGACTTCGTGATTCAGCTTGATTTCTACTCCTTTCTCTTCCGCCAAAGAAACCATAGCTTCAACAATTTTATGCATACCACCCTTTGGAAACCAAGTACCGCCATCAACATCTGCATAATTCATTAACGAATAAAGGGCTGGCGTATTTTTGGGAGTAGCCCCTAAAAACAAAACGGGGAATTCCATTAACTGTCTCAGTCGTGGATTTTTAAAGTGACTGTGCACATAACTGCGCATCGACTTCAGTAAATCTAGCTGAATTAAGCCTTTAGCGATACGGATATCAGCAAACTCCATGATGGATCGTCCAGGTTTATATACCAGGTCGTTAATTCCTACCTCATATTTATAAGCCGACTCACGCATAAATTTTCGCAACTTATCGCCTGAGCCTTTTTCTATCTGATTGAATAATTGGGCGCAGGCCTCTACTCCTGCCGGTAAATCCACAAAATCCTTTTCCCCAAAATAAACTCGGTAAGAAGGGTCTAATCTTTCCAATTGGTAATAATCGCTTACTTTCTTTCCGAATTTCGCGAAGTACGTATCAAAAACGTCGGGCATCCAATACCAACTTGGACCCATATCGAAATCAAACCCTTGTGCCTTAAAGCTTCTTGCTCTTCCGCCTGCTTGGCTGTTCTTTTCTAGAATGGTCACCTTATAACCTTTCTCCGCTAGTGATGTTGCCGCAGCGAGACCAGCAAAACCTGCTCCCACTACTAGTGCCTTTTTGGCCATGGTTTAATTCTTTGTTAGCGGTAATCTTTAAGTTTATCCATCATTTTCCGTCGTGCTAAAAATATACGACTCTTTACGGTACCTAAGGGTATACCCAATATTTCTGAAATTTCTTCGTATTTGTAACCATTGTAATACATCATGAAAGTTTCAAGATAAGTCTTATCAATCGAATTAACTTGCTCCATCATATATTTGTGATCAACGATACTATCGGTAGTTGCCGACTTCTCGCTTTCACGTATGTTAAGGAAATATTTATTTTCCGTTTCGTCTACAAATGTATTCTGATTTTTCTTTTTACGGTATGCATTGATGAAGGTATTCTTCATGATGGTATATAGCCAACCCTTAATGTTGGTACCTTCTTGAAATTTATCCTTATTCTTTATCGCTTTGAATAAAGTTTCTTGCATCAAGTCATTACTATCCTCATTACTCTTCGTCAACTTCATTGCCAGTTGATGTAAGAAATCTTGGTGATTAGTAATCATAGAATTAAAATCGGAATTAGACATGACTGAGTGTTTTGTTATGTTTAACTTTTAACACCCCAAACTTAAACAAAATCATATCGACCGACAAGGGTTTTGTTTAAGAAAACACCAAAACAGTTAAACAAAAACATAAGAGACTGATTTATCGCTGTTTAAACAACAAATAGTAATATAGACAACACTTATGTCGCAAAAAAGGACTTAAGATGCTCAATATTAGCCGCTAATTCAATTTGTTCAGGCAGTTTATCGCTTTTGTAATTGCCAAATTGTATCCCTGTTAAGAAAAAGCGATAATTATCTTGGTCAAACATCTCTGCGATTTTCTCAAAGTACTGATCTATCTCATCAAAATGAGGGGTGGTGGTGAAAATAGACACGAACTGATCCACTTCTGTTTTTTCCGAAACCTCTTTCAAATAATCTATCGGAACAGATTGACCGAGATAAATAACACGGTGACCGATTTTTTTGAGATAATAATAAAGATAGAGAAGACCTAATTCATGAAGCTCATCTGCTGGCAAGTACAAAACATAACTTTTCGACTTATCCTTAGTTTGTGGCAACATGGTTTGATCAATAATTGCAAACAGCTTTTGCTTTACTAAACTACTGATAAAGTGCTCATTACTAACGTTTATAGCACCAGCTTGCCACAGTAAACCAATCTGACGAATAAATTCACCTAATATTTTGGTGAGTGTTTCATCGGTTCCAAACTGTATCAAACACTTATTAAAAACGCTGTCAAACAAATACTCGTCGTAATCAATCATTGCAATTTTAAAAGCGTTGATCTGACTTTCATAATTACCCTGATAGCGGCCAGCGTCAATAACGGCTGAGCGGATTTCTTCAGGGCTTAATTCGGCAACCTTACTGATACGCATGCCACTCTTAACCAGCACTGCGATATTTAGGATTTTTTTAAGATGATCATCTATATAGTAGCGAATATTTGTATCGGTGCGATGAGGCTCAATAAGGTTATAGCGTTGCTCCCACGCTCTCAGAGTATGGGCTTTAATACCTGAGAGCTTTTCTAGGTCTTTGATGGAATATTTTGAGTTCATAGTAGCTTTCTATAAGCATAAACTTAGCTTACACGATATTGTTTAGGTACTTTCAATAAAAAGTTAAACAATAATCAGGATTTATTAGCGAAACTTAAACTAGGTGAATTCGATCTAAAATTTAGAAGTGCTTCCCTCAAAATTGAAGAAACTTGCTCTGCTTTATCTGCTCATCTACACGCAGCTGTTTTTTCCTAGCCTTCTTGTTTCTTTTTATTGAAAATCTGAGATCCTAATTCCTAGTCGAGCTCACGTTAAATAGCTATTTTTGCAGGCCAATTATGAGTACAGTAAAAGAAGAGATCGCAAGACGCCGCACATTCGGCATCGTTTCCCACCCTGATGCAGGAAAAACTACCTTAACTGAAAAGTTACTTCTCTTTGGAGGAGCCATTCAGGAGGCAGGTGCCGTAAAAAACAATAAAATTAAGAAAACCGCTACCTCCGATTTCATGGAGATTGAGCGTCAAAGAGGAATTTCCGTTGCCACTTCGGTAATGGGCTTCGAATACCGAGGTAAAAAAATCAATATTCTTGACACACCTGGTCACCAAGATTTTGCCGAAGACACCTATCGCACCTTAACCGCGGTTGACAGTGTTATCGTGGTTATTGACGTGGCCAAAGGCGTAGAAGCACAAACGGAAAAACTGGTAGAAGTTTGCCGCATGCGCAATACGCCTATCATTGTGTTTATTAATAAATTGGATCGTGAAGGTCGCGATGCTTTTGACTTGTTAGACGAAGTTGAAACAAAGCTTGGCCTGAAGATTAGCCCTTTGAGCTGGCCTATCGGCATGGGTCAAGATTTCCAAGGGGTGTATAATATGTGGGAATCTAACCTAAAGCTCTTTACTGAAGTTAGCAAGGTTAAAATTGCCGGTGCCATCGCTATTAAAGACGTTAATGATCCACAAATCAATAAATTGGTTGGCGACAAAGCGGCCGAAACTCTGCGTGAAGAAGTAGAACTATTAGATGGAGTTTACGATGACTTTGACCCTGAAAATTATCGTAATGGTGAAATCAGTCCCGTATTTTTTGGCAGTGCTCTTAATAATTTTGGTGTAGAAGAACTTTTAAATTGCTTTGTTGAAATTGCTCCTCCGCCTCAGCCCAAAGATGCAGATGGTCGATTAGTAAGACCAGAAGAAAATTTGTTCAGTGGTTTTATTTTTAAAATTCACGCCAATATGGACCCCAAACATCGCGATCGCTTGGCTTTTATGAAAATCGTTTCGGGTGTATTCGAAAGAAACACCAATTACATTCATCATCGCATCGGGAAAAACATAAAGTTCAGCAGCCCCACCGCCTTTATGGCTTCCAAAAAGAGTATCGTAGAAACTGCTTACCCTGGCGATATCGTTGGCTTACACGATACAGGAAGTTTCCGCATTGGCGACACTTTAACGAGTGGTGAAGTGCTAGAATTTAAAGGAATCCCGAGCTTTTCACCCGAACATTTCCGTTTTGTAAATAACGCCGACCCACTCAAAGCGAAGCAACTAAACAAAGGCGTAGATCAATTAATGGATGAAGGTGTGGCTCAGCTTTTCACCTTAGAAAGTAATCAGAGAAAAATTATTGGAACGGTGGGAGCCCTACAATATGAGGTAATTCAATATCGCCTAGAGCATGAATATGGTGCAAAGTGTAGTTATGAAAACTACTCGGCTTACAAAGCTTGCTGGATAGAAAGCCATGATGCGGCCCAATTAGAAGAGTTTTCTAAACTCAAGTATCGCTATCTAGCGAGAGATAAATTTAATAGATTGGTGTTTTTAGCTGACTCGTCCTTCAGCCTGAGCATGGCACAGCAGAAATTCGATAAAATCAAATTTCACTTTAAATCTGAGTTTTAATCAAATCGATTAAATACTCAGGACGAAGAGGCTTCCGCAGAAGCTTAATAATGTGATCATTTGCCTTCGCACGATTAAGGTCGCGCTCGTCTTCTGTGGAACTAACCATAAAGAGTAAAGGCTTTTTGGGTGATTTAGCAATTAGGCCGTGATAAGGACGTAAAAATTCGAATCCATCCATTTCGGGCATCATTAAATCCAATAAAATTAAATCCGGTATGTTGCCCGAAATAATAGCAGCCTCCAAGTATACCAGAGCTTCTTTGCCTCCAGAACACTCGTCAATGCTTTGTGCTATTTTGTAGTGCCCCAAAAGTTTACTATGAATGAAACGATCAATCATGGTATCATCAATTAGTAAGCACTTATTTAAAATGAAATCACTCATCTTCCTCCAAAATATGATTCGGAAAGCTAATTCTAAAATCAGAACCTTCGTTAGGAGAAGACTTTACATCTATTTGCCCACCCATTTTTGACAATGCCTCCTTTACGATATAGAGTCCTAAACCTGAACCCGCTAATTCTTCCTTACGCTTAAAGAACATTTTAAAAATCTGTTCCATGTACTCATTAAGGATTCCCATTCCTTTGTCCGAAACTACGATTTTCACCTTAGACTCTGTAATTTCAAAGTGAAGTTTAACTTTAGCCTTGTTTTGAGTGGGCTTTTTAAATTTCGCGGCGTTGGAAATTAGATGACTTAAAATTATGCGTATTCTGAAGGCATCTCCAACAAAATTAGCCCTCTGATCTATCACTTTTTCAAGATCAAAACCTGAGCTTGTGGCATCCAAATGCAGATTGCCAATGATGTCGTCTACCAACTCCGTCACATTTATTTGCTCTAAATGGCCGGTAGCCTTCGAGTTTTTATAATAATCAATAATGTTATTTATTAATAAATCTAGCTTTAAGGTTGCCTGATCAACCTGTTTAAATATACTTTCGGCTGCGGGGTGATCATTAACTTCTATCTCAGCCACCTTAATTAAGCCTAATACACTTGCAATTGGTGCCCTTAAATCATGTGAAACACTATAAACGAATCGATTGAGCTCCTGATTCGCCTTTTCTAAAGCACCAATTTTATCATTCAACTCTCTCCGTGTAAGATATAGATCATAAGCATTTTCAATAGCTATAGTAATATCAGACTCATCCCAAGGTTTGGTGATGTAGCGATAAATATTGCCTTTGTTAATCGCTTCAATAATATCGTTCACATCGGTATAACCGGTAATTAAAATTCTAACTGGCTCAGGAAAAACTTGTCGTACCGCATTAAAAAAGTCTACTCCGCTAGTGACTGGCATTCTTTGATCCGAAAAAATGACATGCGGATTTTGTGTCTTAATAATGCTAAAAGCAACTTCCGTATTATTGGCTGTATAAACCTGATAATCTCTTCTGAAAGCAGCTTTGAAGGAACGTAAATTGTTATCTTCATCGTCCAAATACAAAACTCTAATTTTTTCTTTTGGTGCCGAACTAATCATTATGCAAACTCATTTGGTTGAATTACTGGTAAACTAATTTTAAATTCCGTGCCTTTACTTGGCTCAGAGTTTACCGTGAGGCTACCGCCATGTCTCTCAATAATTTTGAAAACTATACTCATACCAAGCCCTGTTCCCTCGCCCACATCTTTGGTGGTGAAGAAGGGCTCAAATATTTTCTTCTTGGTATTTTCATCCATTCCAATACCATTGTCGGTAAGGTAAATATTAACCCATGCCGAATTTTCCTTTTCCGTTCTAATAATTAAGGTAGGTTTTTCATCACCCTCATATTCCTTCTCATTAACCGCATAGATGCCATTATTAAGGATATTCATAAAAGTTTGGTTTAGCTTGCCTGGATAGCAATCAATTTCACCAACTTTTGGGTCATAGTCTTCTATTACCTCAATTAAGTCTTTAGTTTTATTACGCAATAAAACTAGGGTGCTTTCTAATCCCTCGTTGGGAGATGCCTTTTTAACCACATCCTCATCTAGCCTAGAGAAATTTCTTAATCCTAAAACTATTTCTGAAGTTCTAATCGCACCATCGGATATACCTCTAACTAAACTTTCAATTTCTGTTTTAAGGAAATAATAATCAAACTCCTCTAATTTAGCCTTAGCCTTGGCAAGATCCTCGTTACTGCAATTATCGTCTAAGGCTTCAAAAGCAGCTACGATTTCGTAAATTTCTGATAAATCGAGCTTTAGAGGCTTAATATTAGAGGCAATAAAGTTTATTGGATTATTAATTTCATGCGCTATACCAGCGGTTAACTGACCTAAAGATGCCATCTTTTCAGAATCTACTAACTGAGATTGAGTTTCTTTTAAGTTATCTAAAGTTACTTGCAATTCTTTGTTTGCTTCTTGCAATTCCATGGTACGAGAATCTACTCTTCTTTCTAACTCAATGTTTTGTTCTTTAATAATCTTCTCATTCTCCTTGGCCATTTCAAGAGCTGTGGCTTGGGAATGTTCTTTCTCTCTTCTTAACTGATTGATACGATCCGCTAAAGCGACAGAAAGTAAAACAATCTCTACACTCGAGCCAAAGAGCATCGAACGGCGGAATAAAGGATTATAAGGGAGAATTTCAAAGTCTTTCAAGGCAAAAATGATAACGCTAATCAAGAATATGGACAAAGCAATCAAGAAAAAATTAGCTGGTTTATATCCCGATCTGGCTAATTTTACTGCGGCAGAAATAGCCAGAATAGAGCCCGTTAAAGCTACAAAGTTTACCCAGTTATAGGCGATTGTATCAAAACCAGTAAACAGTAAAGCGATCCCAATCACATCTAAGGCTACTATCGCAAGCATTAGCTTGTAGAACAGAGGTGCTTTTCCTTTAAGCCTCAAAAAGTTTATAATAAAGAAAACAGATGCAATTCCTACTAAAGCTCCCGAGAGCACAGCGAATTTGCTGTTAAAAAATGGAAAGTCTGCGAAGAGGTAGCGGTCGGTATATCCAAAAAGGGCCGCCTGAGCCAAACCTAAAAATAGTAAATAGAGAATGTAGAAAAGGTAACTTTTATCGCGGGTTAAGAAGTATATAACCAAGTTATAAAGTAACATCACCACAACGATGCCTACATAAATACCCATGAAAAAATCGTAATTCGTAACCTTAAAAAGAAGGTCATTATTTTCAATTATTTCAAAAGGCAGCACAATAGGTTTATGACTGCTAATTTTAAAGTAGTAATCTTTGATACCTGACTGCAAATCAAAACTAAAATCCGTGTTCGCATTAAGGCGCGTATCAAATTGAAAAGCTTGACCTGTTTTTTGACGCAGTCCAAAACTCATATTATCACCATAGTA
Source organism: Bacteroidota bacterium (assembly GCA_003045865.1). GTDB lineage: Bacteria > Bacteroidota > Bacteroidia > Flavobacteriales > Schleiferiaceae > Croceimicrobium. The sequence continues at coordinate 8,521 of PZPB01000017.1, read as the reverse complement.
TAAAGAGATGCTATCCAATAATGAATAACTTAAAAAAATACTCTTTGCTACCGCACTCGCCTTAGGTGTAACCTTTAAACGAACATATACCTGTTGTCCGCCCGGAAAATTAGGCACTTTACTTTGACTTTTAACATAATCTAAATGGGGTATTTTATGGATAGCTACTTCTTCATTGGTCTGAAAGAAATATAATTCGAAATTTTTCGCTTCTTGCCCCAGCAAGCTCAGCGACAAGGAAGAAAGTAGGATCAGAAATAAGAAACTCCCCCGCATATCCTAAGCTTTTATAGCAAGATCATATTGGATGGGTACCTTTCTGCGACGAGATTCCTCCTCAAAAAATTGCCCTGGATCATTTCTGAGCGAAAATACCCGCTTCTTTTCAAGATCAGCGGCATTTTCTATCATTAAAGTATCGGGCAATAGCATTGCGGTAGCTAAAAGGTCAAGTTTCGGATAATAAAAGGTGCCATCATTACCCAAATCTTTAATAATTCCGTAACCGAAGGTTTCGGCGGTAGCCACGGTGTAGGGAGCGCAAAGTGCAAAAAGTGAATTTACACCTACGGCATGGGAAATAGTAACAGCGGCTCTTGTTAAAAACAAACTACCAAAACCCATTCCCGCTACTTTTCGACTATTCCATAATCCGCAAATTTCCCCTGTACCTTTTACCGCTTCCTGAGCAATGTAATCATCAACTTTAGGATCCATGTATGCGGTAGCATCTGAAATTGGTAGTTTACCATTACCATGAGAAGTGTCAACCCGAGCACCACCAAGCACTGCTTTGGTTTCGGAGTCTTCCACTACTAAAACAAAAGTTCCTGGGTTATCTACCCAAGTAGGTGAACTAGAAGTTACTTTGTTCACCCCTATACTCGTTAATATATCTCCGTGACCCTTCACGAATTTAGCGCAACTTTCTGGGTCATCTATTGCTTTAAAGGCTCTTAATTTCAGCACCATAATTTCAACGCATTATTTTAAAAACCTTTTCAAGTGGCTTCCTTAATGACTTTATCGTTGGCTCTTTGGCGTAAAAAAGCCTTGCCAGGAACAAGTCGTTAACACTTTCAGGTAATTCTAATAAATCTAAATATTCTCTTCTTAATTTACTTAACTCCTTTACTAAATATGGAGAACTAGAAGGGTCATCTATTCCGAGACGGGCAAACATAAAGGTAGCGGGCGATACGGGCTGATAGGCTAAACCCATTTTATTGAGGTATACCCATAGTCTTTCCACTATTCTACCTCCATTAAGAACGCTTTCCGCAGAATGGTTATTGGTATACACCAGCGCCAAGGCAGATGAGTTCTCAAGCGAATCAATACTCATTTTTATCAAAGCTTTCCCTTTATCCCAGTTTCTTAAATGGGTAATGGCTTCAGCATCTTTTATCAATTTAAAGCCAACCAAATCCGACTCATTAAGATATAAGGTTCTCAAATCTACTCCATTACAGGTACTCTCTGCCTCGTCTATAGTCCAACGAGCTTCTGCAATAAAATCTTTATGACCCCAGGGATCCAAAATACGCTGTCGCTCTACAGCTCCAACAATTTGAGCCATTTTTTTAAGCTTTTCTCCTTCCAGCCATTTCACCGCAAAATCACTTCCTTCTAAATGTAAGAAAATTTTACTTTTCAGTTCTTCATCGATAGGCTTTAATCCTTTAGATTTCATACGATTGGTTAGTCTTAAATTCAGATCCGCCCCTAAATCCAAAAACTCATTTCGCCTTCTATCTTCGTTTGCGAAAAATTGTATTTGAGCGATAAATCTATCGTCAAAATCTTTTGCCAAAATTTCAATTTCTGCCTTGTAACCGCGATAAACTGCTCTTTGCACCACATTTTCCAAAGCCGCACCCAAACCAATTAAGCTACCTCTATTTTTAAAGTCAAGAAAGGAATACGAATAATGTACATCGTGAAAGAGGCTAAGTATACCATTTTTATAAATCCATTTCCAAGGCTGCACGTTTCCTCCACTGGGTGCCCAACAGGCTTGCAAAACGATATCCTCAATACTCTCTTTATCTAAAATAATCGCTTCTGTCGCTTTGCTCTTTTTTAAATCATCTACTATGGCTTCGCAAGTCTCAAAACTTAAGGCTGCGGGTTTAAAGCTAATGGTCGTATCATTCTTTTGGTTAGAAGGAGTATTTAAAATTTCATCGACGTCTACATAGTGCCTCCCCGAAGCAATTGGCTCTTGCAGTAAAATTCGACGGGCTGTAATGGTAGTAATAGCGCCACCTAAAGCTACAGAAGAAGCCAACTGCGGCCAGGTTTTAATACTTTGTTCCACTTCTAAGAGAGAGGCTTTCAACCGTGATGAAATTTGCTCCACTCCCACCATCTCCATTACCATGGCAAGTCGCTCTTTCGGTGACCAACTATTCATATTAGCAGCCGCATCATCGCTTACCATACCGTGCATAATAGGCCTGTCGGGCTCCAGATCGAAGCGTTCAATATCTAACATCCCTCTATCACTAGTATCCATAAGAACTGCTACTCCTTGTTTTCTTGCTTCCGCTCGCGCCAAAATTTTGATATCCAAAGAGTCACATTCTTCCACCAATAAATCTAGCTTACTATCCCCCGAGCCAATAAAGTCAGCAATGTTTTCTTTCGTAATGCCTTCATTGTAAAGCTCAAGTTTTAAATAAGGGTCAATTTCTGCAATTTCGCGTGCCACCAGAATAGTTTTGGGTATCGATATATTGCTCAAGCCACTGCGGATTCTGTTGAGATTACTTAAATCCAAATGATCAAAGTCAGCGATACGGAGTGTACCAAAAATCCTTTCAATCGCCATGGTTAATGCAACAGATTGACCCACAGACAAACCGATTATGCCCACCGTTTTTTGACCTAGACTAGCCTGCTCTTCTTCATCAATCTTATACTTATTGCGAGAAGTTCTTAACTCGATGAACTCTTTAGCGGGCAAAATATGACTAATTATGTCGGACCATGGGTAGTATACCCATGTACCATAGCTATAAATGTCGTTCTTTCTTTTCCAATCTTCAAGCCACTCAACTCGTTCAGATTTGCTAAATTGGCACTGTGGATGCCGAGTTAGATATAATTCTATGAGCTGATTACCTAGGCTATTAGCTATTTTTAAATGATTTTTATTACTTGTTAATAAAGCCTCAAAGGCTTTAAGTTCAGATTCAAGGTTTAAGTTATATAAAACAGGTTTGTGATAACTTTTATTTACATTCTTAATGCCTGATAATAAGCTTTTTACAATAAAAATATCTGATTTTATCATTAGCATTAATTATTAAGTAGCTTGAGCCAAAATACATCATAGTACTCAGTAAATCTTTATTTTTACCAAAAATTTTCACTCCCAGATGAACGATTCTGTACGCATACTTTATATTGACGACGAAGAAAACAACTTGCAGGCTTTTAAGGCAAATTTTCGCCGCGACTTTAAGTTATTCACCGCACTTTCAGGTGCCGAAGGTTTAGAGATTTTTAAACAAGAAGAAGACCTCAACATTATTCTTACCGATCAACGCATGCCTAACATGACTGGTATTGAATTTCTTGAAGAGGTGCAAAAGATCAATCCAGAACCCATGCGAATTCTTCTTACCGGTTACTCAGATATTAATGCCGTAATCGACGCTATTAACCGCGGACAAGTTTACCGCTACTTCAATAAGCCTTGGCATTATGATGATTTAAAAGCAACCATTCTTGCTGCGCATGAGGTGTTTAGCCTGCGTCGTCAAAACAAAGTATTAGTAGATGAATTAGCCCGGGCTAACGACCAACTTGAATTCCTTCTTCGTCAAAAGCTTCTGTCTTAATTGAGATTTGCCAAAACATTTTTCTTCCTCCTTTGCTGTCTTAAGCTCCTCTCGCAGGATTTAATTCAACTTAAAGGAGAGGGTGAAATTCTTATATCTCCAGAAAAGCTCAAAGAATTAAGCCTAAGATCTGACCTCGATACATATCGGGAGCACTATGCCATTCGTGGGCTTTTTCAAGCGGTTCAACTAGAACTAAATCTCAACAATCCTCAAGCAAGTCCCAAACTAAAATCGATTCTAACTTTTAGTCAGCCTAAGCTGCAATTAGATCTCTTCCTAAATTTCAACAATCTCGCCTCCGAAGATCAGCTATTTCTTGCTACTGAAAAGGGCATAAAAACCATTCCTACTAAAGCCGAAACTTTTCTTCTGAGTAACTTTTCCGCCCATCATAGTCTTTTATTTCAAGACCGATTTCCTTTTAACAATAGTAATGTAAGCATCAATGGCCTGATATTTAACCAACTGGACAGCAGCGCTGTTATAGATGATTATGGCGATGCTGGAACTTGTCAGGTAAATGCTATTTGCTCGGTCGCAACTAATAATGAACTTAGCAAAGCCACTACCCGGATACTTTGGATAAATGGTAGCTTGGCTGGTTGGTGCACTGGTACTTTAGTTAATAATACCGCTTTTGACGCAAAACCCTATGTATTAAGCGCTGAACATTGTGCCTTGGCCAGTTCTATGGTTTCTGCAAATGACTTAAATCGTTGGGTCTTTTTTTTCAATTATCTTAATCCGAGTTGCGAAGGTCCCAACCAAGAAAGTAACATCTTAGAGCAACAAATTTTAGGCGCCTCACTACGTGCCCGCAGTAATGATAATGGTGGCGATTTTGGCTCAGACTTCCTCTTACTCGAACTCAATCAAAATATTCCCGCCTCCTTCCAAGCCTATTTTGCTGGCTGGAATCGCAGCGAGTTTATTAGTTCGTATGGCGATTGTTTCCATCACCCTTCTGGAGATGCGCAAAAAATAAGCATCTACCGCGAAAAACCAAGTATCACAAGCTATGGCGGAAGCATTCCTAATACGCATCTAGAAGTTTACTGGCAGCAAAGCAATTCTGGTTATGGAACTACCGAAGGAGGCAGTAGCGGCAGCGCCTTACTCGATCGTGATGGCTTAATTATCGGCACACTCACCGGAGGTAGCAGTAGCTGTGAACAAACGGAGCTTTCCGACTTTTATGGACGTTTTTCCTTTAGCTGGAATAGCAATGGTGATTTTCCAAGTCAACAATTAGCCCCTTGGTTAGACCCTTTAGAATTAGGCAACTTACGCCTCCAAGGCCTCGCTAATGGCGATAGTTTAAATCGTACAATTCTTAATACTATTAGCCTTTTCCCCAATCCAGTAAAAAAAGGGCGGGCGGAAATAAAAGGCTTTAACAATTTACAAAGCCCTGTGCGGATACAACTTTTCTCCTTTGCGGGAGAAGCACTCCAAGAAACTTACGCAACACCCTTTGCCTACGGAACAATTCCTTTAAATTTAGAAGCTTTTAAAAGCGGCCTATACATCTTACGAATTAGTCAAGTCGATCAGCAAAAAACATTGAAAATATGGATACTCTAAAATTTAGCTTTCTTCTCATTATCAGCCTTTTCCTAAGCGCCTGTGGTTCCAAAAAGAATAGTGACCCCAAAACGGAATCCGCCATTGTGTTCACTGAAAATGATGAAGAAAATCCCATCCAAATTATTAGTCCTTGCCTTGCGGCCGAAGAAAACCCCCGTTTGGAGTATGAGACCAATACCGCATCTATAACCGAATTTAGGCAAGAAGGAAGTTGTATTATTCTCAGCTATAATTACAGCGGCTGTAAACCGGGTCGGGCGCATCTAGCCGTGACTGAAAAAATAGCGGGTAAAAAATCGCTACACCTTAAGTTGGAACTATTATTGGAAAATGCGGGTGAATGCGACATGCTGATTAGTGATAGCAAACATTTTAGCCTCCAAAATATTGCTGCTAATCAAGATCTTAGCCTTGAATTTAACGCTGGCAATCTTATAGTTGAGTATAAAAATCTCTAAGGCTCTTAATTTCCCTAATACTGATTGGTGCGCAGTAAAACTAAAGTACAAGCCACTTCCGTTTCAATACCGCGCTTTTGCAGATGATTCATCCAATCCTGGTTTTCGGTTCCAGGATTGAAAATAACGCGCCGGGGATTTAAAGAATCTACATAATCGAAATAATCAGCTTGATTTTGCGGTCCCAAATAAAGCGTTACCGTATCCACATCTTGAAAGTCCTTTTTTTCCTTCGAAAAAGGAATGCCACTTACCTCACCTGATCGATTGCCCACAGCAACCACTTCATGCTGATAATCCTTTAGCATATTCATAGCGATATTCGAATAACGCTGCTTATTTTCGCTCGCACCTAATACCAATGTTTTCATCCTAAAGTTCTTTCTTTATTAAGGTCAATTTTACGTAAAATCTCATCTCGAATCACCCATTAAAAGCGGTTTCTAATTACCAGGGAAATCTGTGATCAAAATTTATAGTAGAACTCACGTTTATTAACTTTGCCTATGGCTTTAGAAACAACAAATTTACAATTTAGTTACCACGCCGAAAAAGCGTTCAAGTTTCCTGATATAAAACTCGCTTCCGCAGATGCGGCTTTAATTATTGGACCGTCTGGTTCAGGGAAAACTACGCTTTTAAACCTTATTGCGGGATTGCAAAAAGCTAGTGCGGGAGAAGTTAAATTGGGCGATCAATTCCTCCATAATTTGGAAGGTCGCAGCCTAGAAAGGTTTAGAGCCAAGCACCTCGGTTTAATTTTTCAAAAAAGCCTCTTCCTGCCCTATCTCACGATGATGGATAATATGAAAATGATTTACGCCATCCAAAATCGCCAAGCCGACAAAAGTGAAATTGATCTCTTATTTTCAGAATTAAATATTCTCCATATTCTCCATAAAAAAGCGGCCTCTTGCAGTATTGGCGAACAACAGCGAGCTGCCATTGCGCGAGCGCTATTGCAAAAACCTAGTTTAATTTTAGCCGATGAGCCCACGGCTGCTCTAGATGATACCAATGCCGAAAAAGTAGGCGAACTGCTTCTGCAAATGAGTCAATCTCAAAAAACCGCCTTATTAGTGGTAACCCACGATGCTCGTCTTAAAAAGCTAATTTCTAAATCCTATCAACTGTGAACATCTTCCGCCTCGCCTTGGCCAGTTTAGGTCATAAGAAACTGCATAGCTTTTTAAGCATTTTACTTTTATCCTTTTCCCTCGCTTTAATCATGGTTCTTTTTACCGCAAAAGACAGTTTTGAAAAAAGCTTCACCCGCAATATTAAAGGAATAGACTTAGTAGTAGGCGCCAAAGGCAGTCCCCTCCAAATAATACTTAGCAGCGTTTACCATATTGATGCTCCCACCGGAAATATTTCACTTTCTGAATTTGAAAAACTCGCTAAAAACCGATTGGTAAAAAAAGCCATCCCTTTGGCTTATGGCGATAATTACAAAGGCAAGCGTATTGTAGGGAGCGATAGTAATTACGCCGCTTTATATAATGTAAAGCTAGCGGATGGTCGTTCTTTTCAAAAGGCCTTCGAAGTTTGTATTGGCGCAAATGTAGCGCAGACTTTAGAGCTCAAGATGGGCAGCCTCTTCCATGGCTCTCACGGTTTTAGCGAAGAAGGAGAAAGCCATGCCCAGCAAGATTTTAAGGTGGTAGGGATTTACGCGCAAAGCGGTAGCGTAATCGATGACTTAATTCTTACGCCCCTTGCCAGCATCTGGTTAGCACATGAACATCCCGCTGAGGAAGCACACGATCACGACCACGAAGAAGTGGAACGTGAAATTACCGCTGGCCTTATCCAATTTAGCAATCCCATGGCCACCCTCAGTTTACCACGACAAATTAATAGTCAGACTAAAATGCAAGCCGCTCTGCCCGCCATTGAAGTAAACCGACTTTTTAGCCTAGCCCAGTCGGCGCTAGATTTGCTCGAAGCCTTGGCTTATATTTTACTTTTCATTGCCGGTATCAGTATTTTCGTATCGCTACTACAAGGCTTAAAAGACGAAGAACCTCAATTGGCCTTCTTACGCGCAGTAGGAATTAGTCGCTATAAAGTGGTTCTATTAGTTTGGACGAAGTCTATCTTTCTCAGTTTCATTGCCTATTTCTTCGCCTTAATTTTAGCTATAATTAGCTTGGAGCTTCTAAGTTTGAAGCTACCTAATCTTACGAGTGGATTAGGTTTACAAACCTTGCAAAATCCTATGCAACTGTGGCTCCTGTTCAGCGTTTTAATATTGGGTACCTTTGCCTCACTATTACCCGCCTGGCATGCCTACCGCATTAATATCCCTAAAACTTTAGCCGATGCTTAAAGTGTTTTTATTCATTATTTTTAGTCTGAGTGTTTTTAGTAGCAATGCCCAAAAGAATTTGGTTTGGCCAGTACTAGCCATGACTAATTACGATCAGGATCCGGTGTCGGGTTTATTCAGTCCAAAATTCCCCAGCATTTTAAGCTCTAACTATGAAGGGCAGGAAGTTATTATTTCAGGCTACCTTATTCCCCTAGACGTGGCGGCTAATACTTACGCTTTAAGTAAAAATCCTTTTTCTGCTTGTTTCTTCTGCGGTAATTCTGGACCCGAAACAGTGGGTGAATTAAAAT
>PZPB01000108.1 GCA_003045865.1 Bacteroidota bacterium | reverse complement strand
TATAAAAAGGTCGTCACCCTGAATTCATTTCAGGGTCTTTTGCAGATGAAAACGAACACCAATAATCGGTTTGGAATTAAACCACCAAGGACAGAAAGAGGGCACAGATTTCACGGAGGGATTTTCGGTAAAAAGATTGTTTCCGATTTAAGCTCGAAGACTAAAATGTCCATCATTTCCGCAAACGCTACTCATTACTCACTGCCAAAAGCGCAGCGTACTAAATACTTATCATAAATACCACGTAATAAAACATTATATTTGTACGTGAAGAAAGGAAGATGGATAAAAAATTGACTTTAAGCTTAGACCAAGCAATAATCGAAAGGGCAAAACACTATGCTAAATCGAATAATACCAGTTTATCGAAACTGATCCAATCTTATTTAAACAGCCTTACCAAAAATCAAGAAGCAAGTTCAGAAATCACTCCATTGGTGGAAAGTCTGAGTGGTGTAATTGACCTTACACAAGACTTCAATGCAAAGGATGCTTATAGTGACTATCTACTAGAGAAGTATAAATGAGTCGCTTATTAATTGACACCAATATCGTGATCGACCTGCTTGCGAAAAGACATGGATTCTATGAAGAAGCGGCCGAATTATTCTCTCGCGCCGATAAAAAAGAGTTGGTCTTAACTATTTCTGCTTTAACCTTTTCCAACACCAATTACATTCTCACCAAATTAAAATCGGCCAAAGAAGCAAGGGTGATATTAAGGAAATTTAAAGTCCTAGTTGAAATATTAAGCTTAGATGAAAAAGTTACGGAACTGGCTTTAAGCAATGATCTATTTACAGATTTTGAGGATGCCTTGCAATACTATTCGGCTATTGCAAGTCAGGTGGACGTGATTATCACGCGGAATAAAAAAGATTTTAAATCTTCAAAAATTCCGGTATTAACGGCGAAGGAATTTTTAGCTAAGGAGATGTAAATTAATTTATTGGATCCTGAAACAATTTACCCATGACAGATTCATTTGGTGATTCCGTTTTTTTAATCTAATTTCTCGATGTAGTAAGCCTTCCCAAGATATTTTAGACTCCTTTTTTGCATGATCAAAAAAGAAGGAAAAAAATCTAGGCTCCAATTCCTCATCTTTAAAACCTTCACAAAAAGTAAGCTCGGTGGGCGAGTTCCCTCTGGTCACTTCCCAACTCGCTAAACTTTTTGCTTTGTTTTTAACTCCTCGTAATTGAGGCCGGAAAACCTACTAATAACGAATCAGACTAAATTGTTGTATGAGTCTTCGTTTACCTGATTCTAGGCTATATGTCATCAAATCTTCTTGGTTTTAAAACCTAAAACTCTTCTCTCAGGATGACCGTAGGAGTTGACTTTACCTTAGTCTTAAAAATTCTTATAAAAAGGTCGTCACCCTGAATTCATTTCAGGGTCTTTTGCAGATGAAAACGACAACCAATAATCGGTTTGGTTATTTCGACCACGAAGGAGCACAAAGGAAACACAAAGTTCACGGAGGGGTTTTAAGTAAAAAGATTGTTTCCGATTTTAACTCGAAGACTAAAATGTCCATCATTTCCGCAAACCTACTCATTACTCACTACCAAAAGCGCAGCGTACTAAATACTCATAAAATCCCTTAATTTGCCAAAAATTACTGCATGAGCGCGAGTCTTATCCTTAGTATTATTATCGCTTATTTTTTGCTACTCATCGTGGTAGCCCACTTTACGGCTGGAACAGGCGATAATGATGCCTTCTTTTTGGGCAATCGCAAAAGCCCGTGGTATGTGGTGGCTTTTGGGATGATTGGCGCCTCGCTGTCGGGGGTAACTTTTATTTCCGTGCCGGGCTGGGTAGATGCGAGTTCTTTCTCCTACATGCAAGTGGTACTGGGTTATGTGGCGGGTTATATAGTAATTATCAAGGTACTCCTCCCCCTCTACTATCGTTTAAATTTGACCTCTATTTACAGTTACCTAGATGGGCGTTTCGGCAGACAGTCCTATAAAACTGGCGCAATTTTCTTCCTTATATCACGCATTATTGGTGCTTCTTTTCGCTTGTATTTAGTAGCTATTGTTTTGCAAATTGCCATTTTCGATGCTTTCGAATTACCCTTCTGGCTGAGTGTAGCGGTGACCATTATCTTAATCTGGGTTTACACCTTTAAAGGCGGAATTAAAACCATTATTTGGACCGATACCCTGCAAACGAGCTTTATGCTAATTGCCGTTTTTACCACCCTGTATATTATTAAAGATCGCATGTTCCCTGATTTGAGCTTGGTGGAATATGTTTCTAATTCCTCCTATTCACAAATATTCTTTTGGGATGACTGGCGTTCGGGCAATCACTTTGTAAAACAGTTTTTAAGCGGCATGTTCATCACTATTGTTATGACCGGTTTAGACCAAGATATGATGCAGAAAAACCTCAGCTGTCGCAGTTTAAGTGATGCTCAGAAAAACATGTTTTGGCTTTCGCTAATTTTGGTGGTGGTTAACTTAGTCTTCCTTTCACTAGGAGCGGTTTTATACGATTATGCGGCAGCCGAAAATATTTCTTTCGCTAAAGCAGATGAGCTCTTTGCTGCAGTGGCTCTAAGCGGGAAACTAGGATTAGCGGTCGCTATCTTTTTTGTGATTGGTTTAATTGCGGCCGCCTACTCCTCCGCCGATTCGGCTCTTACGGCATTAACCACCTCCTTTTGTGTGGATATCCTGAAAATAAATAGAGATAGTGATCAGGCGAAAGCCACGCGCACCCGAAAATTAGTTCACCTGGGTTTTTCTTTAGTTCTTTTTCTGGTGATTATGATCTTCGAACAACTGAACGATGATAGCGTAATTAGTGAACTCTTTACCGCTGCGGGGTATACCTACGGTCCGCTTTTAGGCCTTTACGCTTTTGGACTGTTTACGCGCTGGCAAGTAAAAGATCGAGGGGTGCCGATAGTAGCTATTATTGCTCCTATTCTCTCCTACATTTTGAAAAACAATTCACAGGAGTGGTTTAATTACACGATGAGTTTCGAGCATTTGATTATTAATGGAATACTCACTTTTGTGGGATTGATTATTCTTTCCAAAGGACCAGTAAAAGCTGAAAGCATCCCCGCCTAATGGCAGTAAACCAACAATTTAAAGAAGCGGTTTTTGAAAAACTCCTCGCTTTACAAAGTGTGAAAGTGCAGGAACTGGGTAAAGAAATCAGCGCCAATCGTGAAAACCTAAGCTCGGCCACTAAAAGCAGTGCAGGCGATAAACACGAAACGGGCCGCGCCATGTTGCAATTGGAGCAGGAAAAGCTAGGACGTAGTTATGCGGAAGCGGAAAAACTGATGCAGCTTTTATTGCGCGTTCCTTTCGAGAAAAGCTATGCTCAGATTAAAGTGGGAAGTTTATTTGCTACCCAGAAAGGTCTGTTTTTATTGGCGGCAAGTTTTGGAAAAATTGAGCATGAGAAGCAGGAAATCTTCGTCTTAGGCGCAGCAGCCCCCATGAGCCAAATAGTATTAGGGAAAAGCGCTGGTGAAGAAGTAGAATTTCGCGGCGATCGCATCTGCATAAGCGCGGTACTATAAAAAGGCGCCTTCTGCAGGAAGCAAAAGACGCCTTTGAGGGAGATGTGGGAGATTGTTATTTCTTAAGTAATTGTAAAGTACCCCATTCTGACTTTAAGAAGTAAATGCCTTTAGATAAGTCACTTATATTGATTTCTTGTCCTTGTACGCTTTTTAAAACCTGACCATTAAGGTTAAGAATCTGTCCTTCTTCAATAATTTGGCTGAAGTGAAAAATACCACTACTTGGATTAGGATAAACGTTCAACGTTAAAGCTAAATCTTCTTCACTTAGACCGATGGTTCCGCCTACCGAATAAATCGATAAGGTTCCGGAAACTTCATTGGCACTTACTAATAATGCCTGACCATTAGGACTCTTATCAGCGGGAATGAATTTCAAATCTTCGGGCGCTAAATCGCCGGCATTGGCATCTGAAGCAGGAACCGAGAAATCGCGGTTAATGAAATAGCTAATAAAGCTAGGGCTAGATGGGTTACTAATATCGTAAACCATAACACCACCCATTCTTTCTAAACCAATAAAAGCAATGGTATAACCATTAATCTCGGCAATTTCAATCGCTTCAGGCTCCGAACCTTTATCGTCGCTGCGGCTTTTTAATGAAGAGTTAACATCGTTATTGGAGTTGAAATTAGCAGGATGTAATGTCGCTAAGGCCTGAGCAAATTCATCACCCGAATCCCACACTAAGTTCAATTGATCGTCCCAAATAGAGAAGGAACGCGCACCGTAAGCGTAAAGCTCATCGTAGTCACCATCGCCGTCGGTATCGCCTAAAGTGGTAGTAATATTTAAACGTCCTAAACTATCATTTTGCTGTAAATCGGCAGCATTAGGAAATGCAGTGGGATCTAAGCTTAGATCTTTTACGCGATCTTCTTCGCTGTAAGCATCGTAATCACGAGCATCACCTTCGTTTGCGGTGGCTACATAATTTGTTCCCGCTATAGCGAAAGCCTTAATAGCATCGGGTTGGTACATGCCATAAACGGGCCAGTTGCGAATGTTAATGGAGGAAGCAGTATTACTCGCATCAAAACGATTGTTGCCTATGCTCCAATCTTTAAATCCTAAAGACTTCAAGGTAGTAATGCTATTGGTACTTAAATCGATAACTGCCATAGCATTGTTTTCTTGGCAAACCACAAAGGCAGTCGAGTTATCAGTAGAAACCGTGATGTACTCTGGTTCTAAGTTTTGCGAAAGACGAGGCGCGGTTCCTTCAAGATTGATATCGTCGATTTGCCATAAAGTAGAACCGCCACCACCGGGGCTTCCGCGGTAATAGAAAGCAAAACTCACCTTGCCTTGCAAGTAATTATGCAGGCTGTAACGACCAGAGAATGTATCCGTATAAGATCCAGGAGAAAGTGCAAATTGACTCGTAATGGTATCCCAAGTTGCCGTGGCAGGATCGGTATTTACATTTTCATCATAATCGGTCGAAACCAAAATGTCTAAGTCACCACCCGAGAAGTTTTTAGCCGAATAAAAGCTAAAGTAAGCGGAATCTAAACCGGTTAAATTCTGAGCCGGTGTAATTAACCAAGCTACGGTAGGACCGTTCGAGCCAAAGCTATTCGCTTCTGCAAAATGATCACCGCTAAACTCATCATAATAAAAAGAAACATCACCAGCGGTCATAACTAGATTAAGGTTATTGAGTGAATCGGCAGTGTTTTCAAAGTCTTCGAAGAAATTGTTTACCGGGCCGAAATTGCGAATCATTGGGTCGTAATTGCCATTGAAACTGTTGAAATCTAAGTTAGTAACGGCCGCTTGGTTTAAAGCACCGGTCATATCGATTATAGAAACGGAACCTTCAGGATCGGCGGTATAATCGTCGTCGGGCTCACCTTCGTTGGCTACTAAAACCTTAGAACCATCGCGGTTGAAAGTAATCATATCAGGAAGAACGCCTACTTCTAAGGCGGCAACAAAAGCGCCAGTAGTATCGTAGAACACGGCTTTACCATTGGCATCAAAATCATTGGCTTGCACGGCAATGGCAATTAGGTCGCCGTAAAAAGCTACCGAGTTGGGAGCATCGCCATAAGCACTTATATCTAGTGAATCTACTTTTACGATATTAGCGGGATTGCTGATATCAAACACATCCACTGCTTTTTCATAGCTATTGATAGCATAAAGCCTTTGGCTGAATTCGTTGTAGGCCACAATTTCCATGGCGCCGTCATCAAATACATTGGTTTTATAAGTACTTAGGCTGTTTAGCTCCACCAAGCTTTGCGCAGATGCGAAAAGTGATAAAGCACTAAAAGTTAGAAGGGTAAAAATTCTTTTCATAGATTATTTTGTTTGCCACAAAACTGAAAAGAAGCCGCGCTAATAACGTTTCCTAAAAATTAAGCCTGCACTAAAATTTAGTACAGGCTTAGAAATTAATAATAGGAATTTAATCTCACGTTAACTCAATAAAACCTACATCCGCACCGCCCGAAAGCGTAACACTTCGCCCATTCCTTGATGTCCAGGGCCTTCGTTGAGAACGTATTTACTGATCTCCGCTTGACGGATCTGTAAATCCTTAAAATCTTCACTAATCAATTCTGGGGTATATAACATGGCCTCATTTTTCGGTCCACCCGAAGTATAAGCCAACTGCCCAGGCGCAAAAGCTTCTAGCCAAATTTCGCCGGCCGTTTTAAGCCACTGGCTCGCATGGCTATGGAAATGCTTACGCAGATCGGCAGGGAAATGGGCAAAGATCAAAGCAATAGCATCAAATTTAAAGGGCGCTGCATAGTCCCAAGCATCAGCAATTTGAAAGTCGATTTCTACCCCTTCCTGTTCTGCTAAAGCCAAGGCCTTTTCCCGCGCCACGGGCGACTGATCGAAGGCATAGACCTCCCAGCCCTGTTTGGCCGCGTAAACTGCATTGCGCCCTTCGCCGTCGGCAGGAAGTAAAATCTTTCCCGCCGGACGGTTGTCGAGCATTAATTTTAAGAAGCGATTCTCGGTACTCCCGTAATGGTAATCGCTTCCTTCATATTTAGTATCCCAAAAATTTTGATCCATCTAACTATTTTAAAGTAGAAGGACAAACATAGTCCGTTAATTCCATTCCTGTCTTGCGGATTTCGCTCATTCCTCCTGCCACATTAATAAGGTTGTGATAACCACGTGCCTTCAAAATAGAAGAAGCAATTACGGAACGGTAACCACCAGCGCAGTGCACATAAAAGTCTTTGTCGGCAGGAAATTCACTCATGCTGCTATTGATATCATCCAAAGGAATGTTCAAAGCGTCCACTACGTGCTCAGCTTGGTATTCGCTAAATTTACGCACGTCTACAACGGGTTGGTGACCGGCATCTAGACTCGCTTTAAACTCCGCGGCTGATAAGCTTTTTAGATGATCCACTTCTTGCCCATCTTGCTTCCAAGCATCGATACCACCTCTTAAAAATCCTAAAACATTATCGAAGCCCACGCGTGCTAAACGAGTAACCGATTCTTCTTCGCGGCCATCGTCGCATACCAATAGTAATGGTTGTTTCACATCAGCAATTACTGCACCTACCCAGGGAGCAAATTGCCCATCTATACCAATGAAAATGGAAGAAGGGATATGCGCTTCAGCGAATTTGTGCTCGTGACGAACATCTAAAACTACCGCTCCAGTTGCTTCGGCCACGGTAACAAATTCGGACGGACTTAAAGCTTTAGTTCCTTGCTCTAAAACATCGTCGATGCTCGCGTAACCTTCCTTATTCATTTGCACATTTAAAGGGAAATAAGCAGGCGGAGGTAAAAGTCCGTCCGTTACTTCTTTCACAAATTCCGCTTTGGTCATATCTGCCCGTAGAGCGTAATTCATTTTCTTTTGGTTGCCGAGGGTATCCACAGTTTCCTTCATCATGTTTTTACCACATGCCGAACCTGCGCCGTGACCTGGATAAACGGTAACGTCATTTGCCAAAGGCATAATCTTCGTACGAAGACTATCGAAAAGGATTTCCGCTAACTCTTCTTGCGTCATAGTTGCCGCTTTTTGAGCTAAGTCGGGACGACCTACATCGCCTAAAAACAAAGTATCGCCGGAGAAAATAGCGGTGTCTTTACCATTCTCATCCTGCAAAAGGTAGGTGGTACTTTCCATGGTATGACCCGGGGTGTGTAATACCTTGATTTTTACTTTCCCTAAAGTTAAAACCTCATCATCCTTCGCTACATGCGCTTCAAATTTAGGATTGGCATTAGGACCGTAAACGATGGTTGCCCCGGTTTTTTCGGCAAGGGTAACGTGACCACTTACGAAATCGGCATGGAAATGCGTTTCGAGGATATACTTGATTTTCGCGCCATTTTTCTCGGCGGTATCGATATAAGGCTGCACCTCGCGCAGAGGATCAATGATGGCCACTTCGCCTTCACTTTCTATGTAATAAGCACCTTGTGCTAAACAACCGGTGTATATCTGATCTATTTTCATGTGTATTGATATTAAATTAAAATTATGATAAAACAGTTTCTTTCAATATTATAAAAACGGCCATGGCAAGGACAAACCAACCGAAGCCTTTTTTCAAAACATCGGCTCTAACAAACTTTGTAACATAAATGGCAATCAACATTCCCACCGCAGAAAAGGCGGTAAAGCTTAGGAGGAAAATCCAGTCTATTTCTTGTCCCGAACTTAAATCGCCCATAAAGCCAACTAAGCTATTGATGGAAATTATAACTAAGGACGTTCCGATGGCTGTTTTAATGGGCAATCTTACTAAAAGTACCAAAGCAGGCACAATCAGAAAACCGCCGCCTGCGCCCACTAATGCGGTTACTACACCCACCAACATTCCTTGAATAATGATTAAAGGATAATTGAAGGGCTTTTGTTCTTCTTGCTTTTGCTCCTCTTTTCGCCCTTTAATCATGGAATAGGAAGCAGGAAACATTACCAGGGCAAAAAATCCCATAATCGCTACTTGTCGGGTAATGATAAATTCGCCAATGCTAAATAATTCGGCCGGTATGGCGGGTACTAAAAAGTAACGCGTTAAAAACACGGCAGTTAAGGAAGGCAAGGCGAAAATTAAACCCGTTTTCCAATCCACCAATTTCTGGCTACTTTTGCGCCAAGCGCCCACCACCGAGCTTGCTCCTACTACAAAAAGCGAATAAGCGGTGGCCAAAACAGGATCAATGCTTAGTATATAAACTAGGATGGGAACCGTTAAAATGGAACCACCTCCCCCTAAAAGTCCGAGGATAAAACCCATTACAATTGCTAATACAAATCCTATAATTTCCATGGCGCAAATGTGAGAAGTTTAAGGTAGTGGAAAGGTAACTCATATCACTTCATTTTGCTAAGCTGAAAAGGTTATAGTTAAAGTTTATTAACTGGCTCACCCTTGCGGGAGATCATTAATTGAAATAGCCACGACTACCCCGCCCTATCGGGCACCCCTTCTGGCCAGCTAATCTTTATACACATCTCTTCATAGGTTTAAGAGTTCAAAAATCTCATATTGA
>PZPB01000016.1 GCA_003045865.1 Bacteroidota bacterium | reverse complement strand
AGCAGTTTTTTTAGCCGAAATTAGCCTCGCGCGCGCGGGCATTTACGGTAAGTTTAAGTCTAATATTAAAGCGGCTTGGCTTTTTTATCGAGCTTATAATTTGTTGCAAGACAATTATAAGAAATACCCGCAATTTGCGCCAACACTCATCCCCCTTGGTGTTTTGCAAACGGCCGTTGGAAGTTTGCCAGAAGATTATAAGTCTATTGCTAGCTTATTCGGTTTCGATGGCAATATTGAGCTAGGACTTAAAATGATTCGTCAGGCATATTATTACAGCATCGCCGATCCTAAGCTAAAATTCCATCAAAGTTATTTTGGTTTTGTTTACGCTTATGTAAACTTCGAGTTGGCCACGGAAGAGCAGGTTTCACTTTATACCCTCGACATGAATGTGAAGGGCTCTAGTTTCTTTGCGTATTTAGAAGCACAACAATTATTAGCCAATGGCCAAACTACCATGGCCTTGCAGCTAATGGAGAATAGGCCGCAAGGCCCCGGCTATCTTAAAGTGCCGTTTTTTGATTATTATACTGGTAAAGTGGCTCTGATGATTCGTCCTGAAAAGGCGGAAAAATATTTGCTTAATTTCTTGCAAACCACGCGCGATAATGAAAATCGTAAATCGACATATCGTTATTTGGCTTGGTATCATTTATTGAAAGGAGAAAGTGCTGCCGCTAAAAATTACCGTCAGAAAATACTCTTAGAGTCCAGTACTCTCACGGGCTCTGATAAACAAGCCTTAGAAGAAGCCAAAAGGGGTTTTAATATTTTCTTGATTAAAGCGCGTCTTGACTTTGATGCGGGTCGGTATACGAAGATTATTAAAGATTTAGATCCCAAAAAAGTAAGTTCAATAGGCGATGAAGACTGGGTTTATCAAGAGTTTTATTACCGACGAGCACGTGCTTTTCAAGAATTAGGTTTTAAAGACAAAGCGCTGGAAAGTTTTTTAAAAGCTAGTTCTTGGCCTGAGCCAGAAACTTATTCCTTAGGAAACAGTCTCTTACAAATAGCGATGCTATACGAAGAGAATGGTAATCCTAAGGAAAGCAGACGCTACTTTTTGAGGGCATTGAGTTTAAAGTCTTATGCCTTTCACGAAGGTGTGCATCAAAAAGCAAGAGCGGGCTTGGAACGTCTTCCTTAAAGCCTGCAATTTTGTAATTTCCCCCACTGAAAAACCACTATGAATACATTCTTAACGCTTACATGGGATTTAGGGAGAGGACTCGATTTAGGTTTCTTTACCCTACGTTACTATTCTTTACTTTTTGCTCTGGGCTTTGTTTTGGGATATCTCATTATGAAGCGCATCTTTAAAACGGAAGGAATTGCAATTGAAAAGTTGGATACGCTCTTAACTTACGTGGTAATTGCAACAATTGTCGGTGCGCGTTTAGGACATGTTTTCTTTTACCAGTGGGATTATTATGCGCAGCATCCCGTCGAAATTCTCAAAGTTTGGGAGGGTGGTTTAGCTAGCCACGGGGCCGCTATATCTATAGTTATTGCGGTAATAATTTTTAGTCGTAAAATTTTGAAGCGCTCTCCCTTGTGGATGCTCGATCGAGTGGTAATTACGGTGGCTCTCGCGGCCTGCCTTATTAGGGTAGGGAATTTTGCCAATAGTGAAATCTACGGTGACGTAAGTAACTCATCTTGGGAAACTGTATTTACCAACCCCGTGCGGGAGACTATTTTGCGTAACTACGGAGATTATATTGAGGAAGTAGAATTTATTGAGTTAGGCGAAGAGGAAATTAGCGATACAATTGTTTACCCACTTTATAGTTTAAGTCTGCGTTTTTCATCTAAAGTTTCCAATTTGGATGTTGCAGAGGACTTTGTTCTTAATCGGGTTAAACCAACTTTAGAGAATCGTAGCAAGGAAGATTTAAATATGGTAATTACGGGTACTAAGCTGCAGTGGGATACGCAAGAAAAGGGCCTTGCCTTTATCGAAGCACGCGGTTATCCGCGTCGTCCTACGCAAATTATTGAGGCCTTGGCCTACCTATTTATCTTCTTTATTTTAGCGCGTATCTTCCAAACTAAAATGGGTAAACAGAAGGAAGGTTTACTCTTTGGACTCTTCTTAGTATTACTTTTTGGCTTCCGTTTTGGTATCGAATTCTTAAAAGAAAATCAGGTTGTAGCCGAGCAAGGTCGCAGTCTTAATATTGGGCAAAGTCTTAGTATTCCTGCGGTACTGGTAGGTTTGTATTTCGTAATTGCAGCATTAGTAAAAAAAAATGAAAAAGAATAACAAGCAAATTATCGCCATTGCTCTTTTGGTGGCCTTTGGTTTATGGTTGGTTTTCACGGTGATGCCTTCTGGCTCAAGCAATGGGAATAATGGACCGAAGAAAGTGGGCTCGGTTGAACCCAAATTTTACAAGGAAGCCGTTTTGGCGGTACTCGATTCTAGCGCAGGCGATACTATAAAAGTGTTTGATATTGAACTTTGTGAGTCGATGAATGAGATTCAGTACGGTATGATGTACCGTAAAAGTATGGACCCCAACACCGGTATGCTTTTTATAATGGGAGAGGAGCGTCGTCAAAGTTTTTATATGAAAAACACCTATGTTCCCTTGGATATCATTTATATTAATGACGCGATGGAAATCGTGAGTATTCAGAAAAATGCTACGCCTTTGGATGAATCAAGCTTACCAAGTACGGGACCAGCTTCTTATGTACTAGAAATTTTTGGTGGTGAATCCGATAAATTGGGCATTGCCGCTGGTGATAAAATTAAATGGCAGCGTTGGAATAAGTAAAAGTCTATGCGTTATTTCATTATTAGTCTAATACTTTTGGCCTTAAACCTTTCGGTAGATGCGCAAGTAGAAACCGACAGCCTCGGGTTTGAACGCTTTCTTTATAACGAAGGCGATACAACCTATACGATGAAAAAGTATTTCATGATATTTTTAAAATCGGGGGAAGTTCGCAGTCAAAATGCAGAGGAAGCTGAGAGAATTCAAGCCGCGCATTTAGCCCATTTGGATAGCTTGCAAAGTATTGGTGCTTTGGATATGGCCGGGCCATTTGGCGATAATGGAGAAATCAGAGGTATCGTCATTTTAAGAGTTCCGACTCTCGAGCAGGCAGAAGCATTATGTAATGCGGACCCCGCGGTAAAAGCAAAACGGCTTAAAGTAGAAGTTCATCCTTGGTGGGCGGCCGAGGGCACTTGCTTACGCTAAGATTTGTAGCGACCAGCTTTAAAGTATCTTTTAGACCAATACGGATTATCTAAAGCACTAATCATAACTCCATTGCTAGAGCTAGTATGGGCAAAATTGCCGTCTCCCATGTATATGCCTACATGATCAATCCGTCGCCCCTTGACCTTGAAAAAGACTAAATCGCCTTTTTGAAGATCCTCCCATTTTACTATTTCCATTTCAGCGAATATATCTTCTGCTCTGCGTCCAATAAAGTCTTTTTCAAAAACTTCGCGGTAAGCTACAATTACAAAACCGCTGCAGTCCACACCTTTTTTAGTTGTACCTCCCATACGATGTGGAGTGCCATACCAATCTTCTACAAATTTTTGTAAATCCTTTTCTTCGCGTTTCGTGGACTTACTTTCATTCGCCTCTTTTTCTTCCTTGGCAGTCTCTTTCTCCTTCTTAGTACGGACTTTATTGTGTCGTTTTAAGAGCTCGTGTTCCACTTCTGGGCCAGCAGCAGACTGATTCGCACTTCTGCTGCCTCTCTCTAAAGACTTACAAGAGCCTAAACTGAGGACGAGTAATAGTATTAAACTAGGGAAAGCGTTTTTCATCGCCACAAAAATGCATATTAATTCGCTTTGGCTAGATGGGCAGGTAGAGGAATTTTCAACACTTTAATAATAAGGCGATTTCGACGTGAAATTAGGATTCAGACCTCTTGTAAATGGGAAGCCTGCTAAGATTTGCTTGTTAAAGTCAAAAAAAAAGACCACCAAGTAATACTTGGTAGTCTTTCTATCTAAAGGAGGGGGAACGACACTTAAAGCATGCGCTTATTGTCGGTAACAAATTTTGCGCTTTAAATGAAGTCGTGCCATACGGCATTTGCCCTATTTTTTTGCTCGTTGCATTTCGTTATCACGCGAATAGTCTCTGCTCTTGTAAAGGTCGAAACGATTCTGTACCACTTTTCGAGGCCAATTATTGTTTTCCAAATCAGTATCAGCCGTCTCCAAGAAAGGATCTAATTCAATTTGCTTTACTTCTTTTTCAAAGACAAACACCTTTGAGAAGGCTTCTTCATTTTTAAGCCATATTTCCGCTGGGTGACGGCTAACCGTTTGACTGCCATCTACGAAAGTGAAGCGCAGAATAATGGGCATAGGCAAACCACCTTTGTTTTCGAAATTGAGCTCGTAAAAATTATAGCCTGCATCTAAAACTTCTTTTTCCTCGTCGTTTAGTGATTTACGGTATCTCTCGTATTCTTTCTTGTCAATTGGAAATACGGTCCACTCATCATTTTCATTGTAGAAATCAGCCATTTCAGGATGAGCATCGCTGTAATGTTTCCCTTTTAAATCGGCTTTATTTCGGGTATCCCCAATAAATTCATTCTGGGATTCCTTGCGCTCTATGGGGTTTTCAATTTCGGGATTTTTAGAATTTAATCGGTACCACTTCACGTCGCTTAAGGCGATGTCTACATTATCGGTGGTGTAAAACCAACCTCTAAAAAACCAATCTAAATCTACGGCGGAGGCATCTTCCATCGTGCGGAAAAAGTCGGAAGGAGTAGGGTGTTTAAACATCCATCTTTGGCTATAGCGCTTAAAGGAATAATCGAAAAGCTCACGTCCCATTACTGTTTCGCGAAGAATATTTAAGGCGGTAGCAGGTTTGCCATAAGCATTATTGCCAAATTGTAAGATACTTTCTGAATTGGTCATAATCGGCACCATATCACTTTTCTCAGAGCGCATATATGGAGCGATTAAGTAGGCAGGTCCGCGACGACTGGGATAATCTTCTTCCCATTCTTGTTCCGTTAAATATTGTAGAAAGGTATTCAAACCTTCATCCATCCAAGTCCACTGACGCTCGTCGCTATTTACAATCATGGGAAAGTAATTATGTCCTACTTCATGGATGATCACGCCAATCATGCCGTATTTAGTGCGTTTGCTGTAGGTGCCATCCGAATCTGGGCGACCGCCGTTGAAACAAATCATGGGGTACTCCATCCCAATTCTATCGGTGTGTACCGAAATCGCAACAGGATAAGGATAGTCGAAAGTGTATTTTGAATAAACTTTTAAAGTATGTGCTACGACGCGTGTTGAATAACGTTCCCAAAGCGGGTTGCCTTCTTTAGGATAATAACTCATGGCTAAGACGGTGCGCTCACCAAATTTAACCGCCATAGCATCCCAAATAAATTTACGCGAAGAGCAGAAGGCAAAGTCGCGCACATTCTCGGCTTGAAAATGCCAGGTCTTTTCACCTTTGGCCTTTTTATTTTCGGCACTTTTTGCTTCCGATTCGGTTACAATAAAAACTGGATCTTCGGTGTTCTCTTTAGCAGCAGCTAAGCGTTCTAGCTGCTCATTGCTTAGCACTTCCTCGGCATTTTGTAAAGTACCGGTGGCACCCACAATATGGTCGGAGGGAACGGTGATTTTCACATCGTAATTACCAAAGGGTAAAGCATATTCACCTCTTCCCAAAAACTGTTTATTTTGCCAGCCTTCTACGTCGTTATATACGGCCATGCGTGGAAAAAACTGCGCAATGGTATATAGGTAATTGTCTTCATCGGCAAAGTACTCTAAGCCTGAGCGACCGCCAAGTTTAGCGCGATCGTTAATATTATACCACCACTTTACGCTGAAACTTACACTATCGCCATGCTTTAATGGAGCATCTAGGTTGATACGCATCATGGTGTAGTTGATGGTATGACCTTGGTTTGTTCCTTCTTCGTTACTAACCTGATCTATTTTAAAACCTCCATCAAAATTATAGAAGAGGTCCTTTATTTGACTGGCGCTCATACCCTTGCCAACTGATGAAGTTTTCATTTGCTGGGTAAGGCTGTTTTGCGCGCGCATGTTTTGGTCTAACTGCACCCATAAATACTCCAGCGACTCGGGTGCATTGTTGATATAGGTAATCCTTTGCTCGCCATAAATTCTTTGGTTTTCGTCATCCAGACGAATATCCATTTTGTAGTTGGCTTGCTGCTGGTAGTAAAAAGCGCCCGGTGCACCCCCGCCTGTACGATACATGTTTGGGGTGGCTAATTGATCAGATAATTGTCGAAATTTACTTTGATTGATATTTTGGCCCTGAGCCAAAAACGATAAACTGAACGCACTAAGAACTACTAGTAATCGCTTCATATAAATGCTTGGTTCTTTTTAATGAGGGTCAAAAATAGAAATCTATTTGTCATATAGGTCAAGCAAGGCCTGCTCTAATAGAGGGAATTTATATTTAAAACCACTAGAATGGATTTTTTCATTCGAACAGCGGTTACTTGCTAGAACCGTTTCGGACATGTCACCCAACATTAATTTTAAGGCAAAGGCTGGAACCGCCGGCAGAATGAGCGGTCTACTTAAGCTTTTCGCAATAGCCTCGGTTAGTACTTTGTTAGTTACCGATTTCGGTCCTACGGCATTGTAAACACCGCCTTCTAAGTGCTCGTTTTCAATGCAGTGCACAAATTGTCGTGCTAAGTCTTCGAGGTGAATCCAGGGCATCCACTGCTTGCCACTGCCTAGTGCTGCGCCGAAGCCATATTTTATGGGAAGCGCCATCTGCGGAAGCGCCCCACCTTTGGTAGAGAGTACAATGCCGATACGTAGGCGGAATGTTTTGATGCCTAATTGTTCAAAGTTTACCGCTTCTTGTTCCCACTTTTGGCAAACTAAAGAAAGGAAATCATTGCCCGGCGCGTCATCTTCACTAAAGGTTTCGCTTAGGCTATTGGGATAGTAACCCACCGCGGAAGCTGATAAGAAGGCCTTTAAAGGGATGCCTAATTTTTCCACGGTATTAAAAAGTAGGCGCGTGCCATCGACGCGGCTGCGCAGTACTTCACTTTTATATTGGGGTGTCCAGCGTTTAGCGATGGAAGCACCAGCGAGATTTATAATGTAATCGAGGTTTTTAAAAGCGGCTTGGTCAATAGTGCCCTTGTCGGGATCCCAGGCAAAAACATCTACGCCATCGGGACGGCGACTGGCACTGCGGCTTAAATGACGCACAGAAAAATCTTTGGCGAGGAGAATTTGGGTAATAGCTTCTCCTACTAAGCCGCTACCTCCACTTATTAAAACAGTCATATTGCATGGTTTACTTAGAGCTAAACGTATGCAAAGTCATTTGGTTTAGCGCCTTTTTTAACGGATAATTACCTTTTGCTGAACTTTCTTGCCTTTTTCATTCTGCAAAAGCACATAATACTGTCCAGCCGCTAATTCGCTAACCGCTAATTCTTCGTTTCTTAAGCCAGATCTAGGGCTAGCTGCAATTTCTTCATTAAGAATTAATCTACCTTGAGTATCGCGTAAGCTTAGGGTGTAAGTCGTTGCTTCTTCGCTGTAAAATTGCAAACGCAAATAATTGGAGCTGGGGTTAGGGCTCACTTGCAGTTGCCAGTTTTCGATGCTTTGAGGGTTTAACTCACTCTGACCAATACTGGTGTTTTTTAAAAGATATACTTTAAATAGTTTGCCGCTGGCCGAACTTTGTGTGCCAGTATTACTATTGAAAATATTTGGGGCTGAACTTTCAATTCCTCCTAAAATGTAGCCGATTAAAATAGTGTCGCCGCTCAGCTGGTCGAATTTAATAATGTCGCTGGCGGTTTTTGGAGTGTTTTCTGCGATAAAAAACTCCGAGCCGGCTCCTAATAAACTAGGCATTTCTGCGGCCAATTTATGTTCGCTGTAATTTCCTTGCGCATCGCGACTTACGCGGGCGATGGTGTTTACAAAAGGTACATTATTATCTTGGGTAAGCACCCCGTTTAAATCGTAATACTGCGCTATGCCGCCAAAAAATACATTGTGCATCGCTTGCGCAGATGAGTCATACATGGCTATTGATGCACAGTGGTAATGATTGTAATACTGTGAGAAATTCGGGATTTCATTATAACTACTGCTATCCACATAAACCGCATTTAGATAAGGAAGATCCACATTTTGTTGGAAAACGCCCGAGAAAGCAATCATCGCTTCTTCACCATTTAAACCAATCTGCGGAAGCACGTTATAATCGCGACGATGGAAAAGGGCCGTGTCGTTGTAGGCATTTTGCCAATTAATAGAAAAGGCCCCATTGTTATTTACTAATTCAAAACGGCGTACGGCACTGGTGTAGCTTTGTGTAAATGAGGGACCATTATGTGGGTTATAGCGACCGTCAAATCGCTGGCCGCCCACAATATAGTAGCTGTTGTATAATTTTTCTAAATAGCCACCGGTAACGGCCATGTCTTGGTCTAAAATCTGGCTAAAATGCGGTATAATACTGGCACCAGTGCTTAGGGCATTAAGCAGGCCTTTTAAATTTACTATCGTTACATACGGGTGGGTAATGTGGTCCGCTTGCGCAGATGCGTAACCATAACCGCCTACCAAAATAAGCAAACTATCTTGCTGATACGATTGCATATTGGTGGAACGTAATTGATCGTATAAAGGTCCGGGAAGACTAGCCGTAGGGTAGGATTGACTGGTTTCGGCATTGATGTCTACCACAATAATTTGATCGTTGTGGCCTACATTGCTAAAAGCGGCAAAAGGTTGTCTTTGGTGCAAGCCATCTAAGCGGCCGCCCATTATGATCCATTTACCTTGATACTCCCCGTGGGAGAAAGATTGAATACCCCCCAGATTGCTAATGTTTACCGGCTCTAGATAAAAATTGAAGTTGTTTTGGGCATTAAGCTGAAAGGCGAGAATTAGGCTAAAGAGGGTTTTGGCTAGTTGCATTGAAATTATTTTTGTCAAAAATAGCGTGAATGCCAATCCCGGTAGGTGACAAGTATTACTAAGATTGAATTGTTTTAAGCCCCTGTAGAAGCTTCTCAATTACAATTTTATCAATGCTAAGATCTACATCTTTAGTACTAAGTTCGGAGAGCTTTTTCCAAAATAGTTTTTGGTCGCCATGCTTTTTAAAGTCGCTCTGCGGCAGATGCGATAGCGGTGACAGATCGGCGCAACTAACCGTGTAGTAGATGCTCATTACCTGCATTTTCGCATTAAAAGCGGAAGCCACAAATTCTTCGGTGGTGTAAAAATGATTATCTACGCGAATGGCCAAATTGGCTTCTTCCACAAACTCTCTTTGCAAGCATTCAATGGTGCCTTCACCAAACTCTAAACCGCCTCCTGGTAATTTGGTGTAGATACTGCCGTAGATGTTTTCTTGCGAAAGCAATAAGCTTCCTTCGGAAATTAGCAATCCGTAAACACGAATGGTAAAGGCATTTATTTCACTCATCGAATAAGGTTTACGATCCCCTTAATGGTTTTGGTTTCGGTAGCTGGACCAATTTGGTATTTCAAGATGTAAATGTAAGAACCACCGGAATACGTGGCCCCATCCCACGATTCATTAGCCAAGCTTGCCAAACGCGCCCCATAACGGTCGAAGATATCCAAACTATAGAAATAAACCGTACCCGCTTCTAATCCAAAAACATCATTCAGACCGTCGCCATTGGGACTGAAAGCATTGGGCATAAAGATTTCCGCATCTAAAATTTCGGGATAGAGGGTATCGTAGCTAACACAATTATTGGTATCAATAAACTCACAAATTACCCCATCTGCGAAAGCACTAATAGCTTCGAAGTTAACTGATTCGCCTACCTTAATTTGGTCGAGAAAGAACCAATTAAAAGTTCCTTCGCCACGCGCCAGAAAATTTACTTGTTCGCCCGGCTTAGCACGCTCGGGACTAAAACTAGTACTGAAATTACTGGCCGGAAAGTAGTTTACCGCGATACTATCTCTGAAATATAGACTGCCACATGCATTGCTAATTTCTAGCCAATACGAGCCTTCATTTTGCACCGTGATTTCTGCGGTGGTCTCGCCCGTATTCCATAAATAAATAAAGTCTTCGGTACTAGTGTCGGCTTTAAGAATTAGATCACTATTTAGGCAAACGGTGGTATCGAGGCCAAGATCGAAGCGGAAGTTATTGTGATTGTTTTGGCAAAAGTTATTCTCGTTTAGTAAAATGGATGATCCCGTAAAACTGCGATTATCAATTTGGAAAAAGTTGAAACGAACGGGACTGAAATTCCCTACGTTGGGATTGGCAGTAATTTGACTGGGCTCGGTGGATAAGCCTAAAAGGGTTGCAGGGCAAGTTTCAATGTCGGCCAAATTAAGGGGCAGGTAGCGCAAAGCAATGGCACTATAATTAGCGAAGTTGAAGTTAGTGATACCGCCCAAAACCATCGAGTTAGTGTTGAGTAACTGCAGATCTTTGCAAAAAATGCCATCTCCGCTGCTGTAGGGAAGAATCCAAGAACCGATAATGGCTCCGGTAGACGAAATTTTTTGAATTCCCCATTCCGGACCAGTATTGCTAAAGCGAGTAAAGCTGATTAAGATATTGCCACTAGGATCAAGTGTGGCGCTCTGGTAATTAATGTCTAAAAACTGGCGACTTGCCCAAACTAAGTTGCCTTGCAAATCTATCTTAAAAACGATATTTCGGTCGATAGCGCCAATGAAATTTCCGAAAATTAAGTAACCATCGTTTAGGGCGATTGGAGGAATAGTGCTTTGGTAAATACCATCATAGCGTTTTGCCCACTCCAGGCCACCATTAGCGTCTACCTTAAAAAGAGTTGTACCCGTAATATTTAGTAATCCGCCATTTTTAGCGGGAATAGACATGCCCCAAATAAAACTGGAGCCGTATTGAAAAGCGTGAATTTCTTGCCCTTGTGGATTTAGCTTTAGGATAGTGCTGGCTAAATTATTGGCAGTGCTGGTCGAATTTCCCGTAAAGTAAAGGTTCTTGTCTTTATCGATATGAAACTGATACCAGCGGTAGGTATCGGGCGAACTAATTCCTTTACTAAATATCACCTGACCGCTTTTATCTAATTTAATCAAACCGATAGCGGTATCCTGACCTTGGCCTAAAGCGGCCGCTAGGTAGAGAAACTCATTATCGTTTTGGGCCCGAATTAAGCGATTGAAGTCATCTCCTTGGTAAAACTCTTGCGTCCAAAGAGTATCTGCACAAGCGTCGAAAAAAATTACCAAAACTGAAGAATTAGAACTAGCCACCACCGCGTATTCTCCCGATTCGAAAGTGCTAATTTCCAACTGAGAAACAGCGTCATAACCAAAGTATTGCTTCTCTCCACTTCTTTGCGCCAGTAGGCCATTAGAAATGAAAGAAAATAGTAAGCAAAAGATGTAAGTTTCTTTTCGACAGAACATTAGCATATTTACAATACGCTAAAGGTGAGCAAAAGGTTGTTAGTAAAAGGTAGTTTTATTGCGCAATGAGTGTAACCTACTCTTCACTGAGTTTTAGCGCGCGCGCCATTTCTCTTTT
This sequence comes from Bacteroidota bacterium, assembly GCA_003045865.1. Taxonomy (GTDB): domain Bacteria; phylum Bacteroidota; class Bacteroidia; order Flavobacteriales; family Schleiferiaceae; genus Croceimicrobium. The sequence goes on along the minus strand of PZPB01000016.1, from coordinate 31,272 downwards.
GCCGGGAGGGCCAGGAATTTTTTCAACCGTAAAGCCGGCCTCTTGCATGGTGCGACGCACCGAGCCTTTTACGCAATAGGTTACCAGCCGGCCGCCAACTTTTAGACTTTTATACATTTCTGCAAACACGGCTAAGCTCCATAAATCCGCTTGCGCAGATGGGGCAAAAGCATCGAAATAAATTAGGTCGAAAGTATTTTCTTCGGCCCGAAATTCGCGAAAGTCGATTTCGCTTTTCAAAAGCTGGAAATGAGAATTCAATCGGGTTTTTTCAGACCAAGGAGCCGCGTGAAGATCAATCATCATTTGTTCCGTTCCAGACTGATTGATGATGGAAGGGTAATTTAAAGCGCGCCATTCTTCCTCTAAAATGGGATATTTTTCCAATCCTTGATAAAAAATGTTTAATTCCTGCGCATCTGCGTAAAGCGCCGTAAGACAGGCATTTAGCCCGCTGCCAAAACCAATTTCGAGGATGGAAATTTCTTCCCGATCCTCGATAGGTTTTAGTCCCGCATCTATAAAAATGTGTTCCGCTTCGGCCAAAGCACCGTGAATAGAGTGGTAGTGCTCATCCAGTTCGGGCACAAAAAGCGTAAAAGAATTATCCTTAGTTTGAACGAGTTTTCGCTGCATTTATGAGGCTTCTCCCGGATTGCTAATGCGCATTCTTTTAATTTTGGCTAAAGGCCCTTGGCAATAAATGGTGTGGCAGCTTGCACAAGTGTTGATCATGGCATTATAAGCAACAATGCCTTCTTCAGGATTTTTCGCTTGGGTAATGGCTTCCATGTTGGCGATATACTGTACCGCAAGGCTTTTAAAGGTTTCGTTTAACTCTTCGGTGGCCTCGGCTGTGTGAATAGTTTTAAAATCTTCGGGAAAACTTTCGGGGATATTTCCGTCGATAATTTGCTGACGTAAATCCAAGTTCTTGTCGTACATCCCACGCATCAGCAAAGCCAATTCACTTGCTTCATACATCTCTAAGTTCTTTTCCTCGCTTTCGCTAGATGCGTTCTCAGTGGCCGTTTTTTCTACTTCCGTAGATGCGTTTTCAATAGCTGTGTTTTGACAGCCAACAAAAAAGGATGCCCCGATAAGGCATCCTCCGATTATTAATTTCTTAATAGTCATAATTAGCTCTTGATAATTACGCCATTAGCAGTAAAGTTTACGCTAATTTCGGGTTCGGTGATCGCGGCAATTTCCTCTTCGCTTTTACCTGCGTCTTCGGCTAGGTGCTTTAAAAAAGGAACGTCGATGGTGTCTACAAAAGCAATACCTTCAACAATAGCTTGCTCGCCGTTTAAGTTTTTAGGCACGAAAAAGCCGTAATCTTTAAAGCTTACGCGGATTTCTTTTCCATCTCCCATATCCATTTTCATCCAGCAACCTTTCTTTTGGCAAGATGATGTAGCTATGCCCGTAAGTTTAAGGTTTACGGAATCTTTACCTTGCATTAAGGCTAATAATTCTGTCGTGCTAACGGCATTATCCTCAGTGATAGAATCTCCATAGTAGTGATTTTCAGTGGCTTGAACTTCTTCTTGAACAGCTACTGTATCTGTTCCACTTTCAGTTGCGGTGTCCCCTTCCTTTGTATTACTTTTGCATGCGCTAAGCAATGCTAAGGCTGAAACAAATAATGCGATTTTTTTCATCGTTAATTTTGATTTAGAACAGCAAAGATAGCAATCTCTCAAAAGCGCAAAATAAAGATGCCTCGGTATCTTTCTTAAAAGATTTAAAAGATGAAAATTACTAAAACAAGCAAGTCGAGAATTAATGAGGTAGATTTTTCCAATTTAGTTTTCGGCACGCATTTCAGCGACCACATGTTGGTAGCTGAGTACAGCGACGGTAAGTGGTCTGAACTGGAAATTAAACCCTTCGGCCCCATGTCTTTCACCCCTGCTATGCACACCTTACATTATGGGCAGGCCATATTTGAAGGTCAAAAAGCCTATTATATGGAGGATGGCAGTATCGGTATTTTTCGTCCTGATGCCAATGCCAAGCGTTTAAATCACTCGGCTAAGCGCATGTTTATGCCGGAGTTCCCCGAAGATCTTTTTATGGAAGGTATTAAGGCTTTGGTAGATATTGATAGAGAATGGGTTCCTAAAGAAAAAGACCACTCTTTATATCTTCGTCCTTTCATGTTCGGTAGCTCCGAATTTGTTGCGGCTCGTCCTTCCGAAAAATACATTTTCTGTATCCTCACTTCGCCAGTTGGTCCCTATTATGCCGGTAATGTAAAAGTTAAGGTAGAGGAGACTTATACGCGCTCTGCAACGGGTGGTGTAGGTTCTACAAAATGCGCTGGAAATTACGGCGGTGCTTTTTATGCTACTCACCAAGCTAAAGAAGAAGGTTATATGCAAGTTATTTGGACCGATCATAAAAACCACGAGTTAATAGAGGAGTCGGGTACCATGAACGTAGCCTTTATTATTAACGATACCTTTATTACCCCGCCTTTAAGCGACAGGATTTTAGGTGGTATTACGCGTGACTCTATATTAACTTTATTGCGCGATCGTAATATTGTGAAAGTAGAAGAGCGTCCCATTAAAGTAGAAGAGTTAGTGGCTGCGGCCGAAGCGGGACATTTACAAGAAGCTTTTGGAATGGGAACAGCGGCGGTAATTAGCCAGATCTCTACCATCGGTTTCCGTGGTACCGATTTCGAGGTGGGCACACCAGCCGACGGTTATGCTATGAAAATTAAGAAAGAACTTACCGACTTACGCAGCGGTAAAACGGAAGATACCTATAATTGGATGGTTAAATTTTAGTCCTGACTAAAATTTGATAGAAATACGGAACCGCCTCTTGCTTATTGCAGGGGGCGGTTTTTTGTTGTGAATTTTAAAACTGTAGCAGCAATATCAATGTGCCCAGATTTTTCAATTACGAGAAAGACGGATTTTTTTATAAAGTCTAAAAAAAAAATGCCCAGCTAAAAAACTGGGCATCTATTGAATAGCGTGAAATGTCTTATATCCCGAAGGCCTTTTTAATATCCTCTACGCGGTTTAAGTTCTCCCAAGTAAAGAGGTCAACTGTTACCGTTTTCTCGCTACCATCCGCTTCTACGAAAGTGCGCTTAACACCTGCTTGATATTCACGGCCCATATGCCCGTAAGCCGCGGCTTCGGAGTAAATAGGATTACGAAGTTTTAGGTCTCTTTCAATAATGCCAGGACGTAAATCGAAGATTTCCATAATCTTAGCCGCTATTTCACCGTCACTCATATTCACCTTGGAGCTACCATAGGTGTCTACAAATAAGCCGGTTGGCTTAACCACTCCAATAGCGTAACTAACCTGCACTAACATTTGATCAGCAATACCAGCGGCTACCATGTTTTTGGCAATATGGCGCGTAGCATAGGCTCCGGAGCGATCTACTTTACTAGGATCTTTTCCGCTAAAAGCGCCACCACCATGAGCGCCCTTTCCACCGTAAGTATCTACAATAATTTTACGACCGGTAAGTCCTGCGTCGCCGTGTGGACCGCCAATTACAAATTTGCCAGTGGGGTTAATGTGATATTCAATTTCTCCTTCGAAAAGTTTTTGCAATTCGGGTTTCAAGCGCGCTTTAACGCGGGGCATTAAAATATTTATGAGGTCTTCGCGAATTTTTGCTCCCATCTCCGCTTCAGTACCAAAGTCGTCGTGTTGGGTGCTAACCACAATAGTGGTAATATTTTGCGGTACGTGATCGTCGCTGTACTCAATAGTTACCTGCGATTTAGCGTCGGGACGTAAATAGGGAATGGCTTGCCCTTCTCGACGTAAAACTGCTAACTCTTGCAAAATGGTATGGCTTAAAGCCAAAGCTAGAGGCATGTAGTTATCCGTTTCATTGGTGGCGTAACCGAACATCATTCCTTGATCGCCTGCGCCTTGTTCTTCTAAAGAACCACGGTCTACCCCTTGGTTAATATCAGCCGACTGCTCGTGCAAAGCGGATAAGATGCCACAGCTATCGGCGTCAAACATATACTCACTTTTGGTATAGCCAATTTTACGAATGGTTTCGCGCGCAACCTTTTGCACATCAACATAGGCTTTCGACTTAATTTCACCCGCCAAAACTACTTGGCCAGTAGTTACTAAAGTTTCACAAGCTACTTTAGAGTTAGGATCGAAAGCGAGGAAATGATCGATGATGGCATCGGAAATTTGATCGGCTATTTTATCGGGATGTCCTTCAGATACGGACTCAGAGGTAAATAAATATGACATACTGCTTTTTTGTTTTAGGCTTAAAAAATGCGGCTGAAATGCAGTATGCTAATCTGGTTTAGCATTTTTTTATGTGGTTGCAATCAGCCAAATTTTTCCACTTGAGCGGCCAAAAGTAGTAAAAAATTGAGCGGAGCAACATTCCAATGAATAGAAATTTATTGGTATCAATTTTGGATGGCTTCATTAAAAAACTAAAATGCAAAAAAATATCCTCGCTCTTCTAAGCCTGCTTCTTCTTTTGTTCAATTCCGCTTGCAAAGTTTATCATCCTGATTCTCTTGCCGCTCATCGCTTTAGTAGCCCGCCAATTAAGGGGACACCACAAGTTTTTTACCCTAGTCAGAACCTTCCGCAACAAGATTATATGCAATTGGATGAAGAATACCTAAATACTTCGGAACCGGGTCCACAAGCACTTTTTAGAGAACTAAGCGCGCGGAATTTAGACGGAGCATTAGTTTATCATCAAGACTATTCTAGCCATGAGGCGACGGAGGAAATACAACCAGGTTTGCTGAGTTACGTTATTGCAGCAGCTGTATCGAGCGATGCTCCCGAGCCCAGCTATAACAGCTACACTGCTCATAATTACTACATTCAATATCGTCCCTTCATCTATCTCCATCGTATAGAAGAACGGGAGTTTTTAGATCAGGTAGAAATTACAATTAACAGGCCATCTGGCGAAAGCAAAAGCGAAATACTCGAATTTGATTGGTGGGGACAAATACAATTTTTCCCGCCCGAGTTTGACTCCAGCGCTTTCAGTCAGGCCCTATTTATTCAGCCTTGGTTTTTTCTAGAGCAGCATAATAGTTCTTGGTCCTGGGCTAATAGCAATAACCATATTTTGCCACATCGTCGCTACATCAGTGGCAATTGGCATTTGAATTACCGAGCTCCTTTCGAAGGACTTTTGTATCGCTTAAGAGTGGAGGGGCCGAATTATAATATTTTGCTCAAAGCTAATGAATCCGGGCGATTTCGTTTAAGCGCTTTAGAAATAAAGGGGCAAATTATTCTGGTAAAGGAGATTGAATTTTTATCGACTTTAAAAAAGCAAGAGCTTCAATTACTTGATGGGACTAAAATTGAATACCGCTATTCTTATAAAAAGCGCTCCATGGTTCCCCAAGATTGGATTGTACGAACAAAAGATTTGCAGCATTGAAACTTGGCGCTTACATTTGTGGTTACTTATCCAGAAAGACGGAGGGAATGGGCCCGTTGATGTCTTAGCAACCCGAGAAAAGTCGGGTGCTACATCCCACCTTAACAATTTTGTTAGGGGCAGATAAGATTGGTAATAATTACCTTTCCCTCTCCACTTTCTGGCTAAAACTTATACTAGTTATTCTATGCCAGAGAATTCATTAGCCGAAATAGCCCGTAAACGCATCCTAATTTTAGATGGTGCCATGGGAACCATGATTCAAAATCACAAGCTCCAAGAAGCGGATTATCGCGGAGAGCGCTTTGCTGATTTTCCCCACGATTTAAAAGGGAATAACGACTTACTAAGCTTAACACAGCCCAAAATTATTGCCGATATCCATCGCGCGTATTTTGCTGCAGGTGCCGATATCGTTGAGACCAATACTTTCAATGGAACGCGTATTTCCATGGCCGATTATCACTTGGAAGATTTGGTACCCGAATTAAATTATGAGTCCGCGCGTATTGCCCGCTCGGTGGCAGATGAGTTTAGCGCCAAAGAACCGCATAAACCACGTTTTGTGGCAGGGTCGATTGGCCCCACAAATAAAACCGCTAGCCTTTCGCCCGATGTAAACAATCCCGGATTCCGAGCGATTGACTTCGATACTCTAGCTGCTAATTACAAAGAACAAGCCCGCGCTCTAATTGAGGGTGGGGTACATGCTCTGTTGGTAGAAACTGTTTTTGATACCCTTAATGCCAAAGCGGCTTTATTCGCTATTCAAGGCTTGTATGATGAACTCGGTCAGGAATATCCGATAATGGTTTCGGGAACTATTACCGATGCTAGTGGCCGCACTTTATCGGGCCAAACGGCTGAATCATTCTTAATTAGTTTAAGTCACGTGCCGCTGCTATCGATTGGTTTAAACTGCGCTTTGGGAGCAGATCAGCTTAGACCTTATGTACAAACTTTGCGACAAAAATCAGATTTATTAATCAGCGCGCATCCCAATGCAGGCTTACCTAATGCCTTTGGTGAATATGATCAAGGGCCCGAAGAAATGGCAAGTCTTATTAAGGAATACCTCGACCAAGGTCTCGTGAACATTATTGGTGGATGTTGTGGCACGACGCCTGAACATATTAGGGCGATTGCGAAGTTCGTGGATGAATAAAAACTCAATTGTAATTAGTTGTAATTCAATAGGAGGTGATTGCGTTGAGGAGAGGTAATTCGGTTGTGATTAGAAATGTAAAATCCGGTAAATGAGGCTCTTTAAGGCTGAGGGAGTTAATTAAATTATAAATAATTGTTAGTTATTTTAATGTCAATTTAGTGAGGGTTCAGTTGTGAATTTTGGTGTCTCAACATAAAATTCAACTGTTTATGAAGTTAGAGGATTTAGAAATATATAATAAATCATTAGAGATTGGAGAACGAGTTTGGAAACTAACTTTGACTTGGGACTATTACGCGAAAGACACGGTTGGTAGGCAATTGGTCCGTTCGATAGATTCGGTTGCGGCAAACATTAGCGAAGTTTTCGGTCGCTATCATTTTAAAGACCGTCAGCGTTTCAATTACTTTTCGCGCGGTTCTTTATATGAGTCTAAAACTTGGTTAGCCAAAGCAACCGCTCGCGGCCTCTTGGATAAAAAGGAATATGAGGAAATGGTAAGCTATATAAATGATTAAGGAGTTAAGCTGAATAATTATATAACAGTCACCTCCAAGCAGATTAATTGAGTGAAAAGAAAATTTTAAAGAGAAGTATCTCAGCGGTTCAAGAATAAGATAGAGATGATAGAATTAATATACATATTAGTGATGGTAGAAATAATAGGCCAAGGTTTATATCAAAAAGCCTTTTTATTGAAGGAAGTACAATTGAATTTCCCTCTCCACACAGCTTGTCTTCCTACCGAATTCCTACCGAGTTACCCTTTTCACACAGCTTGTCTTCCCGCCGAATTACAATTGAATAACTAATTGTTGAAATGAAATTATCAGGACTAGAGCCATTAAATATTACCAAAGCCTCCAATTTTGTTAATGTCGGCGAACGTACCAACGTTACGGGCTCACGTAAGTTTTTACGATTGATAAAAGAAGATCGCTACGATGAAGCAGTAGAAGTAGCTCGCGATCAAGTAGAGGGTGGTGCACAAATTTTAGATGTGAATATGGATGAAGGTATGCTCGATGGCAAAGAGGCCATGGTGCGCTACCTAAATTTAATTGCCGCTGAGCCCGATATCGCGCGTATTCCTGTAATGGTCGATTCATCCAAATGGGAAATTATAGAGGCGGGTTTAAAGTGTTTACAGGGAAAGTCGGTGGTAAACTCCATCTCGCTAAAAGCAGGGGAAGAGGAATTTTTACGCCAGGCTAAATTGTGTTTACGCTATGGCGCAGCGGTAATTACAATGGCTTTTGACGAAAAAGGTCAGGCTGATTCTTACGAGCGTCGCATAGAAATTTGCGAACGTTCTTATAATTTGCTGCGCGAGAGATTAAATTTTCCGCAAGAGGATATCATTTTCGATCCCAATATTTTTCCTGTCGCCACGGGAATCGATGAGCACCGTAGAAATGCCATCGACTTTTTTGAAGCGACCAAATGGATAAAAACCCATCTGCCCGGAGCTAAAGTAAGCGGCGGGGTAAGCAATGTGTCTTTTAGTTTCCGCGGAAACCAGCGCGTGCGTGAAGCTATGCACTCGGCTTTTCTCTATCATGCGATTCAGCACGGAATGGATATGGGAATTGTAAACCCTACGATGTTAGAGGTTTATGAGGAAATTCCTAAAGATCTATTAGAAAGGGTAGAAGATGTTTTACTCGATCGGCGCGAGGATGCGACCGAGCGATTACTCGATTTTGCCGAAAGCGTAAAAGGCGAAGCTAAATCGAAAGAGCGTGATCTTTCTTGGCGTGAAGCGGCAGTAGAAAAACGCATCGAGCACGCTTTGGTAAAGGGAATTGTCGATTTCATTGAAGAGGATGTAGAGGAAGCACGTCCCAATTTTGCCCGCGTTTTAGGGCTAATTGAGGGTCCTTTAATGGACGGAATGAACGTGGTTGGCGACCTCTTTGGTTCGGGGAAAATGTTTCTACCGCAAGTAGTTAAATCGGCACGGGTTATGAAAAAAGCTGTGGCTTATTTGCAACCTTATTTAGAGGCGGAGAAATTGGCGAATAGCGAAAAGGCTCAGAAAAAAGGTAAAATTTTAATGGCCACAGTTAAGGGCGATGTGCACGACATTGGGAAAAATATTGTGAGTGTAGTTTTGGCCTGCAATAACTTCGACATTGTAGATTTAGGAGTGATGGTTCCTTTGCAGGAGATCATTAAAAGGGCCAAAGAGGAAGAGGTAGATGTTATCGGGCTCAGTGGTTTAATTACCCCTTCTTTAGACGAGATGATTTACGTGGCGCAAGAGATGGAACGTCAAAAAATGGATATTCCCTTAATGATTGGAGGAGCCACTACTTCGCGCGTACATACCGCGGTGAAAATCTTCCCCGAGTATTCTAATATAGTGGTACATGTTAATGATGCCAGTCGTAGTGTGCCCATTGCGCAAAGCTTGGCAAGTCCGGTTTCTAGAAAAGCCATAAAGGAAAAGATCCACTTAGAATACACGAGCTTACGGGAAAACTATCTTACTAAAAGTCAAGCTAAAAAACTGATTAGCATAGAGGAAGCGCGGGCTAATAAACTACAATTAGATTTTAATGCCCAGCAAATTGTAAAGCCCAAGGAATTAGGTGTTTTTATATGGGATAATATCTCTTTGGCTGAATTACGCGACTTTATCGATTGGACACCTTTCTTCCAAACTTGGCAATTGCACGGCAAATTTCCGCGTATTCTCGAAGATGAGGTAGTGGGTATAGAGGCTAATGCGCTTTACGCAGATGCGCAAGAAATGCTCGATACAATCATTGCAGAAGATTGGCTGCAAGCTAAGGCGGTATATGGCATTTGGGAGGCAAATAGTGTTAATCACGACGATATTGAACTTAAAAACGCATCTAGCGAAAGCGAAATGTTTAGGACCCTAAGACAGCAAACCCAAAAAGCAAAAGGACAGCCCAACCTGGCTTTAGCCGATTTTATTGCCCCTAAGGAAAGTGGAATTCAAGATTATGTAGGGGCTTTTGCGGTAACGGCAGGTTTGGGGATTGAAAAGCACATTGAACGTTTTACAGCGGAACTCGACGATTATAAGAGTATTATGCTCAAAGCATTAGCCGATCGATTGGCAGAGGCTCTGGCGGAAGCCTTACATGTGAAAGTTCGTAAAGAGATATGGGCTTACGCTAGCGATGAGAATTTGAGCACCGAAGATTTAATTAAAGAAAATTATCGCGGCATTAGACCGGCGCCGGGTTATCCCGCTTGTCCGGATCACCTCGAAAAATTGACCATTTTTAAATTATTAAAACCGGAGGAAATAGGAATGGCTTTAACCGAAAGCTTGGCGATGACCCCTACCGCAGCGGTTAGTGGTTACTATTTCGCCCATCCTGAAAGTAAGTATTTTGGTTTAGGGAAAATCGATCGTAGCCAAGTAGAGGACTTCGCGACAAGGAAAGGGATTAGGGTAGAAAAGGCGGAGAAATGGTTGCGCCCCAATTTAAATTATTAGTGAAATGAAGATTACGGAACACATAGAAAAAGCAGAGAGTACCTTATTCTCTTTTGAAATATTACCACCGCTTAAAGGACAGAAGATTGAGGATATTTACTCCGTTATTGATCCTTTAATGGAGTTTAAGCCCCCTTTTATTAATGTTACTTATCATCGGGAGGAAGTGGTTTATAAGCGCTTACCTAGCGGATTACTAGAGCAGAAGGTGGTAAAGAAAAGACCGGGTACGGTTGGGATTTGCGCGGCTTTGCATAGTCATTATGGAGTAGACACCGTCCCTCATATTTTATGCGGAGGTTTTAGCAAGGAAGACACAGAGAATGCCCTTATTGATCTCGACTTTTTAGGGATTAAAAATGTTTTAGCTCTGCGTGGCGATAGCATGAAAAATGAAACCCTTTTCGCTCCCGAGGCAGATGGACATACTTATGCTTCCGACTTGGTTAAACAGATAAAAGCCATGAATGAAGGGCGTTATTTAGAAGAAGAACTGCAGAACAGTAATCCTAGCAATTTCTGTATTGGCGTAGCGGGTTACCCCGAAAAGCATTACGAAGCACCTAGCCTAAACAATGATATTGAAAACCTAAAAGCTAAGGTTGACGCGGGCGCAGATTATATCATTACTCAGATGTTTTTCGACAATCAGAAGTATTTTGATTTTGTGGATCGCTGTCGGGCGGCAGGAATTAATGTGCCAATAATCCCCGGCATAAAACCGGTAGCCACCAAAAAGCATCTTAGCTTTTTACCACATTTCTTTAAGGTAGATATGCCAGATGATTTAGTGAAAGCGATAATCAACTGCAAAACTAATTTAGAAGTACGGCAAGTTGGAATAGAATGGGGTATTGCACAGGCAAAAGAGCTAAAAGCGGCGGGAGCTCCTGCCATACATTTTTACTCTATGGGTAAGCCTGATAATATTGAAGCGATAGCAAAAGCGGTGTTTTAAGCACTCGTTGCAGTGAACATTTGCATTGGGTTAATCGGGGAATTTAGCTCCTTAATATTGCTTCTTAGTTAAAGGTAGATTAAGCTTTTATTCTGTTTATCAACATTTTAAAATTCAAAATGTGAATAGATCGCTTTTGCTCCTTGTGAGAAGGGGCAGAACAATTCTTAGATTTAAGGGAATATTTATTTAAAATTTCCTTTATGCCTGTAAAAGCCAAAACGTCTGCAGATTTTAAGTTAAGCAAGAAAAAGACACGTAAAATATTTGTGCTTGATACCTCGGTTATTCTCTACGATCATAATTCTATTATGAACTTCGATGAGCATGATGTGGCGATTCCCATTACGGTTTTAGAGGAGTTGGATGAGTTTAAAAAAGGCAGTGATACCAAGAATTATGAGGCGCGTCAGTTTATTCGTTTGCTTGATAAAAAAGCGGGGGAGAAAAACATTAACGACTGGATTTCTTTAAACGGCGGCAGCAAAGGGAAGTTTAAAGTAATAATGGATACTCGTGCCACCGATACCGATGCACAGCAAATTTTCGGCGCGAATAAGAATGATCATAAAATCCTCAATGCAGCCATCAACCTCGCCTTAAAGGAAAAGAATCGTAAAGTCATTTTAGTAACCAAAGACATTAATTTACGTCTCAAGGCCAAGGCTTTAAATGTGATTGCTGAGGATTATGAAACTGGTAAAATTAAAGATGTAGCCGAACTCTATACTGGTAAATCATCCCTTGAGTCTTTTGATCAAAAAATAATCGACAGCTTGTATAAGGCGCATAGCATTGCTATAGATGAGGTATTAAAGGAACAAAGCGATTTTAAGGCCGAAAACAATCACTTTTATATTTTGAAAGGCGAGAAAAGTAGCACCTTAGCCTTTTATGATGCGCATAAAATGTCGCTCGATCAAGTAGAGAAAAAGAGTTTTTACGGTATTAAACCGCGTAATGCCGAACAGACTTTTGCTTTGCACGCCATCTCTAATCCGGAAGTGAAGTTAGTTACCTTAAGTGGAGTGGCAGGAACGGGTAAAACCCTTTTAGCTTTGGCCGGCGCTTTAGAGCAGAGACGTGAGTATAAGCAAATCTATCTGGCCCGACCGATTGTACCCTTAAGCAATAAAGACATAGGCTTTTTACCAGGCGACATGAAGGCAAAGATTAATCCTTACATGCAACCTTTATGGGATAATCTCAAGTTTATAAAAAACCAATTTAATGAGTCTGATAAGGAGTTTAAACAGATTGACGAAATGGTGAATTCGGAAAAGTTATTGGTAACGCCCTTGGCTTATATCCGCGGTAGAAGTTTGTCGAATGTAATATTTATTGTAGATGAAGCGCAAAACCTCACCCCTCATGAAGTGAAAACGATAATTACGCGAGCGGGCGAGAATTCTAAATTTATCTTTACTGGCGATGTAAGGCAAATTGATACTCCCTATTTAGATGAGCAGTCCAATGGTTTGAGCTATCTAATAGACAAGGTAAAAGGCAATCACTTGTTTGCTCATGTTTTATTAGAGAAAGGGGAGCGTTCGGAATTAGCCAATTTAGCCAACGATTTATTGTAATCGCTTTCGCTAAGATGCATAAACTGCTCGCGCCTGAGCCGTTTACAATAGCCTGTTATTGCTTCACTTTTTCGGTTTAACACCCACTATTTATAAGAGGTCTTAGGCCTGATTTTACATCCAACTGAGGTGGCCAAATTAGGTCGCGCTAGAAATAGTATCTAAGCATGATCTTGCTTATAAGCGAGAAAGGAATAAATACCCAGCACCAGTTCTGCGGTAGAATAAAGCATTAGTCCTGGGTTGGCAAAGTCGGAAATTAGCATCGTAATGAAAAACGCGGGCTGCAATAATCGGTAATTGATAATCCAGCGATAAAGTCCACCCACTTCGTAAAAGGAACTTTTATAGCTTACCAATCCTTCTATGAAAATAAAATAACCTAGGGTTCTTAGCCAATAATTAGCAACAAGGTCTTTCCAAAAAAATATCATAACCTGTTCTGGTACGATAATCAAGGTTAGTCCGAAGATCATTAAAAGCCAACCAGAATGATTTATGGTTTTTGCGGTGCGCGTCATTAATCCTGAAAGGCCAAGAATAGTTTTGGTAAAGGAAATAAAAAAAGCCCCGTGATTAATAATCACAGGGCTTTTATTCTGAAAAATCTATTAACCCACTTTTCCAGTAATTTTCGGAGCGCCAGCTAAAATCTCATCGCTGGCGTTGTCTGCAAATTTTTCGAAATTCTTAACAAATTTTTCGGCTAGTTTATTTGCGGTATCATCGTAAGCGTCTTTGTCTGCCCAAGTATTGCGTGGAAACAATATTTCTTGCGGAACATTAGGGCATTCAGTTGGCATTGCTAAACCAAAAACTTCGTGATTTTTAAATTCTACGTTGTCAAGCTCGCCGTTTAAGGCTGCTGTGATCATCGCTCTAGTATATTTCAATTTCATACGACTTCCTACACCGTAGCGGCCACCAGACCAGCCGGTGTTTATCAACCAAACATTTACATGTGAGTGCTGCATTTTAGCGCTTAGCAAATCAGCGTATTTGGTCGGGTGTAAAGGCATAAAAGGGGCGCCAAAACAAGCGGAGAAAGCAACCACTGGCTCGGTAATACCTTCTTCGGTACCGGCTACTTTAGCAGTATAGCCACTAATAAAATGGAAAGCGGCTTGGCCAGGCGTTAATTTAGAGATGGGAGGTAAAACTCCGTAGGCATCACAAGTAAGGAAGAATACGTTTTTGGGGTTTTCTCCGATAGAGTTAGGTTGAATATTTTCAATGTGATCAATGGGGTAGCTCACACGAGTATTCTCCGTTTTACTGCTATCTTCAAAGTCAACATTTTTAGTCCCAGGCTTAAAGATGATGTTCTCTAAAAGAGCACCTGGCTTAATAGCATGGAAAATATCGGGTTCTTTTTCTTCGCTTAGGTCAATAACTTTAGCATAACAGCCACCTTCAAAATTGAAGATAACATCATCAGAGGTCCAACCGTGCTCATCGTCACCGATTAACCTACGATTAGGATCAGCACTTAAAGTAGTTTTACCCGTACCGGAAAGTCCGAAGAAAAGAGCAGTGTCACCATCCTTACCAACGTTGGCCGAGCAGTGCATACTTAGTACATTCTTTTGGTGCGGTAAGATGAAATTTAAAGCAGAGAAAATTCCCTTTTTAATTTCACCTGTATAACCAGTGCCACCAACTAGTGCCACTTTATCACTAAAGTTAAGAATGGCAAAGTTATGCTGACGGGTATGATCTTTTTCAGCTTCCGCCTGAAAACGTGGAGCATTGAAAACAATCCATTCTGGTTCGAAGGTCTCACGCTCTGCGTCGCTTGGCTCAATAAACATGTTGCTAGCGAATAGATTAGACCATGGTAATTCCGTGATTACACGGATTTTCATGCGGTATCTTTCATCTGTACAAGCATACACATCTCTTACATAAAGTTCCTGACCGCTTAAATGGTCCATCACCTTTGTTTTTAGAGCATCGTAATGATTAGGCTCAAAGGGAATATTGATATTACCCCACCACACAGAGTCGGCGGTAATGCTATCTTTTACAATAAATCTATCAAGAGGAGAGCGACCTTTAAACTCACCGGTGTCAATTGACAAAGCACCGCTGTCGGCAATTTCACCGAGATTGTTCTCAACAGTAATTTTGGTTAAATCTTCTGGGGATAGGTTCCAAAGGGCTTTGGCATTCTTAATCCCATATTGCTCGAGAGAGGAGTGGCTTGGTTTCACTTCTTTGAACATACTAGTGTTGCGTTTTAATTGGCAATAATTCTACGCTGCAAAATTAATACTTATTGCCGCTTATCGCTCTCTTTAATCGATAAAAATAAGCACTTTTCCTTAGCGTAAAAAGTACACTAAGGATTATTGGGAGCTCTTAACGATTTGAAAAACAGTACTATCCACCCTAAAATGAGGGCGATTCCACCAAGGGGAGTAATCGGCCCTAAAAACCTGAAATTAAAATCAAAAATAGGCGCAATACTTAATAAATAAATACTGCCAGAAAAAAGAATTATTCCAAAAATCCATAGGGTTTTAGTCCACCTTAGTCCAAACTCTTTTGAGGGTAATAAAGCTAGGAAAGCAAGCGCTAAGGCATGCCACATTTGGTAGCGCACTCCTGTTTTGAAACTTTCTAAACTTTCGGCAGATAGTTGACCTTTAAGGGCATGCGCTCCTAAGGCACCTAAAATTACGGCTATAGCAGCAAAGGCAGCTGCCCAAGCAAGAGTAGAACGATGTATTGTCATTGGAAAAATGTTTCTGCTTTTTTACGGCTAAGTTCGTAATCTAGTGTTACGAGAAAGAGCGCTTTATGGCCTTTAAGTTCGGCTTGTTTACTTACCGCAGTTTTTAAAACTTGTAAACGGCTTTGGTCGTATTTCAGATCATTAAGGACAGTTTCCAATTGAAGTGGTTTTATTTTTTCCGCGGCCAGAAACTCTTCAATCATCTGAATTTTGTCGAATTCAAAGCTATTAAGCTGAATGCTATTTTGTAGTGCACTAAAGGCGCTTTCGCTTTGGCTCCTTTCGGTAGATGTCTCTTTAATAGGCGTTTTTTCGACTATCGAATCTGCTTGCGCAAAAGTGCCAAGAGGGCTAATCTTTTCTTTAAGCTCAGAATTTGGGTCGGTAATAACGAAGGTGGTAACGGCATTGTTTGAGCTGTCTTTGATCGTACTTACTTCAGTTTGTTTAAGAACGACAGCTGAATCGGGTTTAGACCTGAAATGAGGCAAACTATCTATCACTGCGATGATCTTGGTGACATCTTGGTATTCCGTTTTGCGGTTGAAATCTAATACCAAAGCGTTTTGACTTAGTTTAGAATAAGATCCGCGAAAACGTAGTTTCCGTTCACCTTTATAATTGTGGTGCAGCACGTATTGATAATTGGCGGGCTGTTCCAAATTTATTTTTCTCCGCAAATCTTGCCCATCATCCATTAAGAAAATTAGTTCATGTTTGCCTGCCTCAAGTTTTTGCAAATTCACTTTTTTAAGGGATTGCTCATTTTGTAAGTAACCATCAATCACCAGTTTAAAACCAGTTTTGGTTTCATCCTCTAGCATAAGGCTTATTTGTGCGCTTAGGCAAATGGGCATAAAGAAGAGCAGTAGGAAAAGCCTAGTATTTTGCGTCATTCCAAAATTAAATTCCCTCAAAGGTAAAACACCTTTCTATAATTTTAAATTTGTCGCCATTGACTTATAAACTATGCAAAGTATACTTTTAATTGGAGCAGGCCGCTCAACATATTCTTTAGTTGAGTACCTTAAAAAGCACGCATCCAGTGAAGATTGGCGGGTAACCATCGCTGATCAATCTTACGAATTAGCGCAAGAAAAAGCAGGCGATCACCCTCGAATGGAGGCGATGCAGTTTGATGTAAACGACGAGATCAGCCGCGTCGCTGCTATATCTAAGGCCGACTTGGTAATTTCTATGTTGCCCGCACATATGCACATATCGGTAGCAAGCGATTGCATTGCCTTAGGTAAGCATATGGTTACGGCATCTTATATCAGCGCAGAAATGAAAGCCCTCGATCAGCGTGCTAAAGATGCAGGGGTAGTGTTAATAAATGAGATTGGGGTAGATCCAGGTATTGATCATTTGAGCGCCATGAAAATTCTTGACGAGATTAAAGCCAAAGGCGGAGAAATGAAACTTTTCGAAAGCTTTACCGGCGGTTTAATCGCTCCCGAAAGTGACAACAACCCTTGGCACTATAAATTTACTTGGAACCCACGTAATGTGGTTCTAGCGGGTTCTGGGGGAGCGGTGAAATTTAAACAGGAGGGCAATTATAAATACATTCCCTATCATCACTTATTCCGTCGCACTGAGATAATCGAAGTGGATGGCTTTGGCCGATTTGAAGGTTATGCCAACCGCGATTCTCTTAATTATCGTGAAGTTTATGGCCTCAATGAAATTCCTACTATTTATCGTGGCACCTTACGCAGACCAGGCTTTTGCCGTGCTTGGGATGTTTTCGTGAAATTAGGTATGACCGACGATTCGTATCGTTTGGAAGATTGTGAGAATAAAACTTACCGCGATTTCACTAACCTTTTTCTCGCCTACAACCCCCACGATTCTGTGGAGTTGAAACTAATGCATTATTTGAACATTCCGCAAGATAGCGACGTAATGGATAAGCTTAAATGGCTTGGGATTTTTAGCGATACCAAAATTGGCTTGCACAAACCTACTCCCGCTGAGGTTCTACAAAAAATATTGCAAGACAAATGGCAATTGGAGAAAGAGGATAAAGATATGATTGTGATGTATCACAAATTTGGCTACGAGCTCGCGGGCGAATTGCACATGATAGAATCGAGTATGGTAACCATCGGTAGAAATTCGAAGGATACGGCCATGGCACGTACGGTTGGTTTGCCAGTGGCCATTGCCACCCGTCATATCTTAAATGGAAATATCAAAACTCCGGGTGTGCAAATCCCCATTACTAAAGAGATTTATAAGCCTATGCTTGAAGAGTTAGCGGCCAATGAAATTGTTTTTAATGAAAAGGAAATAGCTTATCAAGGCTATTAGTCAAAGGCATTATTCCCTTAAAAGACAAAGGTCGAACCCGCAATTGGAGTTCGACCTTTGTCTTTTGAATTTCTTAAATCTTATTTGGAGCAGACATAAAGAATCTCTCCGGGCATTAGCGCATATTTTTTATGCTCTTCTACTTTTAGTTCTTGAGAGAAGTCGATTGGATCGACCTTGAAACCTGCCTTAATCAATCGCTCGGAATAATCTTTACCATAAACGCGTACATGATCATACTGCCCAAAACGACGAATACGTTCTTCCGGATCAGTGATGCTTGGGTCTTCATCTGTAAGCAAGCGGCCCTTTTCAAAAGGAACTTGCATAATGGCTAAACCTCCCGGTTTTAACACACGACATAATTCGCGCATACATTGTTGGTCGTCATTTACGTGCTCCAAAACGTGATTACAAAATACTACATCGAAGGTATTATCGTCGTATTGAATATTGTGGATATCCATCTTCACATCAGCGATGGGAGAATCTAGATCGGCCGTGAGATATTGTAAATTACTCATCTTGCGAAAGCGACCATAAAAACATTGTTCTGGTGCGATATGCAATAAATACTGCGGCTTTTTGAAGAAATCGGTACGTGTTTTAAGATAAAGCCAAAGCAGACGATGTCTTTCTAGCGAAAGCGAGGCAGGGGCTAAAGCATTTTCGCGCTGACGGCCTTTGTAGCCATAAGGCAATAGCTTGCGGTATTTGCGGCCATCGATGGGATCTTCGAATTTGTTGCCACGGTAAAAAAGTGCTAATAAAGGTGCCGCGGCGTAGCTTAAACGAATAAGTAGGGGCCGCGGAATGGTGTTAAGCGCAAATTTAAATGCTGATTTTATCATCTTCTGGATTTATGCCCAAGGCTTCATATACATAATCGAAGGTGGATAATATTTCGGGTTTTCCATCAACCATGGCCACGTCGTGCTCAAAGTGAGCCGCCATTTTTCCATCTACCGTATTAATAGTCCAGCCATCGCTTAGTTGCTTAACGCGAAAAGTTCCCATGGTAATCATGGGTTCAATAGCGAGTGTCATGCCATTTTTAAGCAATTTACCTTTGCCTTGTTTTCCGTAATTAGGCACTTGCGGATCTTCGTGTAATTTCGTGCCGATACCATGCCCAACCAATTCACGCACAACACCATAACCATGCTTTTCGGCATGTTGCTGAATAGCGTTACCAATATCACCTAAACGGTTGCCTGCTTTAAAAGCAGCAATACCGAGGTAAAGCGATTCTTTGGTTACGTCTAGTAATTTTTTCACCGCTGGGTCTACTGCTCCCACTTCAAAGGTGTAGGCGTGATCGCCATAATAACCATCTAAAATAGAACCGCAATCAACACTTACAATGTCGCCTTCCACCAAGGGAATGTCGGTTGGTAAGCCGTGAACAACGGTTTCGTTTTTAGAAATAAGTAAGGTGCTAGGGCAGCCGTATAAACCTTTAAAACCGGGTTTAGCTCCTTGGGAAAGGATATATTCTTCGGCTTTACGGTCAAGATCAACGGGTTTTACGCCCGGTTTTATTTCTTTGGCAATCATGCCTAAAGTTCTGCTTACGACGAGAGCCGCAGCGCGGAGTTTTTCAATTTCCGCAGGACTTTTATACTTTATCATTTAAATTTAAAGAAGCCTTTCTTTTTCGGTTTAACGTTGTTAACGGTTTCTTGTTCCTTATTACCAATTTTTTGATAAACTTCTCCCCAACCTGGAAAGCCCTGCAGGTTTCTATCATCGATAAAAATGTCGGCACTAATTTTTCGGCTAGCTTCTCTCTCATTAAGAATCTCTTCTGGGAAGCTCTTATTTACGGCATAAAATTCAATGCCATTTTCGCGACAAAAATTCACCGCCTCATTAAGCTTACGACCGTAGCGATAGGTCCAAAGAATTAATCTATGGCCATCTTTTTGAAGCATTTTTAAAGTTTGGAAAGCAAATACTTTTGGCTTACCAATTTCGGGAAACATATCTTCTACAATGGTGCCGTCAAAATCTACGGCGATAATTTTAGAGTCTTCTGAAATCATATAATTAACGATTTGCCGGTCATAGCATCCGGTTTGTTAATTGATAATAAATCTAATAATGTGGGAGCAACATCGCCCAAAACACCTTTGTGTAATTGGATAGAATTAACTGCATTGCCCACTAAAAAGCATGGTACCGGTTGGGTTGTATGGGCCGTGTTAGGACTACCATCATCATTGCGCATACAATCGGCGTTACCATGGTCGGCTAAAATAATGAAAGTATAGTCTTTTACCAGTCCCGCTTTTACCACCGCTTCTGCGCAAGCATCTACCGTTTCGCAAGCAATAATTGCCGCGTTCATGTCGCCTGTATGCCCCACCATATCTGGGTTAGCGAAATTTAGACAAATAAAATCAGGTGTGTTGGTATTAATATCTTCGATAATCGTGTCGCGCACTTCATAGGCACTCATTTCGGGTTGTAAGTCGTAAGTAGCCACTTTGGGAGAGGAAACCATTAAGCGTCTTTCGCCTTTAAATTCGTTTTCGCGGCCGCCCGAAAAGAAGAAAGTAACGTGCGGATATTTTTCTGTTTCCGCAATGCGCACCTGGGTTTTTCCAGCGCCTTCTAATACTTCACCAAGAGTTTCGCTTAGGTTGTCTTTTTCGTAAATCACATGTACCTTTTTGAAGGTATCATCGTAACGTGTCATGGTTACGTAGTGCAAATTTAAAGGACTCATTTCCTGCTCGGGGAAAGCTTCTTGCGTAAGCGCGGTGGTTATTTGGCGACCGCGATCGGTACGGAAGTTAAAGCATAGTACTACATCACCTTCGGCAATAGTTCCTGCTTTATTTAAGATGGCAGGCTCAATAAATTCATCACTTATTCCAGCCGCATAGCTTGTTTCTAATACCGCTTTCGCAGATGCGCTTTCAAGGCCTTTACCATGAACCATTACATCGTAGGCTTTTTTAACTCTTTCCCAGCGCTTATCGCGATCCATGGCAAAATAACGTCCTACTATCGAGGCAATACTGCCCGTAGTTTTGGATAAGTGCTCTTCTAAATCTGCAATATAGCCCAATCCGCCTTGAGGGTCGGTATCACGACCATCCGTAAATACATGAACGAAAACATCATTTAATTTGGCATCTGCAGCAGCGCTAAGCAAACCTTTTAAATGCTGGATATGCGAGTGCACACCACCATCGGAAAGTAAGCCCATAAAATGTACTTTTTTCCCTTCCTTTTTAGCATAAGCAAAGGCCTCTTCTAAAACCGGCTCTTTGGCAATACTGCCGTTTTCTACGGCCAAATTTATGCGCACTAAATCTTGGTAAACAATACGACCAGCGCCTAAATTCATGTGGCCAACTTCACTGTTCCCCATCTGCCCCTCGGGTAAACCAACGGCCAAGCCGGATGCTTGTAATCTAGTGTTTGGATAGTTATGATATAGTGAATCAACAAAAGGGGTTTTTGCCTGATCTATTGCGGAAACATTTTTATTGCGGGCAATGCCCCAACCATCTAAAATTAGTAGTGCAGTGCGCTTATTATCACTCATGATGAATAGTTAAGCCACAAATTTACTTAATGCATTTGAGCAGAAGGTAAGGATTAGCGAAAAGCCTCAGTATTTTTATTGGAACCAAAATAGAAATAAAGATTAACCAAGAGGTTTTTAGTGTTGCTGCTTAAGTAGCAGGAAGAGCAGGCTAGGAGGGGATATTACTCGCTCTTTGTTTTAGGGCTTTAGATCTAAGTCGCCTGAGGTATTTTTCTTGACTTATCTCGCGATAAGCATCGCCGGCGGCCCAAAACTTAAATTTCCCTTCACTATCCATCCACTCCTCTTTAATGAGATTTTGAATTTCAGTGTTCAAAAACAAACTGCGCTTACCAATGGTACGCAAGGCCCAAGAAATGGCTTTGCGCACAAAATTTCGTTCATCAAAAATGTATTCTTTTAGTAAAGGGTAAAATTGGGCAATTTCCCGATCAGGCATTTTTTTATGATGCAAGGCAATGGCTACAATCATCACAATGCCCGCTCGTCTTTGATATTCTTCTAGGGCCGGAGTCCATAGAAATGGTAAGCTGTGGGCAAAGCTAGTTTGGACCAAAAGACCATTACAAAACTGATCGACCAAATCCCAACTATAAAACCCCTGCCAATAGATTTCGGCATCCGGCAAACTAAGTTCTTTCGGGTCATCAATCATGCCCGCGGCCAATTTCGCTTCATGAATGGGCATTTGATAAAGCTCTTGTGCTAAGGCTTTGTTTTTTTTAAAGGGCTTTACCGCTTCACGAAGCTGCGGCATGCGCAAGCCTAATGCCTGCTTGTTGGGAATACCGAAGCGTTTTAGTCCCTCCGCGAAATCAGGATCAGCGAGGGGCATCAGTAATTCGATAAACTGATGGGCCTTCATTGCTTACATTAAAGCCGCACTGATGTCAGCCGGGGCAAGCTCTTGTGCTTCCTTTCCAGCTTCAAAAAGACGGGCAGAATGCTGACCTTTTAAAATAATTTGTTGGCCTTCCACTCGCAGCCAACTTCCTTCGCGTAGGCCAATAACCTTTTGGGTATTTAGACCATGAAACTCATTAATTCGGGTTTCGCGAGTCTCACCTTGATGCTTAGAATCTGGATCGGGGTCTAGATAGTGGGGATTAATATTAAAGGGTAAAAATTGTAAGGCTTCAAAAGAAGGAGGGTAAACAATAGGCATATCATTAGTGGTACCAATGCTTAAGCCCGTGATATTGCTACCGGCACTGCTACCCATATAAGGTGTTCCTTTAGAGATCGCATCCCGCAAAGGGCCAATAAGACCTTGCTCATAAAGGGTTTTTAGCAGTAAAAAAGTATTGCCGCCTCCGGTAAAAATGGCTTGCGCTTGCGCCACCGCCTCGGGGGCAGATGGGTATTCATGTATTCCTTTTACGGTAATTCCAAAGTTTTTTAAAGCCTCTTTTGGATAGCTGGTATACTCATCATAAGAAATTCCACCTGGCTGAGCATAGGGGATAAAGAGCAGCTCTCTTTTATCACCCAAGAAATCTTTCACTTCCTCAGCAATGTATTCCATATACTCTGAGCCGTGAATTTTGCTGGTAGAAATTATAAGTAAACGACTGTGCTTATTGGGGAGGGTAGGTGAAGAGTTCATAATAGGATTGGCGACTGTGACCAATTGTGAATTTATTTTTGGCTTGCCGCGAAGTTAAGGATTCGTAGGCACTTAGGCTGGCATCTAGATAATGGGAAATACTTGCTCTTCTTTTTTTCTACTATTAAAAAAGAATACGCTTGGTAAAAGCGCAAAAGGTCTTTATTCTATTCGGCGCTAAATTGTAAGAGGCTGGTATAAATCCCCATCCTTCCGCCATAAATTGCGGTCCAAATAGGACGCACCATGCCATTGTGGGCGCTAATGTGATTGTAATCGCCGAAGAAAACCGCTGGTATGGTTCTAAAAGTTTCCTCATTTATTTTTTCGTTCTTCCAGGTTTTACCACCGTCTTGGCTCGAAGCTAGGTAAACATCTGTTTCGAGTAAACCCTCCAAACCGCGACGATCGTAAAATACGGCGTATAGACTGCCATTGCTCTGGTCCACGCAAAGCCAGCTAAAAAATTGGTCGGCCGAGTCTAGGTCATCGTTTATTGTCAATGCTTCTGTCCAAGTATCGCCATCATCGTCGCTGCTAATTACCCAAACATCATAATTACCATTTCTATCGTCAACCCAATTGATATAAAGTCTACCCGAGTATTCGCTATCACTTAAGTCGCAAACCGTAACGGGCATGCCATTGGCGCGAGAAATTCCGTAAACATCAATATCCCAGCCGCCAGGTTGTTCAGCTACTATTTTATCTTCGGCAAGCCAAGTTTTTCCGCCGTCGCTAGATCGGTCAAAATAAAGTTTCTCGTTCAATGCCCAAGAAACGTAAATGGTGCCATCAGGACCTACCGCGGGAACGGCGCCTTCTGTGGTGCTATCATCATCGCGGCAAGTGCCGGGAATTTGGTTGATCTGCAATGCCTCAGACCAGGTTTCACCCGCGTCTGTTGATCGTGAAAACAGAATATTACTTTGGGCAGTTGAGTCTTCACTACCGTAATCATCAAATTGGGTCCACGTGGTGTAAATATTGTTATTATTGGGATCTAAGGCGACCCAATGCTTATCCTGATCTTTCGGATGATTCAATCCCATATAAGTTCCTTCGCTCCACGTTTTACCGCCATCGATACTTTTTTGGGCGACAATTCTATCTAAGATTTCCTCGCTACTCCAGTTTTCCCCAGTAGGATCAGAGAGGTGGAAATAATAATGATTACCCGCGGTATCGCTAAGTAAAACGGGATCGCCCCAAACACCATAGGGCGACTCTAGCTCATCTTCTTGCCAAGTTTTTCCGCTGTCGTTAGAATAGAATACTTTATCCAAAATGCAGGCAGCAACAACGTTTGCGGGATTTTGAGGATTAATGGTAATACTGGGTTCGCAATAGCCTCTGCCCAATAAAAGACTAGACTCTCCAATCAAAACATTTTGGGCCTGCAAGCTAAAACTGCAAACAAGTAAGGCGATTAATTTTTTCATTTTTTTGCTTTTCGCAGATGCGTTTAATTATTTTTTCCGAATACACATAAGGCCATCGCGTAAGGGCAAGAGTAAGTTTTCAACTCTATCATCAGCCTGTACAAAACGATTAAATTCTAAAAGGGCCAAAGTGCTTTCGTCTCTCGGATCGGGTTCTTTTAAAACCTTACCACTCCATAGAACATTGTCGGCTAAAATTACAGCACCACTTTTTAATTGCGGAATTAACTTTTCGTAATAATTGAGGTAGCGCGGTTTATCGGCATCTATGAAAATTAAGTCCCAAGGTTCTTTTAGCCCATCGATAATCTCTAGCGCATCCCCAATATGTAGTTGTAACTTATCTGCATAAGCGGAACGATTAAAGAAAGATTGCGTGAAATTTTCTAGCTCATCGTTAATTTCAATGGTATGCAATCTGCCCGAAGGAGCGAGACCTTCGGCCAAGCAAAGGGCGGAATATCCGGTATAGGTGCCAATTTCTAAAATCCGCTCGGGGCTTAAAAGCTTACTTAAAAAAGAAAGATAGCGCCCTTGTAAAGGTCCGCTTAGCATGCGTGGCTGCAGAATTTTTAGATGCGTTTGCCGGTTTAATTCGGCCAAAAGATCTTCATCGGGGTCGTGGTGCTGGCTGAGGTAATTTTCTAAATCGTCGGAGAGGAAATTCATGCGCTATTTATGTGGGGCTAAAATTAAGAATTAAGTGCTGAATGTCTAATTTCGTAGCATGATAACTATCCGTCCCTTTCGGGCCAGTAGGCCACCCCGCGATAAAGCATATTTAGTTGCAACTCGATCGTATCATAGCTATACCGATGAGGAGTTGGATGATAAACTCAGTAACAATCCTTTCACTTTTATGCACGTTATAAATCCTGCGACCGTGCGTAAAATGGTTTCTTCGAAAGAGAAGTTCGATTTAGTGAAGTCGGCCTATTTAGATTGGTGTGAGGAAGGGATTTTTCATAAAGACAAAGAGGCGGCTTATTATCTCTACAGCCAAGTGAAGGATGGCAATGAGTACATTGGAATAATTGCGGCGGTAAGCGTGAACGATTATGTTGAAGGGCGTATTAAAAAGCATGAAAACACTTTAAGTGTGCGCGAAGAAATGTTTACGGATTATCTGGAGCATACCACCTTTAATGCGGAGCCAGTTCTTTTGGTTTATCAGGATAGCTTTAAATTAAATCAGCTTTTTGCACGATACGAAGAATTACGCGCCGAATACGAATTTACTAGTACAGATAAGGTATACCATCGTTTGTGGCCTATTACCGAAGCGAATGATTGTGCCGTAATTACCGCGGCATTTAAAGATCAAGAGGCTTTATACATTGCCGATGGTCATCATCGCTCAGCTAGTTCGGCTTTATTGGCAAATCGTTTGGATGAAAGGGGAGTAGAAGGTGATTTACACCAATACTTTATGGCTTTTTTGATTGGTGAGGAGCAAATGAAGATTTACGATTTTAATCGTTTAGTGATCAATGATAGCGGTAAATCGAAAGAGCAAATACTAAGGGAGTTAAATCGTGTTTTTCATATTGAACCCAAAGGGAATGAAACTTTTCATCCTCAGAAGTTACATGAAATGGGCATGTATATACAAGGAGAGTGGTTTAAACTGAGTCCTAAAATGGGCAGCTTTGATCCCAGTGATGCAGTTGGGCATTTAGATGCGGAAATTTTGAGTCGCAATATTTTAGCGCCAATTTTTAATATCGCCGATCTCAAATCAGATGATAGGGTGGATTTTGTACCCGGAGTACACGGTTTAGAAAAATTAGAGCAAGCGGTAGATTCAGGTGCTTATCATCTTGCTTTTAGCCTCTTCCCTGTAAGTATGGAGCAAATAAAAGAGGTGAGCGATAAAGGCAAAATTATGCCACCTAAAAGTACCTACATCGAACCAAAGCTGCGTAGCGGCTTGGTGATTTACGAATTGATGGAATAAACTCGGCCTTCTTTTTCTGCTTTTTGATCCATAGAGCGGCCGATTAAAATTCCTATTAGCATGCCGATAGGCATACCTAAACCAATGTAGGCCATAGATCCTAAAGCAGAGCCCAAGGCGGCACCAAGGCCAACACCAATACAGCCTACACCTAAGGCGATCCAAACATCACGGTTGTAATTCTTGCGGAAAAGCTTGTCGTTCTTTACTAAAGACTGCTGCAAGGCTATGTTGGCTTTTTGTAGGTTTTTAAAAGCAATTTTCACATCGGGAGACTCCGCATGCAATTTATTGTAAGTAGCAATGGTGCTTAAGCTCGTTTCACTTAAAGTGAAGGGCTCGATTGACTTTAAAACTGCCTGCCAAGCTTGAGCTGCTTTGTTATACTTCGCATCATTTTCGAATGCGCTATAGGTCTGAAAATCCATGCTTACCTTATTTAGAAAGGCCAATTTTCAATGCACATAATAAGAGCTAGACCAAAGGCACTGCCCGATATAAACAGGTTCCAATCCCTAATTTTCTTATTAAGCATGAAACCGTAAATGCCCATAATAATTAGCATCACAAAAACGACTAATAACTGCGCAAGTTCAATACCGAGGTTAAAAGGAAGAAGGGCTTGCCAATAATTGCTTTCACCCATCACCAGCATATCGTAGTAGTTGGAGAAACCTAAGCCATGAATTAAACCGAAGCTTAAGGCAATCCAATATTTGAAATTACTTTTTTGGTTCTGCCCAAATTTAGTAAGATTGAGTAGCGCAGTAAAAACAATGGTTAGAGGAATTAGGAATTCGATTAAGCCTTGGTCAATATTTACCACATCAAGGGCACCAAGACTAAGCGTAACCGAATGCCCAAGGGTGAAAAAAGAAACGGCAATTACCACCTTAAGCCAGTTTTTAGTTTGGTAAACGGCCATTAAGGCTATAAGAAATAGAATATGGTCGAGCGCTGCTAAGCTGATAATATGCTCGTAACCTAAACGCAGATAATTAGTAAATGGATGCATTATTTAAATTCTAGTATCTGTGTGTTTTTTTGAGGCGAAAGAAATGCCGAGCGAAGTACAGCGCCGCACTGAACATTTACAATATTACTTTGGTCTTCAAAGCTATCAAAAAAAAGAAGGTTGTAAACATCTAATGAGGCGGGTGCATTTTCAAGCGGAAATTGTAAATAAAGAAAGCTTAAGTCATTCTCGATTTCCATGCCTACAAATTCGCCCTTAAGCATTTGGCCATCTTGGCGAAAGCCATAATGCTTTAATACGTATTTAGCTAAACGCTCATCTTTTAAAGCAGTTTCTAGGCGATAGTCTGCGCCAAAATCCTTTTGCAAGCTCATTTCTAAGTCTTCACTAAATACACGAATCGTGCATTTAAGCAAACCGTTTTCCCACTCCGCCTGGCTAATACTGACATGAAAATCATGTGCAGGTTTAAACAGACTGACTAAGATTATCCAAAAGATCCCCATCTCTTCATTTTTTACGAAAATACTTGCAATTCTTTAATTTGAAACTGAGCCAGACTATAAATTTGTAAAAAAGGTTTGTATGTCCAATAACGATTTAATTATTCCTGAACGCAGTCGCGATATTGGCGATTTTATAGTTGGGCGTTTACTGCCCTTTCGGAAGAAGCGTATGGTGGGGCCTTTCATTTTCATAGATCACATGGGGCCAACCCAAATGGGAAATGGTAAATTTATGGATGTAGATCAACATCCGCATATTGGACTGGCCACCTTAAGCTATCTCTTAAGTGGCGAAGTTGAACATGCCGATAGTACTGGCACGAAACAACTCATTCGTCCGGGTTCTGTTAATTGGATGGTGGCCGGATCAGGCGTAAGCCATACCGAACGAACACCTTTGGCATTGAGAGAGGCGGATTCATATTTAATGCATGGCTATCAAATTTGGGTGGCTTTGCCTAAAGAGTTCGAAAAAGTAGCGCCTTCATTTCATCACTTTTCGGCCAATGAATTACCACATTGGCAGGAAGGAGATTTAGATTTTCGTCTTATTGCGGGAGAAGCTTTCGGCAAAAAGTCGCTGGTACCAGTGCATTCGCCTTTGTTTATGCTAGAGTTGAAATCGGCCGGCGCAAGTGAAATGGATCTCAGCGGCAAGTTGAAAGGTGAGATTGGCATTTGTGTGGTAAAAGGAGCTATCCATGCCTGCGAGAATAGAGTAGAGGCGGGCAACTTATTGGTTTCTAAAGAGGAAGATGTTTGCAAACTTTCGTTAGAAGCGGATAGTCATATTATCTTCTTCGGGGGAGAAGCTTTGCCAGAAAAGCGTCACATTTACTGGAACTTTGTCGCTTCGGAAGCGGAAACTATTGAAGAAGCGAAAGAGAAGTGGGCGGCAAGGGACTGGCCTAAAGTGCCCCATGATGAAACCTATGTGCCTTTGCCGGGGAAATAGGTTTATAAATAAAAGTCATGGGTGAGCTTCGCATGCTGAGGATGGCGGCTACCGTCTTCGGAATAAAGAATTAGTTCTTCATTTTGGGTTCGGCTAGCCTGTCGGCTTAAACTAAATAAACAGCGTTTGGTGGCGCTGTCAGCCTTTGATTTCACTTCACAAAAACGGGCAAGATAAAGTCCTTCTTTATGGGCCAAGTCTATAAAGTTGTCCGCCTCAAAAGGGGGGAGTACTAAGTAAATACTGCCTGTTTTTGTTAGTAGTTGGCTCATCTGCTTAAGCAGAATGGCATGACTTAAGCTCTTCTGCCTACGGGCATTATCACGGGCGGGGCGTTCGGTATTCTGGCCACTTTCAAAATAGGGAGGATTAGAAACGATGAGGTCGAAAAGCGTTTGTCTGCTCCATTGCGTAAAATCGGATTGAATAAAGCTTACTCTTTCTTTAAAAGGACTGTGAGTACAATTTTCAAGACTTTCCTCAAACGAAACTAAGTCTAGTTCAATGCCTAAAACTTGCGCTTGCGGGAATTTCTGCGCCATCATAAAGGCCAATAAACCACAGCCGCTGCCAACATCTAAAATGGTATCGGCTTTTTCGGCTTTAAGCCAAGATCCTAATATAACCGAGTCGGTGCCGATTTTTTGAGCACTGCGAGAGTGGGCTAAGCTGAATTGCTTAAACTGAAAAGGTTTTTGCTTAGCCATTTTACAGAGCGTAAATTTGGGCTTTCCTTTTAGGAGTAGACCTCTAAAAGTCCTTCGGGGAGAAGAAGATGAATTTCCTTCTTTTCACGCTCGATGCTTTCGATAAAATCGTCAATGGCAGGAACTAAAATTTCTTTTTGTTCGTCATTAATAATCTTGAAAAGTGGCTGAGCGCCGCTGTCTAGCATGGCCTCTAAGGTGCCGATTAGACCTTCGTTTTTATCGTAAACCGAAAAATTTAGTACTTCGTGAAAGTAAAACTTCTTCCCGCTGAGGGGGGGTAAAAGATTGAGCGGCAGATAGAGTTCTGCGCCAATATAAGATTCCGCTTGATCTGGTTCAAGGTCTTCAAATTTAAGAATGAAATGACCTTTAGAGTTGCGGCTTAGTTCTTCAATAAAAAAAGGAATCAGCTCTCCATCGTTTTCGATAAGAACTGATTCCAATGTGGTATAAGCTTCAGGGCGATCGGTATCGAAAAACGCTACTACTGCGCCCTTATAGCCATGTAAGCGACTGATGTGTCCGAGTTGAAAACACTCTTCTAAAAGCATCAGTCAAGTTTTAAAATTAAGCTTCGGTGCTTTCCTCAGCGGCTTCTTCGCTAGCTTCTTCAGCTGGAGCTGCTTCTGCGCTTTCTGCGGCAAGAGCTGCTGCTTCTGCTGCTTTACGAGCTTCGTTAGCTGCTTTCTCTGCGTCTAAAGCTTTGGTTTTAGCTTCTTGCTGTGCTTGAGTTAAGCCGTCTCTTTTAGCGGCGATTTTGTTTTCTTTTTCACCCATCCAAGCTTCAAAACGCTTTTCAGCTTCAGCTTCGTCAAAGGCACCTTTTTTAACGCCTTCTAAAAGGTGTTTTTTGTGAAGTACACCTTTGTAGCTTAAAATAGCACGAGCAGTATCACTTGGTTGTGCACCTGTCATTAGCCAGTTTAAAGCTGAATCGAAGTTTAAATCGATAGTAGCTGGGTTGGTGTTAGGATTGTACTGTCCTAAGTTTTCGATAATTTTACCATCACGTTTTACACGGCTATCCGCTACTACGATGGTGAAAATTGGACGACTCTTACGTCCGTGGCGCTGTAATCTGATTCTCGTTGCCATTGATTAATTGTTAAAGGGTTCCCGACCCGGTTAATTAATTGTAAATTTTGGGGCTGCAAACTTAGTGAAAAAGGTTTAAGTATCTAGTAGCTAGCGATGACATTTTTTCTGCCGAAATTTCCCGGAAGTTTTTTTTGTCAAGTATCCTTGAACTCAGTCGCTTTTTTTTTAAGCTTCATTGTCGGATTTAAGATATTGACTTTTTATACATGGTAAAGAAGTAGAAGGGAAGAAAGCCAAAGGCAAAAATAAAGGCGCCAAAAATTAATAATAGATCGGCGCCTTGCAAGTGCATCATTTTAAATAATCCAGATAGGCCTGTAATTATAGCCGCAATGGCCCCCATGATAATTTTAGTTTTCACCGAAACAGCTTTGGAAAGAGATACTTTATAGCGGTCAATGGCTAGCAGCGGTATGAATATCAAAAGCAGAAACAAAAATCCAATGATAAATAAAACATTGGCCCAAGGCCAGTGCATTAATTTAAAAGTCACTCCTGCTGTTAAGGCTAAGGAGCCAATGAATCCCGTGAAATACAGTACTTTTTTCATAGCTATTATTCGTTTAGAGTTAAGTAAAAAAATGGTTTGATGTTGAATTTCTTGCAGGCCCTTTGGAGCTAAATCTTTGACGGCTTCGTCTAATATCTGTTCAAATGATTTCTCTTTTCCAAGCTCACTCTCCACCACACAACACAAATGGTCGATAAGATCATCGCGTAGGGTTGGGATTTTGATTCCTTGTGCGAGAACAAAATTCTCGATAATGCTTTCTTGTTCGGGAC
>PZPB01000107.1 GCA_003045865.1 Bacteroidota bacterium | reverse complement strand
ATGAGCATGGATGGTATTTTTTACAAACCTAATGAGAATGATTAGATTTTTCTCGAAAGCAAGTTCAGCTTAAGTTAAATTTGGTTTATTTTATAAACTAGTTTATATTTGCTAAAAATAAAAACAATGAAAACACTAATATTACTTATAGCCATTAGCCTTCAAATGAGCGCCCAAAATAAAATAGCCGAAGATTTAGGCTGGATGATCGGCCACTGGGAAGGCCCTGCCATCAGCAACCAAGCGAATCAAGAAAAACTAGAACTTAAGCAAAAGGAATTCGTGCGTTGGGGCGCAGGGAAAACAATTCTAGTAATAGATGGCATTGGACATAGCGCATCACAGGAAGAAGCGGTTTTTAACGCAACTGGACTGCTGTACTGGGATGAAGAAAGCAATAGTTATAAACTGCATAGCTTTACAATGGACAATAAAGCCATCATTGCAGACTTTAAAATGCTCGGCGAAAAAAAAGCAGAATGGTATTTTACCATTGCCACGGGAACAATAATTTACAAGATCGACGCACAAGATGGCATCTGGAAAGAAAAAGGCTATTTCCAGCCTAAAGACAGCGATGCTTTGTATCCGTTTTTTGAAATGAACCTCTCCAAAATATAAACTATCATGAATACCGCAGAAGAACAATTACAACTAATCGAGCGCATGATTAAACAGTCGCAACAAAAAATAAGCGACAATGGACAATTTTATCTTTTATGGGGCTGGGTTGCATTATCCGCCAGCCTAATCCACTATGGCCTATTGCATTTTACCGACTTTAGTATGCCTTATTTAGTTTGGATCATATTAATGCCGCTTGCAGGCATTGTCTCATCAATTATGGGTCGCAAGCAAAGCAAAAAAGCCGAGCGCACGCTTTACAGTGATAAAGTGTTGCCGTATTTATGGGCAAGCTGCACCATTAGCATGCTAATTTTAATAGTGTTAGGCTATAAATTAACCTGGACCCTTGTGTACCCGCTTCTACTAATTATTTGGGCGATAGGACTTTTCAGCTCGGGTGCCTTAATCCGCTTTAAACCTTTAATGTATGCGGCTGCTTTAAATTGGATCTTAGCTATTTTTGCCTTCTTTGTCGCCTTCGACGTACAGTTATTATTAATTGCTTGCTCCATGCTTTTCTCCTATTTAGTACCTGGATACATGCTGCAAGCCCAAGCGCGCCGCGATGCTGCCTAACTTAAATCCGCTTTTACATAATCAACTGCGCCTAAGCATTGTCTCTCTTTTAATTGGTCTTGAAAAAGCAGATTTCAATTTCCTGCTCAAAGAAACGGGAGCTAGTAAAGGCAACCTCAGCGTGCAAATCAATAAGCTAAGGGAAGCCGAATACCTAACTGTAAGTAAAAGCTTCGTAAACAACTATCCTAAGACAGAATGCGCCCTCAGCCCAAAAGGCATCAAAGCTTTTGAAGAATATGTAGCAGGGATTAAGAAGTATATTGATCCCAATCCATAAAAAAATCCCCTTAGCCAAAACTAAGGGGATTCCATTTTTATCCTAATTTTTTCTTAACGACCAATCATATCTTGAGGCGAAACCAAGCTTCGGGTTCCTCAGCAGTGGTAGCACCATAATATTTTGAAATAAAAAAATGAAAATAATAGTCATTATAATATTATATATATATATATATATTAGCACAAAAATTAAATTACCTTTAAATGAAAAAACAATTTTAGCAATTTTTATTTGAACCGCTACTAGTATTTTTGCGTCAAATGACAAAATCGGAATTAAACAAATGGAAGCAGTTATCGGTCATTCCGATCTAGTTGAGGATCTAAATCTAAACGCTGGTCATGCAATTGTAGTTATGGGGAGACTAGATATGGATCATAATGAGTTATATCAAAGTGGAAAAGTAACTGTAGACTGCTTTACGGCTAATCAAGTTTGTATGATAATTGAGATTCCTGACAATGGAAACATACAGATTCGTACGAACGGAATTGATAACCCTATAGACGTTGACGATTACAGTATTTCAGACTTTCCGGGAGGACAGCGCATTTCTATCACTTTAAGCAATAATTAAAATTTCAACTTATGAATATATTAGGAACAATTTTGATAAGTACGGCGACTTTTACTGGTTACATAGAAAATGAAAAGTGCCAAATGAATTCGGAACTTAATCAGGCAGCAGCAGGGCCAACAATTACAATAAATGGCACATGGAATAGAGACGATTCATTATCCACAGCGAATGTAGAGGTGGGAACATGTGATAAAAAAGGAAAATGCCTAACTATTTATATGGATGATAGTGGAAATGTAGCAGATGTTGATATTCATAATGGAATCATCATAACAGGTGGAGATATTGAAATAACCTCCTCGGGAAATGAATATACTATTACTTATTAAAAATAATTCCATTGAAAAAGCATTTAATTATTTGGACATTGATAAGTGTTTTTAATTGTTATACGTCGAACCTAATTGCAGACTCTACCCTGGTTATTATAAATAACCAGGGCTGTCTGAATTGCTTTGCAGATGTAAGTAATTTAAAAAATAAAGATTTTGTTTTTATTTACATCGAAGGCTACTCTGAAAATAAAGCAAAAAAGTTCGTGAATAAATATTTCAGTGGTTTGGGCTTTCAACAAACACAATGGTGTCCTGACGAATTGAAGGGACTCGAGGGCGTGGCAACCGTAGAGCAAGGAGTAGTTACCTCTTTTCTGCCCATTGGTTGGCACTATTCAACAGATAAGCCTAAAAAAATAAACCTTCAAGAGTACAGCTTAAGTAAAAGTTTGGTTTATTCCGTATCACGGAATTCAGTTATATTAAAAGATAAAGCTTTTAATGAATGCTTTGTCATTCAGGGAGATAATCATTTCACCATCAATATCTCGGATAGTGCTACCCAATCTGCAGTGTATTCGAAATTAGGCTTGCTCCCTGAAAAGAAACGCATCCAAAGTTTAACTAGTCAAATAGGAGGAGGTTTAAATGAGCACTTGGTCATAGGGGATATAAAGACAGTAGAAGATAAAATACATATTCTAGCCAGTATTAGAAGACTAAACAGTGATACCCTATACACTCAACCTGCTGTGATAATAATGGGCCTTAACAAAGAGGTAGAAGAAGTTGTAACATTTACAAAGGACCTTATTTATAGAGTTGGAACACGCACTTTTAGTATTTTAAAGAATGGTGATTATCGCTTTGTAGTTTTACCCCCAGATGAGGATAATCGACCTAACGGATATAAATTTATTTATACTTTCTCCAATGATAATGGAAAGTTTGAACTTGTGGATACTCTAGGAATAACCGTGGATCGCTTTTACGATGGGATTCGGAACAAGTTTAATTCTTCTTCAATATATAGTATTAATGACTGTTGGGCTTACACGGTAGTCCCAATATTTTTTGATATCGAAAAGTTTCGTGATAACACTACTAATGATGCAATAAGATTAACCGAGTACGAAAGTTTTAGGCTAGGCTACGACGATCAAAAGGTATTTCACGTGGACTATAAATTTAAGGGTATATCCCAATGGAGTAAAAACAGTTATATTATTCTCTACAGATACTTAGATCAGCTTCAGTTTAAAATAATTTCAGATAAAAATGTTATTGGATTTGGTAATCTTGGGAAAATTGAATCTGGAACCGCGGTTTTTTTAGTTGGAAATTCTATTTATACGGTGCAAAATGATCAACTTTCTATTCGAAATTTATTCACAAATCTTTAAAATCAATAGATTGGTTTAAATCATTTTTTTATGAGAGAATACTGCCCGTACATTATTAATATTCCCTTTCCATTTTAAGCTGGTTTATCTACTTAAGTTGTCGTATCAAGACAAGCTAAACGAATTGAGAATAAAAAATCCCCTTAGCCAAAACTAAGGGGATTCCATTTCTATCTTACTCGCTTCTTAACGACCAATCATATCCTCAGGCCTCACCCAAGCGTCGAATTCCTCGGCGGTAGTATAACCCAAATTAATCGATTCCTCTTTTAAGGTGGTGCCGTTTTCATAAGCGGTTTTAGCAATCTTAGCCGCTTTTTCGTAACCAATCTTGGTGTTTAAAGCCGTTACCAGCATTAAAGAATTGTCAACGTGCTTCTTAATTACCTCGTGGTTGGGCTCGATACCAACAGCACAATGCTCATCAAAACTCACACAAGCATCACCAATTAATTGCGCAGATTCCAATACCGCTCTCGCCATAACGGGTTTAAATACATTTAGCTCGTAATGCCCGGTTGCACCACCCATAGTAACCGTAGTATCGTTACCCATAACTTGCGCACACACCATGGTCATCGCTTCCGCCTGAGTAGGATTTACTTTACCAGGCATAATAGAAGAACCGGGCTCATTCGCAGGAATTAAAATCTCTCCAATACCCGCACGTGGACCGCTGGCTAAAAGACGAATATCATTGGCGATTTTCATCAAGCTTACCGATAATTGCTTTAAAGCACCGTGGCTTTCTACTAAAGCATCATGCGCTGCCAAAGCTTCAAATTTATTTTCAGCCGTACGGAAAGGTAAACCGGTAAAGTCAGCAATTTTCGTCGCCACTAATTCCGCATAACCTTTAGGTGTGTTAATGCCCGTTCCCACTGCCGTTCCGCCTAAAGCGATTTCCGACAAGTGATCTAAAGTATTATTCAGTGCTTTTAAACCGTGGTTTAATTGCGATACATATCCGCTAAACTCCTGACCTAAAGTTAATGGTGTCGCATCCATTAAATGCGTGCGGCCAATTTTAACCACATTGTCAAATTTCTTCGACTTTGCCGCTAAAGTGTCGCGCAATTGTTCCACACCAGGAATAGTTACCTCTACAATTTTCTTGTAGATGGCAATGTGCATGCCCGTTGGGAAAGTATCGTTAGAAGACTGCGATTTATTCACATCATCATTGGGGTGAATAAAACGTTCGCCCGCCCCTAATTCATTGCCTTTAATAACGTGGGCGCGGTTCGAAACCACTTCGTTCACGTTCATATTACTCTGCGTACCCGAACCCGTTTGCCAAACCACCAAAGGAAATTGGTCATCGTGCTGTCCTGCTAATATCTCCTCGCAAACCTGCGAAATGAGATCACGCTTCTCGGTGCTTAAAACGCCTAAATCTGCATTAGCATGCGCCGCCGCTTTCTTCAAATAAGCAAAACCGTAAACAATATCTAAAGGCATACTCGCCGCCGGACCAATTTTAAAGTTGTTGCGACTGCGCTCGGTTTGCGCACCCCAGTACTTATCGGCAGGCACTTGCACCTCGCCCATGGTGTCCTTTTCAATTCTGAAACTCATATTATATGTATTTGTTGTTAGAGGATAAGGGCGGTAATCGTTACAATTACCAGCACCAAATAGAGGACAAAAATACCCCCATATCTCATGGCGCTCAAATTTTTAGCGAAAAAATATAAGGCAATCGCACCCAAGCCAACAAAAGCAGAAAGCAAATTGAAGGCCCGCGGCCAATCCAAAGCGCTTTCACCATTTAGGCCCGCCACGCTTTCGCTGTAATTCATAAAACTTTGCAATATTGGCCAGCTATCAAAGCGCAAAGCCAATAGTAAAAAGGCGCCCGCGCAAATCAGGGCGCTGAAAGTCAAAAATTTTCGAAAATTCATAAGCTTTTTTAAAATGCCTTTTGCCAAAAAGGAAAATGCTGTACTTTAGCAGCCACAAAAATAATTCTAATGTTTACGAAGGTACTCGGCTTTTTCATCTTTTTGTTCATTTTCTTAATGGGCTTCAGCATGCTATTATTCCTCGGTTTATTCGTAGGATATTGGTTAACCCTTTTAGGCGTTGAAGCACTAAGCCCGAAATTAGCCTATAAGCTAATTGGCCACAAAGAAGAAGAGGCTTAAACCTCCGCACATAAATATTTCACAAAGCTAGCCTTAGGGTTAGCTTTTTTTTTGCTGCCTACGCTCTTTCCGCTTC
The DNA here is from genome assembly GCA_003045865.1 of Bacteroidota bacterium. Taxonomy (GTDB): domain Bacteria; phylum Bacteroidota; class Bacteroidia; order Flavobacteriales; family Schleiferiaceae; genus Croceimicrobium. The sequence goes on along the minus strand of PZPB01000107.1, from coordinate 3,181 downwards.
AAGTCCGCAGCCGCGCGGCGGTCTCCCTAATTCTCCGCGGGGCTTCCGCTGGTCGCCCGCTATAAATAAGTTCGCCAAGCCGCCCTGCTTTACGGGCTTTTCTCTTCAATAGCGGGCAGGGGGTAGTGAGTAGATAGTAGTGAGTAGTGAGATTGAATAATGAATTAATGAAAATGTCGATCTTCGAGCGATATTACCGATAATTAGCAGCGGCCGCAGCTCTTTAAATTTACCATCGAATTCCAATTGCATTTCCCTCTCCTCAATCCACGTCTGCCCCATTAACTTACCATTGAATTACAATCGCCACCCAAAGCCAATTTAGTGTCACCACCTTCGGGGTTCTGGTTCACAGTACAAATTGAGAAATTCTACTATCATATTATCCCTTCAGGATTTTTGGCAGCGTATTAAAACCAGAATAGAGCCTTCCAAACAAACGACCTGATTTAAGCATCTCCCTCCTTAAAAACGAAGAACCCTCTTCGTTTCACAAAAAATATCGAGATTCCACAGCTGTCTCTGCTCTTGTAAATTGCCCACAAATTACCATTGAAATACTACTGAATTTCCCTCTCCTCAATCCACGTCTTTCCCATCGAATTACAACCGAATTACAATCGGCTTCCTACTAAATCCAGAAACCATCGATAGCAGATCCTTTAATCAAAAGTTTTGCCCTGGCCATAAACTCAAATTTTAAACTATTTTAGCAGGGTACGAATTAAACATACGTCCTATCAACCGCACACGTAAAATTGGCTTTTTTGCCGGACCACTAAGCTTTTTCGCCTTGTTACTTAGTCAACCCTTTGAGGCTAATCTCGTTAATAATGTGCTGGCGGTTGCCGCCTGGATGCTCATTTGGTGGATCCTAGAAGTTTTCCCCATCTTCATTACCGCCCTCTTACCCATGGTCTTCTTCCCTGCTTTGGGAATCCTTTCCGTGCAAGAAACCTTTATGCCTTATGCCAGTCCCATTGTATTTCTATTCTTAGGCGGCTTTATTATTGCCCTCGCCATGGAAGAAAGACGTTTGCATGAGCGAATTTCCTATGGCTTAATCCGCTTAACCGGCACTAAACCACGGCAGATTATTTTAGGCTTTATGATTGCTACGGCCTTGGTAGCCATGTGGATTTCCAACACCGCCACGGCAGTAATGCTCTTGCCAATCGCACTTTCCGTAAGCCGACTTTTGGCCGAACAAACCAACGATCAAGTTTTACTTGGTCGCTTTCGCTTGCTTCTTATGCTCGGCATCGCCTACGCGGCAAATATTGGTGGCACCATGACCCTAATCGGCACACCGCCTAATTTGGTTTTTGCAGGTTACTATTTTGAAACTTTCGGCACCGACTTCCCCTTTAGTCGTTGGTTTATTTTTGGTTTACCCACCGGAGGATTTTTACTCTTTCTCACTTATCAATTACTTACCAAAATAATTTACCCGATTAAAGGAAATGAAATAGAAGGTGTTAAAGAACTTATCCAAAAAAAGTGGCGTGAAATGGGCAAAATGACTCGTCCCGAAATCTCCGTTTTGGCTGTTTTCACCCTAACCGTAGGCCTCTGGGTTTTCGCCCAACCCATTAACGATTTAATTGGACAGCGGGTATTTAACAATACCAACATTGCCATGCTAGGCGGCATTCTTATGTTTATTACCCCGGTCAACTGGCAAAAAAGTGAGTTCATTCTCGAATGGAAAAGCACGGTCAAACTCCCTTGGGGCATACTGCTACTTTTTGGTGGGGGTTTAACTTTAGCGAAAGGCTTGGAAACGGCAGGCATTATTCAGAGCATTGGCGATTATATTGCTACAAACGTGAGTCTTAGTCCCATTCTACTTGTAACTATTCTCACGGCCTTTGCTCTCTTTGCCACCGAATTAATGTCCAATGTAGCCTTGGTTACCGTTTTACTCCCCGTAGTTATTGGCATCGGCGAAAGCACTGGCGTAGATCCGCTTTTATTGGCTATTCCCGTTACTCTCGCAGCGAGTTGCGCCTTTATGATGCCCATTAGTACCCCACCCAATGCGGTAGTTTACTCTAGTGGCTATGTTTCGGTAAAACAAATGATGCGTGCTGGTTTTTGGCTTAACCTTATTTCCATAGCTGTTATTGTGGTGGTAGTAATGCTGGTTTTGGCTTAAGTGAACTTTAACAGTATCGAAAGGTGAGTGCGACGTGAAACTAAATCTCCGACCCCTCAGAAATATCGAAACCATGCTCTAACTTAGAGCATCATAAATTTAGAATCGCTCACTTTTTATTTCCGACCGCCCCATTCCAATTTGGAATCAGTATTTTGAGCTAAGTAGCTTTCAATTATATAGATATCAGTAAATTTAATGAGCCTTTAAAACAAAGTCAAAAGCTTCTAGCTTTGGGCTAACTATCCAATGGGAAGTCACTAATTTCTATCTTATGAAAAAAACATTATTACTAGTAGGGCTTGTATTGGCCTTCACAGCCTGTAAGCCGGAAGAGTCTAAAACAGCTGAAAACAATACGGAAGAAGCGGGAAAATGCCCGATGGGTTTCGACTCAGGTACAAAAAAAGGCCCTGACAACAAAGACTGGTGGCCCAACCAATTAGACTTAAGCGTATTACGGCAGCATTCTGAATTATCGAACCCCATGGGTGAAGATTTCGATTATGCCGAAGCTTTTAATAGCCTTGATTATGAAGCCGTAAAAGCGGATATCCGCGCGGTAATGACCGATTCACAAGATTGGTGGCCGGCTGATTATGGAAACTATGGTCCCCTATTTATTCGTATGGCTTGGCATAGCGCTGGGACTTACCGCACCGGTGATGGTAGAGGCGGGTCTGGCGAAGGCCAACAACGTTTTGCCCCTCTAAACAGCTGGCCCGACAATGGAAACCTTGATAAGGCACGCCGTCTTATTTGGCCGATCAAACAAAAATATGGCAGTAAACTTTCTTGGGCCGACTTAATGATCCTTACGGGAAATGTAGCCTTAGAATCTATGGGCTTCGAAACTATTGGTTTCGGTGGTGGTCGTGCCGATGTTTGGGAACCAGCCAGCAATGTGTATTGGGGTGCGGAAGCAGAAATGCTTGAAAACAAAAAGCGCTACAATGAAGAAGGTGAATTAGAACATCCTTTAGCAGCGGTGCAAATGGGTTTAATTTATGTAAATCCTGAGGG
>PZPB01000106.1 GCA_003045865.1 Bacteroidota bacterium | reverse complement strand
AAAACCCCTGCATTACCGGTAATTCACGATATTAACTTCGAGCATCAAAACCATAATCTCGATCCCGTTTCGGGTGCTTATATGCGTTACTTTTTTCCGCGTTTTGCTCGCTGTGGCAAACGCGTGGCTACTGTTTCCGAATTTTCTAAAAAAGACATTGCTGCTTGTTATGCTATCGACACAGCAAAAATTGACGTGGTTTATAATGGCGTAAGTGATAAGTTTAAAGCTTTAGATCCGCAAAATATTAAAACCCAAAAGGAGCGCTGGACCAATGGTGCCAACTACCTACTTTTTGTAGGCTCCCTTAATCCCCGCAAAAATATTACGGGCATGCTAGAGGCTTACCAAATGTATCGCAGCCAAGGAGGTGAAGCAAAATTTATACTCGCAGGTGCCCATATGTTGGGAGCGAAAGAAATTGAAAAGCAACATAGCCAAAACCCTTTTCGAGACGATATTATTTTTACCGGCCGTTTAGCCGAGGAAGACTTGATTCCTCTTGTAGGAGCGGCGCAAGCCCTTTGCTTCGTTTCTCATTTTGAAGGATTCGGCATCCCCATTTTAGAAGCTTTTAAAAGCGACTGCCCGGTAATTACCGCAAATGATACAGCCATGCCCGAAGTAGCAGGCGATGCCGCTTGGCTCTGCGATTCTAAGAATAGTGCAGAAATTGCTCAAGCGATGTTGGAAAGCGAAAAGGAAGAAATTCGCCAAGACTACATTAAAAAAGGGCGCGCTCAGGTGCAAAAATTCAGTTGGGAGCAATCGGCCGAAATGATGTGGACTAGCATTAAAAAGTGTTTTGCAAATGACTAAACTGAAAGGCCTCCTCAAAGCAGGACGATTGGAAGCCGGTTGCGATGAAGCGGGACGGGGATGTTTGGCCGGTCCAGTATTTGCCGCCGCCGTAATTCTACCCGCTAATTTTCGCTCTCCTTTGCTCAACGATTCTAAGCAAATCACCGAAAGCAATCGCCTTGCGCTGCGCGTACTTATTGAAAAAAAAGCCGTTGCTTGGGCCGTGGGCGTGGTGACTCACGAAGAAATTGATGCCATTAATATTTTGCAGGCTTCTTTTTTAGCCATGCATCGTGCGGTCGATCAGTTGCATACCAAACCTGAGATTTTACTAATCGATGGTAATCGCTTTAAAGCCTACCAAGGTATTCCACACCAATGTGAAATTAAAGGAGACGGCCGCATTAAAAGTATTGCCGCCGCTTCCATTCTCGCTAAAACCTACCGTGATGAATACATGGAAAAATTAGCACAGGAATATCCGCATTATAACTGGCAACAAAACAAAGGCTATCCTACAAAATCGCATCGATCCGCCATCAAAGAATATGGCATCAGTCCCTACCATCGTAAAACTTTCCGACTGCTTCCTGAGTAAGGTATATTTTCTAATTCTTAACAAGCAAAGCTCGACCTAAAATTAAGCCTCAGACCTCTTGTAAATAATGGGGTTCGAGCCGAACGGACGAAATAAAAGCGAGCTGTTATGAGGCAGCGAAGCGAAGAAAACCGCTGTTTAAAGAGGCCATTATAATTGGTTTCCAAAAAAATCCAAAACCTTTGCCTGCTCATTTTGCTGTAGCCCGCTGCCGCTGCACCTCGCAGCCTTGCCTTTTCTTTTTTTTGAAAATCTGAGGATTTTAATTTATAGTCGCACTCAGGTTTTTACTTTTGCCAAAATTCTCTTTACATGAAACTGCGATATTTACTTTTCTTAGCGGCTGGTCTGCTTAGCAGTGCGTGTAGCACCGAGAAGGTCGAAGCAACCAATCTCTACCAACTGATACCCAGCAATACCGTGTGGCTAGCGCATGTTAATGATTGGTCTAAAGTAGAAAAGGCGGCCCGTAATTCTCGCGTGTACCAACATCTCGACAAACTACCTTCGCTGCATCAAATTAGCAGCAACTGGCAGGAGCTAAAAAACACCTTACCCAGCGATAGTCTTGCGCTTTTAAAAGACTTCCCCGATGCTCTTTTATGCGAATCTTTAAGTGGTGCAGAAAAATACGACTGGCTCCTCATCGCCCCTAAAAATGATCTTAAATTTAAGGCTTGGCAAAAATTATTAGCAGCGCAATTTGAAATTAGCAGCAGCGATTATACCGGCAAGGAAATCTTAAAACTAGAAAGCAAGTCGAAATTGGTTTTGCACCTCCATTACGATAAAGACTACCTACTCCTTTCGCCCAGTCGCATCCCCATCGAAAACAGCTTGCGCCAGATTAGTAACCCTAATATTTGGACGGACGACCTCAACCTCAAGAATCTCCGCCAAACCCGTAATAACAGTGCGGTGGCTAATATTTTCATTCACCTAGAATTGGCGAATGATTACCTCAAAGCGCTTTATAAAAATGCTCAATTTGACTACTTACAGCACCTGGGCGATTGGGCGGTTTTAGATTTAGAAGCAGAAAAACAAGATCTCATTTTAACCGGCCTAATCAATCACCCGCAAGAAGGCTTTAATTACCCCGAAGTTTTTAATGATGTGCACAGCGATAATATTGATGCCTCGCAAATAGTGCCGCAAAACGTCGCAAGCTGGATTCACCTTAATGTGGGAAATATTGGTCAGTATGATCGCAGCTATCAATCTTATCTAGAAGCCAACAGTCTATTGGAAAACCACCAAAGCTTAGTCGCAAAACTACCCGCTGGTAGTACCGATAAAATTTTGGGTATCATTGATAATGAAATGGGCGTTTTTAGCGCAGGTCGTAGCAATGCCCAAGCTTTTCACTTTGCCTATTTTAACTACCGCGATGAAGAACTTTGCAAGGAAAGCCTCGAATCTTTAGCGGATAGTAATTTTATTGAAGGCTATCGCGGTCACATCGTTAGAAGAGTAAAAGCGCTCAATCTTTTGCCACGCCTTTTTGGCCGGCTTTTCGCCGAGATGCACCAACCATTCTATGTGCTGCATAATGACTTTGTAATTTTGAAGGCTATCGCGGTCACATCGTTAGAAGAGTAAAAGCGCTCAATCTTTTGCCGCGCATTTTTGGCCGGCTTTTCGCCGAGATGCACCAGCCATTCTATGTATTACATAATAACTTTGTAATTTTCGCGGAAGACCAAAACTCCCTGAAGGTACTTTTAAACGATTTATTGGATGACAAACGCCTCTATAAATCGTCTTCTTACCAAAGTCTCGCTAACCAATTACCCGGTAAAAGCCACATCCAAATAGTTACCGGTTTCCCAGAATGGTTGCCCAATCAATTACCACAACTAAAGAAAAAATCTGCTCAAGAATTAGAAGAGAAATTAGATAGTCTCAGCGAAATCAAATGGGGTATTTTACAACTTCGCGTAGACGGTAAAAAAAGCTTTGTAAGTCTTCAGTTACGCGAGGAAAAAGCCATTATCGAAAAAATTAGTCGCCAATGGACTACCCAATTAGAAGCCAAACCTAAAGGGGAACCGCAGTTTCTTAAAAATCATCTTAACCAGAAGTACGACATTGCCTTAAGCGACGAAAATAATCACCTCTATCTCATCTCCCGTAAGGGTGAGGTTTATTGGAATAAAGCTTTAGATGGCCCCATCATTGGCAGTATCCGCCAGGTGGATATTTACCGAAATAACAAGCTGCAAATGGTTTTTAATACCGCTAATACCTTGTATGCGGTTGATCGTTTAGGCCATGATGTAGAAGGCTTCCCGGTGAAATTACCAGCAAAGGCAACTGCTTCAATGGGAGTTTTTAATTACGATGAAGCGCGCAATTATCGCTTGGTGGTTCCTTGTGGCAAAAAGCTTCTCAATTACGATGTAGAAGGCAAAGCCGTGCAGGGTTGGGACTTTAAAGAGGCCGATGATGAAATAATTAGTGAACCGCAGCATTTTAGCGTAAAAGGCGCCGATATTATTGTTTGCCTCAGCGCTACCGGGAAACTTTACCAATTAAATCGTCGTGGCGAAGAACGCTTTGTGATAGATCAAAAAATTGAGGAATTAAAAACCAGTTTCTATCTAAAAGAAGGCGAAAGCTTGAAAGAGTCGGAACTAATTGCAGGCAGTAATTCGGGTAAAATGTATGTGATTAATCCCCAATCAAAAGTAGATGCGATTTACCTCGACGAGGGCCATCCTGCAGATCACCTTATTTATTTCGAAGGCCGCTATATTTTTAGTAACGACGAAGAGCTTTTTGTAAAAGATGAAAAACGTCCTTTTAATGCGAGCTTCGAATCGGATATTCGAGTAAAACCTAAGGCCATGCTTCAAAACAACCGCTTTTACGTGGCCGCTTTCGCAGAAGGTGCGGAAGAAATTCGCCTCTTTAATGAAGAAGGTAATTTAATAGATGGCTTCCCTGTTTTTGCGCAAGGACCTTTCGACATGGGATCGCTGAACCGCGATAACAATCTCAATATTGTTACCTACAGCAATGATGGTACGGTAATCTGCTACAAATTGCAGTAATAAATATAGATTCGAACTTGGCTTAATTAACGCAGCTCCAGGCGGGTACCCACTTTAGGTTGCTCGCCCACATTTAAATTATTGCGGCGGTATAACTTTTCGAGACGTACCCCAAATTTTTGGGAAATAGCATACATATCCTCCCCTTCTTGTACCAGGTGAAAACGATGTTCGCGGCTTGCACGTCGGCGTTTGGGCTGTAAGTAAATTATTTGTCCATCTTTAACCGTGGCATCGTAGCGCAAGTCGTTATAATCGAGTAAATCCTCTGCCTTACAAGCGGCAAATTGGGCAATGCTTTCGAAGCTATCACCGCTGCGCGCTACAATGTATTTTACCTTATTGGAACTGAGTTTCACTAAATGCTCATCTGCGAAAGCGGCCGCCTCGCCCGCAAGGGGCGGAAGATCTTTGATAGCCGCATCGATTTTATCAAAGCGATGTAACTCATAGCGTTCAATAAGATCAATTAATAAATCGGCATACTTTTTATTGGTGGCATAACCTGCCTTTTTTAGGCCTTTCGCCCAAGCTTTATAGTCGGTGGGCGACTCTTCAAATAAAAAGGCGTAACGGGTTCGGGTGCTTAGAAAAAGAGAATGATCGCGGAAACTTTCTTCTGCATTATTATAGGAGCGAAAGCACTCGCCTTTTTCATCATCGTCGGCGTAAATCTTTTTCCCTTCCCATTCTAAATGACATTTAATCCCAAAATGGTTATTGCCTTCGGTTGCCAATTTACTGCGTCCGTTGGCCGATTCTAAAATGCCCTGCGCCAAGGTAATACTAGCAGGAATACCATAAGCCTGCATTTCTGCTTGCGCTACTTTATGCCACTTTTCGATATACAATTCACCCGGCGATTGCGCTAAAATGGCCAAATACATGATACTAAATAAGGCGATGAGTTTAAGCTTCATAATTTATTGTTTCAAGATTTTTGGCACGCAAACGGTTATTCATTCCTACTATGCCCTGCAAGCCACCACTGTGCAGCGCCAATATTTTAGACCCCGCGGGAAACAGGCCCGCATCGATATCTTGTAAAAGTCCAAAAAACATTTTACCGGTATAAACGGGATCCAATTTTAGAGCGTATTGGGCCCGAAAAGTATTTAAAAAAGTAACTAATTCGGGGTTGATTTTTCCATAGCCTCCAAAGTGGTAAGGGTCACGCAAAATTAGCTTTTGCTGCAAAGCGCGCAAGGAGACTTTCTGCGATTGGTGGTTTTCAAAAAAAGCCAAGAGCTGATTAAAAATAGCCGGCACTAAAAACTGCCCGCCCTTTAAAGCAGGATAAAGTAAAAGCTTTTTCACCTTAGCGGAAGCTAAAACCCCCGCTGCCGTGGTTCCCGTGCCTCCCGCTATGGCCCAATAATCAAAATCTTCCTCTACTTCGGTGGGAATTTCCAAACAACCTTGTAACCCCAGCGGGCCTTTACCCCCTTCGGGAATAATATAAACCTGAGGCATTAGCAAAGCCAGCGTTCGCAAAAACTTAAGGTCATCTTTCGTGTCGTATTGCTTACGCGAGATGCCTTCTATGCGCATACCTTTTTTCAGGCAAAAATCGAGGGTAGGGTTGTTTTTCATTTCCTCTTCCCCTCTAATTAGAGCGTGAGTAGGAATGCCACAAAGGTCGCCCAAAGCCGCCGTGGCTGCAATTTGATTGGAAAAGGCGCCACCAAAAGTTAAGATTTCGCTTTTAGAACTTCTTTCGAAAGAAGCCAAATGGTGTTTCAATTTGCGCCACTTATTGCCACTAATTTCAGGATGGATAAGGTCATCGCGCTTCACCCAAAGCTCTACTCCTTTTCGTTCTAGTACAAATTCGAGGCGCGAAGCCTTGGTATGAATTTCCCACATGGCGGCAAAGCTAAGGAATAGGGAGAGTTGATAGCCACGAAGGAGCTAACAAAACCACTACCCAACTGGTAGTCTAGCTAATTTATTTCGCAATCTCTTGTCATGCAAAAAAGAGTAGCACTGGATTTCCCTCTCTACCAACCCAGGTGATAAATCGTGAGGCTATTTAACTAAGAAAGTACAACCCAAATTACCTTGCTAACTAATACCGATCAATAATATGGCTAGGCGAAATTCCATATTGCTTTTTGAAATTAGCAGAAAAGGTTTGACTGCTATTGTAGCCGACCTCCAAACAAACTTCGCGAATGGACAAATTACTAGCGGGATTGGTAAGCATATCGTAAGCCTTGGCTAAACGGAGATCGCGTAAATAATCGGAAAAAGTCATTTGCATCTCATCGCTGAAATGACGTTGCAACCAACGTGGACTCACCTCAAAGCGTTCCGATAGCTTACTGATACTAATGGGTTTATGCAGATTTTCTTGCACATAAGCCATCACTTCTTGAAAGAGGTTGATTTCTTGTTTCTGATTTTTATTTAAACCGGCATCTGCGAAAGCGGAAGTACCGGCTAGTAAAAGCATGGCTTTATTAAGGATTTTAAGTACCAAACTTTCTGCTAAAAAGAGATTGTGCACATCCTTATCGAGGGGTAAATATTTTAACTGATTAAAGAGGGCTCCTAAAAATTGATCTTCGGGACGATGCACAATCATTTGCTCATCGTTTAGTCTTTTTATGATTACCGAACTGCTGGCAAATTTTTGTAAAATCCTTTGCAGCACCTTATCATTAAAAGAAATATTTAAGGTTTCGTAGGGCTTAGATGATTCGATTAATTGATAGCTTAAATCGCTATTCTGACGATAAATTACTAGGGCGGGAGCTTCCACACGCACACCCTTTTGACCATCGCCACGGTGAAAATTAAAGGCTCCTGTAAAAATGTAACCAACCGTAAAAAGAGGTTCGTCGAGCTTCAATTCTACATTAACATCATCCTTCAAAGAGGCCTTGGTCCACTTAATTGTGTAATTACCAATACCTTGCACCGAACTCACATCAATCCTCCCTAAGGCCTCTTCTTCAAAAAATGCGCGATACTCTGATAAAAAGAGATCATTAGCACTTTTAAAAGCCTCTCGATGTAGAGTGTTTTTTCGGAGAACAGCAGAGTACTCTTCCCAACTTAAACTCTTCATTCCTTATTCCATTTACACAAAGTAAAGAAAAACTACCAAGGCAAGGATTAAAACACCTCTTGGCAAAATTGTATTTTTGCCAAAAAAATAAATGCCTCAGTTAAATCCTGAAGATTTTTACTACTCCGAGGAAGGTTTTATTGTTTTCACCAAACAGTATCACCTAAAAAGAGGTTATTGTTGCCAAAGTGGTTGCAAACATTGCCCCTACGGATTTGATAAAAGAACAGGAACATTTAAAAAATAATTATGCCTACCAGCACTTTACTAAGTTTTAAAGAAGCCATTTTACAAGGGATCCCACCCGAAATGCCAGCGGCCAAAAATCCTGACCCCAAACTAAGCCATGCTCCCAAGCGAAAAGACATTCTTTCCCTTGAAGAAAAAGAGCTGGCCCTAAAAAACGCCTTGCGTTATTTCCCCGAAACTTGGCATAGCGAATTAGCCCAAGAGTTTGCCGCAGAATTAAAAAACTACGGTCGAATTTATATGTATCGTTTTCAACCCGATTACGAAATAAAAGCGCGACCCATTTCCGATTACCCCGCCAATTGTCAGCAGGCAGCGGCCATTATGCTGATGATTCAAAATAATCTCGATCCTGCCGTAGCGCAGCATCCCCAAGAGTTAATTACCTATGGAGGTAATGGAGCGGTCTTCCAAAACTGGGCGCAGTACCTTTTAACCATGCAGTATTTGGCGGAAATGCAAGAAGACCAAAGTCTGCACATGTACAGTGGCCACCCCATGGGATTATTCCCCAGTAGCCCCGATGCACCGCGTGTTATTGTAAGCAATGGTATGGTGATTCCCAATTATTCCAAACCCGACGATTGGGAGAAGTTTAATGCCCTCGGCGTAAGCCAATACGGACAAATGACAGCGGGTAGTTATATGTATATTGGGCCGCAAGGGATTGTGCATGGCACTACCATAACGGTGATGAATGCCCTTCGCAAAGTAGGCGCTCAGCCCGATAATGGCGCCATATTTATTACCGCCGGTTTAGGTGGCATGAGTGGCGCCCAACCCAAAGCAGCCAATATTGCGGGCTGTATTTCCATTACCGCGGAAGTAAATACGGCAGCCAGTCGCAAACGCCATAAGCAAGGCTGGGTAGATGAACTTATTGCCGATATCGATCAATTAGTCGCTCGCGTAAAAGAAGCGAAAAGTAAAAAAGAAACAGTTTCCATCGCCTACGAAGGCAATGTGGTAGAAGTATGGGAAGCCTTCGACAGCGCAGGAATTTACGTGGAACTTGGCTCCGATCAAACCTCCTTGCACAACCCTTGGGCGGGCGGTTATTACCCTGTGCAATTGTCTTTCGAGGAAGCCAATGAAATGATGGCTAATGACCCCGACCAATTTCACCATTTGGTGCAAGAATCTTTAAAAAGACATGCGGCTGCGGTTAATCGCCACTGCGAACGCGGCACCTACTTTTTCGATTATGGTAATGCCTTTTTACTAGAAGCAAGCCGCGCTGGTGCAGATGTAATGAACCCCAATCCCACCATTGGTCACGAATTTAAATACCCCAGTTATGTACAAGACATTATGGGTCCCATGTGCTTCGACTATGGCTTTGGTCCTTTCCGCTGGGTTTGCGCGAGTGGCTTAGACGAAGACTTAGCGAAAACCGACGCCATTGCCGCAGCGGTATTGAAAGAAATTGCT
>PZPB01000015.1:9735-45360 GCA_003045865.1 Bacteroidota bacterium | reverse complement strand
AGTTGGTGCGATGCATCAGCAGTAAACTGCCGTTCTCTAATAAGTGCTTTTTCAATGCGGTCTAGCAGTCGGTTAAAGTTAAAAGAGAGACTATAGATTTCATCCTTTTTGCTGGGTAATTCTACTCGTTCATCTAAATTATTGCGATTGATGTGATCCATGCTTTCACTCAAATTTTTGATCGGGCGTATAAGTCTACCGGCTAAGATGCGTGAAAAGAAAAAGAGGACAATTAGCACCACTATAAAAGACACCACCAAAATATTTTGCAGTTTTTGCAGCACCGAGATGGATGATTCGAGCGACATGGCAGCTAAAATATAGCCACTTATGGTCCCCCGGTTTTTTAAAGCAATACGAGCAGTTCGTACTCTTTGATTACCGATTAACTGATTGTAGAACTCACTAGTATGAGCATCGGAAAAGCGCAAAGAATCGTTTTTAAGATTGGGTGAACGGCCCATGATCTCGCCCTTCACGTTTACAATTTGAATAAAAACGGGATTCACCTGCACCTCTCGATGCTCGCGTTCTTCCCATTCTTCCATATTTACAAAGCTGAGCTTGTTATCAACCACTTCAACTTCTTTGGTATGCTTATTTAGCTCATACCTTAAATCGCGGTCTATATTAAACATAACCACTTCTTCTACCACAAAGTAGATACTACTAAAAACCGCTGCCATTAAAATAGAAGTGGCCACTAGGTAGTTTAGGGCTAAGCGATCTTTAATTTTTAAGTTCATTATTTTTGAATCATGTAGCCTACACCGCGCACTGTTTTTAATAGTCCAGCCGCTTCGCCCAGCTTTTTGCGCAAAGCATTTATATAAACATCTATCACTCCGGTTTCATAATCGAAATGAATGTCCCATACGTCTTCAATAATTTTGGTGCGTGAACAAACTTCCCCTTTTTGTTCGAGTAAGTAACTGAGTAATTCAAATTCCTTTTGAGTGAGATGAATTTCCTCACCATTCACAAAAGTTTGTCTACTGGCAGATAAAACTTCTAGGGCACCTAGCACTAATCTTTTCGGTGCTTCCTTACCTCTAAGTTGCACCTTCATGCGCTCTAACAGCTCACTAAAATTGAAGGGCTTTTTAATGTAATCGTTGGCGCCCGCTTGCAATCCCTTAATTATATCCTCACTGGTATCGCGCGCTGTTAAAAATATCACTGGGCTATTTATACCCTTTGCACGTATGCTTTCGCAGATTTGTAATCCACTGTATTCTGGTAGGTTCCAATCAAGTAGAAGGATCGCAAACTCTTCCTCCAGGGCTAGCTTCATGCCTTCCCTTCCATTATTACAAACACTAACTCGGTAGCCTTCTTCTTCCAGTCCTTGCTGAAGAAAGTTGGCAATTCCTATTTCATCTTCTACTACTAATACTCGCATGTGGCAAATTTGCAGATTAATACTTAAGCCCTTTCTTAACAATTCTTAAGATTTGTTTAAAATAAGAATCTAGCCCACATGGGCCACATATTCTGTTTATGTTTGTAAAATGAATTATACAATTTCTGACCAAACTAATTTTTAACTGTAAAATCATGTCACGTCTTTGGCATCAGATTTATATTTGGTCGATGGTATTAGTGACCCTTTTGGTAACTATCTATTTATCTATCAAGGGTTATGAGTATTATCAGACTCCGCTGGAAGAGCGATTTTACCAAGACTCGCATGCCTATTTAAAAGCTAGCGGAATTTTCGGCCAGGGCCTCGGAGTTCTTGGAACGCTTTTAATTTTGGTGGGAGTAGTGCTGTATATAACCGCAAAGAAATATGGCTATTTAGAGCGCTTCATTCGTTTGCGCTACCTCTTAGAATTTCACATTTTCCTTTGCACGGTAGGCCCTATTATGATTCTTTTTCACACAACTTTTAAATTTGGCGGAATCGTTTCCATTGCTTTCTGGTCTATGGTAATTGTAGTAGCTAGTGGGGTAGTGGGGCGTTATATTTACAATCAAATTCCCCGCACTATTAGTGGTAAAGAATTGAGCTTGGCGGAAATTAGAAAACAGCAAGAAACAGGCTTGTCCATTCTGGATGATCTGATAGGGTCTGATACCAAATTAAAAACGGACATCCTTAGTTTTAAAAATCCTTATGCTTGGGGTCCCCGAAATTTTTTCTTTGAAAGAAACTACTTAAAAAAAATAAGCAAACGTGTTTCTTCCTTAAATCTAGATGAGCAACAGCAGTTTCTTTTGCTGAATTCAGCGGCCTTAGAGTGGAAAATGCAAAGAAGAATTGCTCGTTTGGCCAGTATGCAAAAACTCTTTAAACTTTGGCATGTGGCGCATCGCCCCTTCGCCCTGATAATGTTAATAATTGTGGTTGTGCATATTGGCGCCACTTTAACCATGGGTTATACCTGGATATTCTAATGAGCACCGAAGAATTAATCATATACGGTTTTACCTTCTTAGTTTGCCTAGGGATCGTTTTCTATTATGTATATCGTGGCTCAAAACGCTCAAAAGAGGTGCAGAAAAAAGTAGCACAGGCGAAAGAAGATGGCCGTTTTGAGCCGGTTTCATTGCATCCTTATATTGACTTAAATACCTGCATTGGCAGTGGGGCATGCGTTACGGCTTGTCCCGAACAAGATATTTTAGGCTTAATCGATGGGCAGGCCACAGTAATTAATGCCTCCAGTTGCATTGGCCATGGCGCTTGTTTTCATGCTTGTCCAGTAGACGCCATTTCGTTACGCATCGGTACCGAAAAGCGCGGGGTAGATTTACCACATGTTAAGCCTAGCTACGAAACCAATATTAATGGGATTTATATTGCCGGCGAGCTCGGCGGTATGGGCTTAATTAAAAACTCTGCAGAGCAAGGGGTGCAAGCGGTAGAAAATATTGCCCGTATAAGGCCCGAAAGAAGATCGGATGAATACGACTTACTTATTATTGGTGCCGGTCCAGCAGGAATCGCGGCTGCCTTAACGGCCAAGAGTAAGGGC
This sequence comes from Bacteroidota bacterium, assembly GCA_003045865.1. Taxonomy (GTDB): domain Bacteria; phylum Bacteroidota; class Bacteroidia; order Flavobacteriales; family Schleiferiaceae; genus Croceimicrobium. The sequence goes on along the minus strand of PZPB01000015.1, from coordinate 42,379 downwards.
CTGAAGTTTAAAATTGTAGATCAAGATAGCCTCGGCGGTACCGTTTTTACTTTTCCACGCAGCAAGGTCGTTATGACTAAACCGATGAATTTACCGCTCTACGGAAAGTTGAAACTAGTGAATACGAGTAAAGAAGAATTGCTTATTATTTGGAATGATGCTTTGGGCCGAAACGAGATTGAAGTAGAGGAGCACTGTGAAATAGACCAAATCATACCCGAGGGTGCCTATAACTTTAAGGTTATCGCCAAAAACGAAAAGGTATTTAGAGCTAAACAAGTTTTAATTGCCATTGGAAGAAGAGGTACCCCGCGTAAATTGAATATTCCGGGAGAGCAATCTATTAAGGTCGCCTATCGCTTATTAGAGCCTGAAACCATAGAAGGTGAGAAAATTGTAATTGTTGGGGGTGGTGACTCCGCGGTAGAGTCTGCCATGTTATTAATGGATCATAATGAGGTTCATTTATCCTATCGTAAAGAGAAATTTGGTAGAATTAAGACTCAAAATAGGACGAATTTAGATGCAGCCGTAGATGCGGGTAAGATTAAGCTTCTTTTAGGAAGCAATCTTAAGGAAATTAGAAAAGAAGATATCGTTTACACAGATGCGCAAGGTGAAGAGTGCAGCCTGCTAAATGATCGTGTGTACATTTTCGCAGGGGGTGAATTACCCGTTTCCTTCTTACAAAAAGCCGGTATTGAGGTAGATAAGAAATTTGGTAAAATTGTTAAGAAGCATTGAAAAAGCTAATTAAAATAACGACCCTATTAATCCTGCTTTTTGCTGGGCTAAATCTTTCAGCCCAGTTTTCGCCAGGGAAACTCTCTAAGGCGCATGCCGATTTAGAAGGCTTGGCTAATTGCACCAAGTGCCACGAATTAGGGGCGAAGGTTTCAGAACAGCTTTGTCTCGATTGTCATAAAACGCTCGACTTTCTCATTAACAACAATCGCGGTTATCACGCATCTACCGAAGTGAAAGCGAAATCCTGTATTTCCTGCCACAGCGAACACCATGGCGTAAATTTTAATTCGGTTCGCTTAGATGAAGAAAAATTCGACCACAACTTAACGGGCTATAAATTAAAAGGAGAGCACGGTAAAATTGACTGCCGCGATTGTCACAAACCTGACTTTATTGCTTCCGCAGATATTAAAAAACGAGAGGGTACTTTTTTAGGAATGGAGCAGGAGTGCTTAAACTGTCACGTAGATTATCATCAAACAACTTTAGGGAATTCTTGCACTGATTGCCATGGCTTTGATAATTTCAATACCCTTTTAGGATTTGATCATAATAAAACCGATTATCCCCTTAAAGGAGCGCACGTTGAAGTGGACTGTATAAAATGTCACAAGAAAACGACGCGAAACGGGCAGGAATTTCAACAGTTTAGCGACATAGCATTTGCTAAGTGCACCGATTGCCACGAAGATCAGCATGATGGTAAGTTTGGGAATTCTTGTACTGATTGCCACAGTATTAATTCTTGGCAGAAGATTAAGGTTTCTAATAAATTCAATCATAATTTAACCGATTATCCATTAGAAGGACAGCACTTAACGGTTTCCTGTGCCGAATGCCATATTGGAGGAGATTATAAGCGTGACCTTGCCTTTGCCCAGTGCTTAGATTGCCACGATGATTACCATGAAGGGGAATTCATTAAACCCGATTTAAGTAAACCCGATTGTAAAGAGTGCCATAGTTTACAGGAAAAGTTTAGTTACACGAGCTATGGCTTAGAAGATCATGATTCGAGCGACTATCCGCTAGAAGGAGCGCATCTGGCTACACCTTGTTTTGCTTGTCATAAACCCAATGAAGATAAAAGGTGGACTTTTAAATTTAATAGTACGAATTGTATAGAATGCCACGTTGATATTCATGAAGGCTTTATTGATAGTACTTTTTATCCGAGTCAAGATTGTAAATCTTGCCATCAGCTAGAAAATTGGGCTACTATCGATTTTGATCATGATCAAACGGACTTTGCCCTCCAATTGGCGCATCAAGAAACGGATTGCCGCGCTTGCCACTTTAAAGTAGATGCCAATTTAGAACTTGGCTTTAGCCAGAAATTTAATGATTTAGCCAGCGATTGTTACAGCTGTCACGCAGAGGATAATATTCATGGTAATCAGTTTGAAAAAGAAGGCATTACCGATTGCAAAACTTGTCATAGCGATAATCTTAAAGAGTGGGAAGCGAGTTTCTTCGATCACAATAAAACCGAATTTCCTTTAGAAGGGAAACACACCGAAGTGGACTGTAAAGAGTGCCATAAGAGTCAAGTTAAAAATAGTTTCGGGGATTTTACCACGGATTATAACATAGAAAAATTCCAATGTATAGATTGTCATTCATCTTAGCACTAATCGTTCACCTAGGACTGAGTGCTCAGAACCCACACGGGGAGACTTTTAAAATAGACTGTAAGGAATGTCATAATAACGATGGCTGGTCTTTAATCTTAAGTGAAATTAGTTGGGATCATGCCCAAACGGGTTTTGCTTTAGAGGGGCAGCATAAAATGACAGACTGCATGGATTGCCACAAAACTTTGGAGTTTTCGGATGCCGATCCTAATTGCGTTTCTTGCCATAGCGACGTGCACCAGATGACGGTGGGAAACGATTGTGTGCGTTGCCACGATGAAAATTCTTGGTTGGTTAATGAAATACCGCAGCTGCACGAACAAAACGGTTTTCCTTTAGAAGGCAGTCACGCCGTTATTTCCTGCAGCGATTGTCACCGCTCATCCAATAATTTAGCTTGGGAGCGTTTAGGCAGCGAATGTATAGACTGTCACCGTGAAGATTATCTAAACACCCAAACTCCTAATCATATTGCTTCTGGATTTGGAACGGATTGCGTGCAATGTCATGAGCCCATTTCACAAGATTGGGGTGGTGAAAATTTCCACTATTTTTTCCCTTTAGTTGGCGGTCATAATGGGGTAGATTGCATAGAGTGTCATCTCTCTACCAGTTATGCTGATGTTTCCTCTGATTGTAACTCTTGCCATTTAGATGATTTTAACAGTGCGACTAACCCCGATCATCGCGCTTCTGGCTTTACCACCGATTGTACTCTTTGTCATAGTCTAAGCCCAGGTTGGGCACCAGCAGGCTACCGTCAGCACGATGACAATCATTTCCCTATTTACTCCGGTACACACGAGGGAGTTTGGAACTCTTGCACGGAATGTCATACCAACAGTTCCAACTACAATCTATTTAGTTGTATCGACTGTCATGAACATAGTAATGAGTCAGAAATGCGCAATGAGCATGATGATGTAGGCGGCTATCGCTTTGAAAGTAATGCTTGCTATAATTGCCATCCCCGCGGAAGCGAATAATTATGAATAAGCTCATTATCCTTCTCTTTCTATTTTTCACAGCCAACATAGTGGCGCAAGAGAATATAAAAGGGGAAATAAGTTTTATTTCTGGTGATAATATTTACATAAGATTCGCAGATACAAGGGCGATCGAAAAAGGCGATACTCTTTTTTACCAAGATGAAAAGTTAGGCGTCCAAGCTTGCTTGATGGTGGTAAACAAGTCTTCTGTATCTTGTATTGCTAAGCAAATTGGTGATTGTACTTTAAGTAAAGGACAGCAATTTTTTCTTAAGAAATTACTTCCCTTTGAATTGGAAGAAGAAGTAGCCGAAGTGGTTCAAATAGCGGACCAGAAAAGGGATACCAGTGCTACAATCTTAGCGGAAACCAAAACCGAACAGAAGCCGAAATTTGAAAAGAAGGAAAGAATAAATGCGCGCGTAAGTGCAGCATCGTATACCATTTTTGCGCCTGACAATAAGAACCAAGGAAATAGCCGTTTTGTTGGGCGGGTAAATTTCAATATTGACAATATCTCTGAAAGTAACTTTTCGGTGGAAAGCTATTTTAATTACCAAGAAAACCTAAGGTTGTACGACGATTTTAGAGGTTATAACCGCCGCTTTAATGTTTACAACTTAGCCCTTAGTTATAAGAAAGAAGATTTTGAGCTTAGTATAGGCCGTAAAATAAATCGCAAAGCGTCTTCCTTGGGGGCGATAGACGGGCTGCAAGGGGAATATAACAAAAACGGATATTTTGTAGGGGCCTTAGCTGGCTTCCGTCCCGATTACCAAAATTTTGGAGTTAACACCAACCTGTTTCAATATGGCGCCTATCTAGGCATCGAGAAAGGGGGCAAGAAATTTCGCAGTCAAGTTACCGCAGGATTTTTAGAGCAACGCAATCAAGGAGCGATAGATCGTCGCTTTATCTATCTGCAAACGTCTAATCAGGTGGGCTCACGCCTCAATATATTCGCATCTACGGAAGTGGATTTATACGAGAACTACGATACCGCCGCGGCCCAATCGGGATTACAATTAAGCTCCCTGTTTATTTCGTCTAGTTTAAAAATAACCGATTGGTGGCGGATTTTTGGATCCTACGATACCCGCCGACAAATTATATTTTTTGAGACCTACGACACGGAAGTGGAGCGCTTATTGGCAAATCAAGAAGCAAGACAAGGCTTAAGGGCCCGCTCTAATTTTAAAATTGGTAAACGCACCAATCTAGGTCTTAGCTATAACTCTCGTTTTCAGCAAAATGCCGGAAAGCAAGGGGAAAACATTCAAGCCTATATCAGCTATAATCGGGTGCCTTGGATTGGCGGAACTTTTAGTTATCGCTTTAATTTAAATAGCTCGCTTTACTTGCGCAGTGAAGTAAATTCAGCGCGATATTCGCATTATTTTGGCAATGGGAAAGTTTATTCGGCGGTGTATTACCGCTACCTAAGCTATCTTTACATTGGCCGTGAAATTGTGGTGCCAGCCCAAGCCTATTATGGTGCCGAAATAAGCTTTAAAATGAAGAGCGGCTGGGATTTAGGAACTTTGGGAGAGATGTCGAAAACGGGTCAACAAACCAGCTATCGATTAAATGTAAGATTGACAAAAAGATTTAATTTTTAAGATGAAGAAGGAAAAATTACTAAGCCTTTTACTAGTAAGTGGAATGATGGCCTGTTCGAATGGCCCGTTGAAGATTGAAGAACAGAATTCACCCGAAGCGGAACAAGCGGCACAATCGATATTTGAAAAGCCCGGTTCAAACAAAGCGAACAGCAACAAAGCGGAACATCAAGTAAAAGCATTAGAGATTTTAGAGAGCGATCGTTATTCGTACTTACGCGTTTCAGAAGGTGAAGATGAATACTGGATAGCCACCATAAAAGGAAGTTTTGCCGAAGGTGAAACTTATATTTACGGTGATGGTTTGTATAAAACCGACTATTTCAGCACGGAGTTTAATCGCAGCTTTGATCGGATTTATTTAGTGTCTGATTTAAGAGCAAAAAATGCCCCAGCAGCGGGAGCCAGTAGTATTGATAAATTAGTGGGAATACAGCAATCAAGTCCAATTTCGGAAACCGATTACGATCGTGAGGGTTCCATAAAGATTAAAGATTTACTGGCTAATTCGGAGAAATATGCCAATAAGGAAGTACAAATTACCGCCAAAGTGGTGAAGGTAAATCCTGCCATTATGGATCGCAATTGGCTGCATTTAAAGGATGGTAGTTTTGATGATTTCGATTTAGTGGCCACCTCAATGGAAGGTGTGCCCGCAGGACATATAGTTACTATTAAAGGCACATTGGTTTTAGATCGCGATTTTGGCGCTGGTTATCATTATGATTTGATAATTGAAAATGCGACTTTGGTTCCATGATGAATAAACCTTCTCAGTCTCCTCTGCTAAAACTTTGGATCGGTTTTTTTAATGAAAAAGCGGCCTTGGTTTATCTACTACTTTTCGCCATCGCCATTGGCGTAGCCACTTTTATAGAAAATGATTTTGGTACCGATGCGGCCCAAAAAGTGGTTTATCAGGCTACTTGGTTTGAAGTGCTTTTAGTTCTCTTTTCGGGAACTTTAATTCAGAATATCCTTCGTTATAAATTCATTCAGCGTAAGCGCTGGTCTCTCCTGCTATTCCATGCTTCAATGGTAATTATCATTATTGGTGCGGCCCTAACGCGCTATGTGGGTTTCGAAGGAATGATGGGCATTCGCCAAGGCGAGCAGTCCAATACATTTTTAAGTGCTAAAACCTATCTTGGCATTAAGTTCTTTAAAAACGGACAGGAATATCAGGTGGATGAAGCGGTTCTATTCGCTTCTCTCGGGAACAACCATTTTGAGAAGGAATATCAAATTGGCAATGATCTCATTAAAGTGAAATTGGAAGATTTCCTTCCCAATCCCAGCACCGAATTAGTAGAAGATGCCAACGGCGAAAATCTCCTAAAAATCGTAATGGCAGGCGAAGGTGGTAGAAAGGATTATTTCTTAGCCTTTGGCGAATCGAAATTTATTGGTGGACAGGCTTTTAATTTCACCAATACCTTTAAGCCGAATCAGGTAAATATTTTTTATACCGAAGGTGAGCTGCGCATTGCTAGTGATCTGTTAATGACGCAGATGACGATGGCTACTCAAGCTTTAGATACTTTGGTACCTGAGGAAGGCAAGGTTTTTCCTTTGGTAATGCGATCCCTTTATACTCGCGGCAGTAGTCGTTTTGTTTTTGCGGATTTTAATAAATCGGTTAAAGAAGTTATGGTCGCGGGCGACCCGAAAATTTCTAACTCGAGCCAGGTTGCCCTTAAAATGCAAGTGGATATAAATGGCCAAAAGGAAGAGGCCTTTATCATCGGTCAAAAAGGAGTGTATAGCAGAGGTGAGAACTTCGGCAATACTAACTTGGCCGTTTCCGTGGCTTACGGTGCGAAAGTGATGACCTTACCCTTCAGCTTAAAGCTGGATAAGTTTGAAATGGAGCGCTATCCGGGTACGAACAGTCCGGCATCTTTTGCCAGCGATGTTAAAATTTTGGATCAGGAGCTGGGCTATTTTAGCGATTATCGCATTTTCATGAATCACATTTTAGATTATCGTGGCTATCGCTTTTTTCAATCTTCCTATGATCGCGACGAACTGGGAACCTATCTTAGTGTAAACCACGATTTTTGGGGAACTTGGGTTTCTTATTTGGGCTACGCTTTGCTCACCTTAGGAATGATTATGACGCTTTTAAGTAAGAACACCCGTTTTTATGAGCTTTCGCAGAAGATTAAAAAATTGCGCTCTGCCAGAACAGTTCTCATTGTCGCTTTAGGTATTAGCATCTTTACGAACTCATCTGCGCAAGCACAAGAAAAAGTAAGCCCTGCGATACCAACAGTGAGTGAAAGCCACAGCAGTCTTTTTAGTAAGCTGGTGGTGCAAGATGTGCGCGGTAGAATGAAGCCCATGCATACCTTAAGTCGTGAGGTAATGCGCAAAGTATACGGGAGTGAAAGCTATAATGAGCTTAATGCCGATCAGGTAATTTTATCCATTTTCGCCCATAACGAAAATTGGTATGGCCTCCCTTTTATCAAGTTAGATAAGGAAGGTCAATTAGCTGAATATTTAGGCATTGATGGCAAGCACGCGGCTTATCGCGATTTCTTTAATAAAGATGGTTCCTATAAATTATCGGAGGAAATTCAAACAGCCAACACCAAGGCTGCCGCAGAACGTAGCACTTTTGATAAGGCTTTGATTAATGCTGATGAACGGGTGAATATTGTGAATATGCTGCTCTCGGGATATTTACTGCGCTTGGTGCCTTTAATCGATGACCCCAATAATAGTTGGGTTGCAACCCATGGTTCGGAAAGTCCCGTGGCAGAGAAATTTTTTAGTGCCTATCGTACCGCCTTACGCACGGATAATTTGGCTGAAGCCAATGCTTTGGTTAATGCTTTAAGCGATTTTCAAAAGGATAAGGGTAGTGCGGTGATTCCCAGTGAAACTCAGCAATCGGCCGAAATTTGGCTGAATAATGCGAAGATATTTAATCGCCTAGCGCTGGTTTATACCTTATTAGGCTTGGCCTTTTTAGTACTTCTGTTTACGGGTGTTTTTAAAGCTGATTGGAAACTTAATAAAATACAAACTGGTTTAGTGGCTCTGTTAATTTTAGCCTTTGTATTTCATACCCTCGGATTAGGCTTACGTTGGTATGTTAGTGAGCGCGCTCCGTGGAGTAATGGTTATGAATCGATGATTTACATTGCTTGGACGAGCACCTTGGCGGGAATTCTTTTCAGCAGGAAATCTCCGGGAGCCATGGCCGCTACCAATATTTTGGCGGGGGTAGTTTTATTGATCGCCATGCTTAGTTATCTCAATCCAGAAATTACACCGCTGGTACCGGTTTTAAAGTCCTATTGGCTTACTATTCACGTTTCTTTAGAAGCGGGTAGCTATGGGTTCTTAATGTTGGGCGCCATTATCGGTTTGATTAACCTATTACTGATGATATTTATTAAGCCAGCCAACTTTAATCGCTTGCGTGGCATTATGCGCGAGATGTCATTTATTAGTGAAATGACCCTAATTGGCGGCTTGTTTATGCTAAGCGTTGGTACCTATTTAGGCGGCGTTTGGGCCAATGAATCGTGGGGACGCTACTGGGGCTGGGATGCCAAAGAAACTTGGGCTCTCGTTAGTATATTGGTTTACGCCTTTATTTTGCACCTGCGTTTAGTACCCAAAGTATCGGGTCTATTTGCTTATAATTTCGCGACTCTTTTTGGTTTAAGCTCCATTATAATGACCTATTTCGGGGTGAATTATTACCTCTCGGGTTTACATTCTTATGCGGCAGGCGATCCGATACCCATTCCCAATTGGGTTTACTATGCGGTGGCAAGTTTGGTGGTAGTAAGCATTATCGCTTTTTGGCGGGCAAAAAAGGCGGGACTTAAGGCTTAGTCCAAATGTCCCAACTTGCTTCGGCTTGAAGAATCAACATTCCTTGGCCGTTACGGGTTTGTGCGCCTCTCAAACGGGCCTCCTTTAGCAGGCGGGTTTCATTCGGGTTGTAGATGAGGTCGTAGAAGAATTTACCTTTTAAATTATCGCTAAGCTTCAGGGCGGGCATGTCATTTACATGGGGAAAAGTTCCTAAGGGACTGCAGTTTACTACTAATTGGAAATCGGCTAAACGAGCGGAGGCCTGCTCGTAATTCCATTTATCGGCTAGTGCTTTTCTACCGACTACTTGTGTTTTAATACCCATCTGCTGTAAAGCATAAATAACTGCTTTAGATGCGCCGCCACTACCTAAAATAAGCGCGTTTTCGGGCCTTTCGGCGGATAGGAATTCGAGCAAATCTTGGCGAAAGCCTAAATAATCGGTGTTATAAGCATAAAGCTTTTGCTGATGCACAGCAATAACATTGGCGGCTCCAATGCTTTGTACCTCTGGACTTAAATGATGCACGAAAGACAGAATCTGCTCTTTGTAGGGAATGGTCACATTAAAACCAGTCCATTCTTTACTTTCTAATAATGCGGGAAACTGGGCAATCTGCTCTAAGTCGCAGTTTACATAGCTATGATCGAGCTTCTCCTGTTTAAATTTTTTGGTAAAATAGGCCTTAGAGAAGGAGTAATCGATACTTTTTCCAATTAGGCCAAAATGCATAAATTAGGCTTCATTGGGTTTTTTACTACCTAATTTTTCCAGAAGGAAGATTAAGGCAGCTCCAGCGATGGCTAGACCTAAAGCAGGTAAAAACTGCGCATCAGTAGGTGTTTGTCCAATTACATTTGCACCTTCTAATACCGGTAAGCTAAAGTCGTTAGGTAAAACAGTACGCTCTACCACATTTACAATTTCTTCATTGGCCTCACCGGCATGCTTAATCATAATTTCATCGACGCGTTTCCAAGGCCAAATTTTATTAAGTGAACCTAATAAGAAGCCCGAAAGTAGAGCGATGGTAAGATCATGGTATTTTGCAAACATCACTTTTAATAGTCGAGCAAAAGAAAGTAAACCTAAAATCGCACCCGCACCAAAGGTGAAGATGATGCTTAATTCTCTTTCGTGAATAGCGTTTAATACTACCGAATAGGAGCCCAGTAAAACCAAGATAAAAGAACCTGAAATACCGGGAAGAATCATCGCACAAATAGCAATACTGCCGCTTAAGAAGATATACCAAAGTGAATCGTTGGAGCCAGAAGCGGGGAGGACAGTTACCAGATAGGCAATTGCGGCGCCGACAACAAAGGCTAGGGCGGGGCTAAGGCCCCATTGTTTCACCTGTTTTCCTACAAAGAAGATACTCGCGAAAACTAATCCGAAGAAAAAGCTCCATAGAAGAACGGCTTGATTTTCCAATAACCAAGAAATTCCTTTAGCTAAGGAAACAATGGATACACCAATCCCTAAGAAAAGGGGGACAAAAAACCATCCGTTTACATATTCCCAAGCTTTGGCAAAACCCTCTTTTCGCAGGGTACGAAGCGCCTCTAAATTAATGCGATTGATACTCTCAATCAACTCTTCGTAAATACCAGTTATGAAGGCAATGGTACCACCACTAACACCAGGAACTACGTCGGCGGCGCCCATGGCCATGCCCTTAAGGAATAAGAAAAATTTTTGCATGCTGCTGCGAGAAAATTAGAATCGTTTTGATGGATTGTTCAGAATTTCTTTCACCATCGGGTGATCGATTAAGACTGGGAACAAATCGAGGAAAAAAAGTTTACCCTCGGGGTAAATGTCTAGGGCATCGCGCAGTTGGATGGCACCTTCCATTTCTTTGCCTTGTATAAAAAAGAAGCCCGCTAAATGAAAATAGAGAGAAGCAGCGCTGGGTAGCTTTTTAATTCCCTCGGCCAATACTTCTAAGGCTTCGTCAAACTCACATAAGTCGTTTAAAAGCTCAGAGTATTGAATAAAGGTGTCGCTCTCGAAATAGCCACCTTTAATTAAATCATTGTAAATTATTTTTGCTTCATCAAGTTTGCCTGCACGCTGGTGAATTAAGGCGCTAATTTGCTGGTACTTCCAATTTTCGAAGTCCAATTCTACGGCCTTATTAATTAAGAAAACCGCTTCATCCCATTCTTTAGCTTCGTCTTTCATGAGGGCCAGCTCGTAATAAGCTTCTTCTAAATCGGGATCTTCTTTGATGGCTTTATAAAAATGACTTTCCGCTTTCTTCTCTTTATGCAGTTGTAAATAGCAGAGTCCCATTTTGTAATAGGCATAACCACTAGTACCGTCAAATTCGAAAGTCGCGTGATAGGTTTCTGCCGCTTCTTCAAAACGGAAAAGCAATTCTAAAATGCGTGCTTTTTCATAATAAGCCGCCGAGAAGAAATCATCGATAAGAATGGAATAATCTAAGGCATTAATGGCGAGATTGTACTCTTCCATTTTGGCATAGATAATTCCTAAATGGTACCAAGCTACTTCCCCATAAGGGTTTTCGTCGATTAATTTCAAAAAGAAATCGCGTCCTGCTTCTTGTTGATCTAAAAGATCGTAGCAAAGGGCAATGTTGTAAATAGCAATTTCATCGTCGGGATATACTTCTAGCGAAAGCTTTAGATACTTCAGGGCCTTTTCGTAGGCACCTGTTAATTGATATTCTAAAGCTAATAGATGATAAACATCTTCTTGATATTCCGCTAAGTTTAGCGCCTGGCGGTATTGTTGAATTGCTTTTTGGTGATTGCCCAATTTACTGAACAATCCGGCGCGTGCCATAAATAAGTCGTAGGATTCAGGCATCACCTTTTCCAATTCTTTCAGAGCCTCTTTGGCCGCTTGCGTATTGTCGGAAGCGGTTAAGTACTGCACACGTTTAAACCATAAATGGGTGGCATAGGGATGCTGACTAGTAGCAATATCAACTACTTCTAGCGCTTGTTTGATTTTCCCTAACTCGTAAAAGTAGTCGGCAATAGCTTCAAATTCTTCTAAATCGTAAAATGCCGATTTACCTTGTGCTTGTGCTCGTTTGAAGTCATCGACTAGCTCTAGCAGGTTGAAAAATTCGTCTTCGTTCTCGTCTTCAAACATATTATACCATTGGATATTTAAAACTACCCTTTTAAGCCGAGCAAAGGTACAGCCTTATGCCCGCTTTTTCACAAATTAATCAACAAGCTTGCAATCTAAGTGTTTAGGTGATGTTTATAATTTAATCGGATAGTTCAGAACCTAAGTTCGACCTAAAATTATAGCCTCAGACTTCTTCTAAAACTGGGAAATTAGAGCCAAGCGGAATAAAATGTTCGGTAGTGTTTGCATTAAATTATATCTAAAAGCTGAGCGCAGATCTACCTTCTTAGATATGGCGCAGCATAGTAAGCCACCCAAGCGAAGTGCAATTTAAAATGAGGCATTAAAGCCTCGTAATTTGTCGGACAGAACGGATTAAGGTTTTATCTTTTTCTAAGCATCGAAAATCTGCTGCTTCAATTAAGGTTTTAAGCAAGCCTAATATTTATATTTGCCCTCAAATACAAAGCATGACCTTAATAAAATCTATATCGGGGGTAAGAGGCACCATTGGCGGAAAGAAAGGCGAAAATCTGAGTCCATTGGATGCAGTAGAATTTGCAGCGGCTTATGGAAATTGGTTAAAGCGTAAAAATCCTAATGGTTCAGTGAAAGTGGTTATTGGCCGCGACGCTCGTCCTAGTGGGTCGATGATTCAAAATTTGGTACAAAACACCTTAGTGGGTTGCGGTATAGACGTTATCGATTTGGATCTTTCTACTACACCAACAGTAGAAATGGCGGTAGTATTTGAAAAAGCTCAAGGGGGTATAATTCTTACTGCCTCGCATAATCCCGTAGAGTGGAATGCTTTAAAATTATTGAACGAAAAAGGCGAATTTATTTCGGGTGCCGACGGTCAGGAGCTAATGCGCATGATTGACGCAGAAGACTACGACTTTGTAGAAGTGCACTCTTTAGGTAAAACTACTCGGAGCGAAGACGCCATTGAAAAACATATTGATGCCATTTTGGCTTTGCCCTATATTAATGTAGAAGCCATTGCGAAGGCCGATCTTAAAGTTGCGGTTGATGCGGTAAATTCTACCGGTGGAATTTCTATTCCCCCATTATTAGAGCGCTTAGGGGTAAAACGCACTGAACTTTTATACTGCGAACCAAACGGACTTTTTCCACATAACCCCGAGCCGCTCAAAGCGCATTTGGGTGATATTATGAAAGTGGTGAAAGAAAAGTCTTGTGATATTGGCATCGTGGTAGATCCCGATGTGGATCGTCTTGCCCTTATTTCTGAAGATGGAGAAATGTTTGGCGAAGAGTACACTTTAGTGGCTGCCGCCGATTACCTATTGAATCATAAAAGCGGATCTCTCGTAAGTAATTTAAGCAGTAGCCGTGCTTTACGCGATTTGGCCAAAGAACGTGGCGTTGATTATTCCGCTGCTGCCGTGGGTGAAGTAAATGTGGTTACCAAAATGAAAGAAGTTAAGGCCGTACTAGGTGGCGAAGGCAATGGGGGAGTAATCTTACCCGACTTACATTACGGTCGCGATTCACTCGTAGGTATTGCCATTATTCTTTCGCATCTAGCGACAGCGGGAAAAACTTTAAGCGAGTTACGCGCTTCTTACCCCGCCTATTTTATGGGCAAGAATAAAATTCAGCTGGAAGCAGGAATGGATGTGGATGGCATCTTAAACAGCATTGCTACGAAATATCAAATGGAAGAAGTTAGCACTATTGATGGTGTTAAAATAGACTTCGCCGACGAATGGGTACACATGCGAAAGTCCAATACTGAACCGATTATCCGTATTTATACGGAAGCAAAATCTCAGGCGGCAGCCGATAGCTTAGGAGAACGATTTATTAATGAACTGGCAGCTTTGGCCAATTAATTTTTAGCCCATGAATACTACCACCTCAAAACTAGCGCACACAAAATGGGAAGAGCACTTCCAGGAGTTTCGCGATAATATAGTTGGCCAAAATGCCGAATTTGTGGGTCCCTTCGGACCTAAGCGTATTATTTATGCCGATTGGATTGCGAGTGGTAGATTATATGGGCCAATAGAGGATAAAATGAAATCGGAGTTTGGCCCTCTAGTAGCCAATACACATACCGAAACTTCTTATACGGGTGCTATGATGACGGCGGCTTATAGCGAGGCCAAACGCATTATAAAAGAGCATGTTAACGCTGCCGCAGATGATGCTTTTATTCCCACGGGAACGGGAATGACAGGTGCGGTGTTAAAACTCCAACGCATCCTAGGTTTTAAGATTCCCGAACAATTTGCCGATCGCATTAAAATTGAAAAACACGAGCGCCCAGTGGTTTTTATTAGCCACATGGAACATCATTCTAATCAAACCTCTTGGTTAGAAACAATTGCAGAAGTAGTGCAAATTCACCCTTGTCCGCAAGGCTCTCTAGATCTTAATCATTTTGCCCAATTGCTCGAGCAATATGCTGATCGTCCTTATAAAATTGCCAGTATTACTTCGGCTAGCAATGTAACCGGCGTTTTTACACCCTACCATGAAGTAGCTAAAATGATACACGCCGCTGGTGGTCATTGCTTTGTAGACTTCGCTTGCAGTGGACCTTACGTTGATATCGACATGCATCCTAATGATCCTGATGCGCAGCTGGATGCGATTTTCTTTTCACCACATAAATTTTTAGGTGGACCCGGAACGCCAGGGGTTTTAATTTTCAATTCTAAATTATACAAGAATAAAGTTCCTGATCATCCTGGTGGTGGCACGGTAACTTGGACTAATCCTTGGGGTGGTCACCAATATATTTCCGACATAGAAGCGCGTGAAGATGGCGGTACTCCCGGTTTTCTTCAAACTATGCGCGCCGCTTTGGCCATTCGCTTAAAGGAGAAAATGACGGTAAAAGCCATTCGTGCCCGCGAGCATGAATTGCTTACTTATATTTTTGATCGCTTAGAAAAAGTTCCAGGCCTTGTAATTTTGGCCGGAAATATTAAAGATCGCTTAGGAGCAATTTCCTTCTTTGTGGAAGGTTTGCATTATAATTTGGTAGTGCAATTGCTTAATGACCTGTTTGGTATTCAAACTCGCGGCGGTTGCAGTTGTGCGGGAACCTATGGGCATTATCTTTTCCATTTGGGTGAAGAAGCGAGCGATAAAATTAGAGCGCAGGTTGATGCGGGTGATTTATTTGTGCGTCCCGGTTGGATTCGCTTATCGGTACATCCCACTCTTACAGATAAGGAGGTAATAGAAATTTGCGATGCCATTGAACATGTCGCCACCCATGCCCAACATTATACCAGCCAGTATGATTGTCCAAAGGGGTCTAATACCTTTACTTACAGCAATCGAGAAACAGGCACCCAAGCGTTGATAGATTCTTGGTTTAAATTATGACCCAACCCCCCATCTATTTCGATTACGCCGCTTCCACGCCCATGCGCAACGAAGTGGTCGATTATTATTCGGAATTATTATTAGGCTCACAAGCCAATCCTTCCAGCAGCCACTCTTTTGGACGAAAAGCCAAAGTGGTATTGGAATCTAGCCGCAAGCAAATTGCCAAATTAATGGCTTGCCAAAGTGCAGAAATTATCTTCACTTCGGGCGGTACCGAAGCCAATAATACGGCCATTGTTATGGCTTTACGCGATTTAAAAGTAAAGCGCATCATCACCAGTCCACTCGAGCATCATGCGGTGTTACATGCCGCTGAACTTTGGTCTAAGGCTTTTGGCGCCGAGTTTTCTGTCCTTTCGGTAGATGCGCAGGGACAAATTGACTTGGCAGAATTAGAACATGAGTTGCAAAAGGAAGGACCGGCTTTGGTTTCCCTGATGCATGGTAATAATGAAATCGGCAATCTAAACGATTTACAAGCTATAGGCGATTTAGCCCATAAATACAATTCGTACTTTCATAGTGACACCGTGCAAACGGTGGGTCATTTCCCTTTAAATTTAGGCGATTTACCCATTGATTTTGCCTCGGCTTCGGCGCATAAATTCTATGGTCCTAAAGCAGTGGGATTTTTATACCTCTCGCAAAAATTAAAAGTGCAAGCTTTAATTTCTGGAGGAGCGCAACAAAGAGGATTACGCGGCGGTACGGAGAATATTTTTCAGATAGGGGCCATGGCGAAAGCCCTAAGCTTGGCTTATGAGCATCTAGCCGAAGAGCGCTCTCATATTGAAGAGATTAAAAGTTATTTCTTAGCACAATTAAAAGCGAAAATACCAGCGGTTTATACCAATGGTCTCAGCGGTGAACTAGGGAAAAGTTTGTACACCGTGGCCAGCATTTCTTTCCCTTTAAAAGATGATAATGGCATGTTGCTCTTCAACTTAGATCTGCATGGTTTTGCCTTATCGGGCGGAAGCGCTTGTTCCTCCGGTAGTGTGCAAAGTTCGCATGTTATTGCTGCCCTAAAGCCCAATCACCAAGATACGGTATTGCGAGTTTCCTTCGGTAAAGACAGCAAAAAGGAGGAAATCGATTTGTTAATCAATTACCTCCTTAGTTTATAACTGCAATTTTACAAGTTAACTTATTCGCTCAGTTCCTTTTTCTTACTCAGGTAACCGAATAGCTTTTTATCTTTAATCATGTTACCCACCATTTCTGGCAAGGCAAATTCCCAACCTTCTTCGCCCTTCCGAATACGTTTTAAGATATCGCGCGAGAATATTTGTAGGATACTTGGATCGTAATCGTCAATGTCTTTTATTCTGCGGTTAAATATCAAGAAGTCGAATAGTGGCTTAAAACGCGGGTGAATATTTAAACTTTCGCTCGTTTGTATTGGCTCATTCGGATTAGGCTGATAAGGATACACATACAGCTTAAGATCGGTGGAGTAAAGAATTCCGAAGGCCTCTAAAATTCCACCCTTTAAGTCGCGGTAATAACGCCCGTCAAATAGCTCGTTTAAATTGCTAACGCCCATAATTAGGCCCATGCGTTCTTCCGTATAGCGAGAGAAATACTCAACCAGCTTATAATATTGTTGGTAATTTGAAATTAGTACGGTTTGCCCCAGTGAGCAAAGAATTTCCGCTCTATCCAAGAAATCTTGTTCGTCAATTTCCCCTTCCGCTTTGAGGTTATTTAGAGTAATCTCAAAAAGTACTTCTATGGTATCCGGACTAACTTTACGCTCCTGCATAAAGCTTTTCCGCGCCTTGCTAATCATGTCCATATTCACTTTGGTAACCGGACGGAAGCTTCCTCTAACCGTAAGAATATTCTTTTTGTAGAGTAGGGCAGCGGGCAGTATATTATTGCCTTCGGGACCAAAAATCACCGCGTCGGTCATGCCGTATTGTAAGAGTCTAAGCGACATCAAACGATTATCAACTTGGGCAAACTCAGGCCCTTCAAAATGGATCATATCAATCTCCATTTTATAGCGGGCAATATTGTCGTAAAGTGATTTTAATAACTCTTCGGGATTGTTTCGGATATTAAAAACGCCATAAATGAGATTAACTCCCATAACCCCAATTGTTTCTTGCTGTAAAGCCGCATCTTCCTCTTTCATGCGTACATGAAAAAGCACATCATTCGGTTCCTGATCGGCGCTAAGCTGGAAACGAATTCCCATCCAACCATGACCTTTAAACTTACGCGTGAAGTTTATGGTAGCAACGGTATTGGCAAAAGTGAAATAGCATCTTTGCGGATGTCGATCACGCTCTAAGCGCTCTTCCATTAATCCATATTCATGGTCAAGCATCTTGCGCAAGCGCGCTTCTGTTACATAACGGCCGTCTTCTTCAATTCCATAAATAGCGTCGGAAAACTTTTTGTCATAGGCGCTCATGGCCTTGGCGACAGTTCCCGAAGCAGCACCTACTCGAAAGAAATTTCGAACTACTTCTTGGCCTGCACCAATTTCAGCAAAGGTTCCGTAAATGTTTTCATTGAGGTTTACCTTCAGAGATTTCTGGGCGGTAGAGAGAACGAGACGTTCCATAGGACAGAGCGATTTTAGCTATTAATTCCACACAAAAATAGGATTCTATTCTCTTAAAAATCTTTAAAAGCCTAAAAGTTTTAGCCTAATTTTAACCGGTGAAAATGACTTTGAAAATCTTAGGCAGTGGCACTTCTCAAGGGGTGCCAGTTATTGGTTGCAAGTGCGCGGTTTGCACTTCGGTAGATGCGAAAGACCAACGCTTGCGGAGCTCCGCAATACTACAGTCGGCTGCAACTACTGTGTTGATAGACAGCGGTCCTGATATGCGTTACCAGCTCTTACGGGCGGGTATTGATGATATTGATGCTGTATTAATTACTCACCAACATCAGGATCATACTGCCGGTCTGGACGATTTAAGAGCTATTAATTTTATCCAGAAACACAGTATTCCTATCTACTGCAGTGAAGCGGTAGAAGCGCGCATTCGCGAACAATATTCGTATATTTTTCAAAATTCCGACTATCCTGGTATTCCTCGAATAAACTTTAAAAGGATACCAAGCGATTCCTTTTTAATTGGCGATATAAGGGTGCAGCCTCTTTTTCTTTGGCACGCCGATTTACCGGTAGTTTGCTTTAGGGTGGGCGATTGCGCATACATAACCGATGCCAACAATATTCCCAACAGTGAGTTGAAGAAATTGCAAGGCTTGCAAAACTTGGTGATTAATGCTTTACGCAAAGAGAAACATCATTCGCATTTTAGTTTAGAGGAGGCCCTAACTTTGGCCGATGACTTAGGTGTAACAAATTGTTATTTTACGCATATAAGTCATCAAATGGGTATGCATGCCACGGTGCAAGAAGAATTAAAACAAAATCGTTTTTTAGCTTGGGACGGTCTAGAGCTACCCATTAATATCTAGTGCAAATGAAAAGGGAAAATAAAATAGAAAAAACTTTAAAAATTGCCACTTTGGGCCTGAGCACTTTTATGATGCTATTAAATTTGGGGCAATGGTTTATAGTGGAAGTAATTAATTGGACCGAAATTTATTCTTTTGGAGAGCAAGCAACAGGCCCTTATTTTTATAAAAGCGCCGCTTTATTTGCAATGGTCCATCTCTACTGGGGACTTCTATTTTTGGTGATGTTTGGTCTTAGCCTAATTACCGTTCTCTTTAAGAAGAAAATACTAATTAGTGTTGCTTTGGTTTTAAACCTACTTTTTGTTGCCGCCTATCTTTACCACGGCACCATCGGTGGATAATGGTAAATGGGCAAAAGAGATTAATCCTTATGCGGCACCCGAGAATTAATGTTTAAACCTTAATATTGTAGATATAATAATCACTTTTAGTTTAACTCTGCATGATAAAAAACATTTTTCAAACGACATTTTTGAGTCTTTTACTAGGTTTAGGCACTATGCTGTCGGCGCAGTCTTGGATGACGGCTGGTACCATTCCTAGTGGTAGACATCATCCAGTAACTTTTGCGCTTAATGGTTATGGTTATATGGCCACCGGAACCAATGGTTTTGGCGCTTTAACCGACGATTTTTATCGTTATGACCCTGTAGCTGATGTTTGGGCAACTTTACCTGACTTCCCTGGTGGGGCACGTTCATTTTCCATTGGAACTACCTATGAAGGTTTAGCTTATATGGGTTTTGGTGTTTCGAGTAGCCAGTATTTTGACGACTTATGGGTTTTTGATCCCCAAACTGGCCAGTGGACAGAATTGGCTTCTTGTCCCGGTAGTGCCCGTCGTCACCCTTCATTAATGGCCGCCGATGGTAAAATTTACATGGGCTTAGGTAATGACAATGGAGGCGACTTAAAGGATTTTTGGGTTTATGATATTCAAACAGATACTTGGTCACAGCTACCTGATATTCCTGCTAGTTCACGTCACCATCCCTTTCAATTTGCCATTGGTAAAGATGTGTTTTCGGGCATGGGCCACGGTGGTAATGTAATTTACGACGATTGGTATAAGTGGGATACTTTAACAAATAATTGGGCCACTATGGCCAATTTCCCAGGCGAAGCGAGAGTAGCGGGTACGCAATTTTCCAATCAGGGTTTTGGTTACGTGTTAAGCGGCGATGGCGATAATCATAGTTTTATGACCACCGGTGAAATGTGGCGCTACAATCCTGCTAACGATACTTGGACACAGTTACCTTCTCATCCTGGTAGAAGTCTATGGGCACCAGGTTCTTTTGTAATTAGCGATACGGTTTACTTTATGGGTGGTTTTAATCGCCAATTCTCAAGTTACCCAAATACTATGTATAAATTCCATCTTAATCCTTTAGGCATTGGCAACGAAGAGCAGCAAGCATTAGAGGCTTTTAGTTTTGATTTTTATCCTAATCCAAATTCGGGTAGTTATTTGGAATACCAGTCTAAGAAGGATATTGATGAAGTTGAAATCATCGATGCGCAAGGTAAATTTATGGGCACTTATCCTACCAATGGATCTCGAATCGATATTTCTAATTTAGCATCAGGTTTTTATCAGCTACGCATCTACCGTAAGGGGGAAATACTAGGGCAACAGAAATTGATTCGAAAGTAATGTTGGTCTAAATACTATATTTTAAGTGGTTTTGGGGCAACTCAGAACCACTTTTTTTTGTAGAAATACCAGATGCTGCCTAGGCTAATTAAGAACATAAGACCTAAGAGTATAAAGTAACCATTTTCGGTTTGGAGCTCGGGCATATTGCGAAAATTCATTCCGTAAATACCAGCCAAAAAGGTAAGCGGAATAAAGATTACCGATAAAATGGTGAGGGTTTTCATGACCTCATTGAGGCGATGCCCTTGGATACTGAAAATGAGATTAATTTTACTTTCTAACTCTTGTAAATCGAAATCGATATCAGTAATGTGGTTGTTGATTTGCTCTTTTAACTCGCTAAAGTATTTCGATTTTTGCTGGTAGAGACCTACTTTTTCCAGTTTTACAATAGTGTTACGCAAACTCGTAGCAGCTTTTTTAAAATTAAATAATTCTTGCTTTCTACTTTCTACCATGGCGGTAAAAGCGGGCGTGGGCTTTATGTCTGTATCATCTAGAAGCAGGTCGCTTTGTTCTTCGTATTTCGTATAAGTTTCGAGGTAATTATCAATAATAGATTCGATAAGGAGAAAGAGCAAATAGCTGGCATTTTTCTTTCGACTAATGCCACGATTATTACTTAAGCGTTCGCGGATCCATTCGAAATAATCACCCGGTTTTTCTTGAATACTCCACACGTAATTATTAGATGCAATAAAAATCATTTGCTCTGAAGCTAAGGCTGTATCTCCTTTTATTAAAACTTGTACTGCAAAGAATACCACATTATCAAGCTCGATTACTTTGTTAGTATGTTCTAAGTCATTTATTAATTTAAGTAGGAAGTCGTCGAGATTATTTTCACGAATAACCATTTTGATGGTCTCGCGATAATGCATACCATAGGTGTTCAGCCAGTTTACACCATCATCCCCAGCAGGGCTAATGAGAATATCTTCGAGGCTAGTGAATTTTGTTCTACTAAAGTCCTTATTGGAATAGCTTATTAGACTAGTGTTATCCAGAAATTCTTGTCGCTCTTTATTCATTTCCATAGAAAGCGAAGATAAAATATACTATTGCTCTGTTTGCATTTCTTTTCACGAAGGCGGTGAGTAGAGCCAAAAAAAAGGGAGAAAATACTTTCCTCCCTTTGCTTGATATGTTTTTACTCAACTATTTCAAGTCTGCCTGTCTAAACAACTTTACAGCTATTGATGCCGAAAAGTCGGTATAAAGGGCAGAAATTAATGAAACTGGTGATTACAAAAATGCCTGCTACTACCAATAATACTGTGGCTAAAGTTCCCGCAATATTTCCGGTGAAATACATTAATAGAATAATGGCAGCCACAATTAGCCTAATGGTACGGTCTACCTTGCCCATGTTTTTTTTCATGATATTTTCTTTGGTTATCTAACAAAGGTAGCCGCTTTACTTTGGTAAAAGAGTAACTTAAGTTGCTTAAGCTTAATTAGTTTTAAACCGAAACGCTGTATTCACGCAGAGCCTCGTTTAGGGATGTTTTTTTATCGGTGCTTTCTTTGCGTTTGCCAATAATCAGGGCACAAGGCACATTAAAAGTTCCGGCGGGAAATTTTTTGGGATAAGTTCCTGGGATAACCACACTGCGCGAGGGAATATATCCTTTAATTTCCTTTGGCTCATCGCCGCTAACGTCGATAATTTTAGTAGAGCCCGTTAATACCACATTGGCACCAAGCACGGCTTCTTTTTCAATGCGGATGCCTTCCACTACAATTGAACGCGAACCGATAAAGCAATTATCTTCAATAATTACTGGGCTGGCCTGAACGGGTTCTAAAACACCACCGATGCCTACGCCTCCTGAAAGGTGTACGTTTTTACCAATTTGTGCGCAACTGCCTACCGTGGCCCAAGTATCTACCATCGTACCTTCGTCTACATAAGCACCAATATTTACATAACTGGGCATAAGAACCGTTCCGGCCGAAATATAAGCACCATAACGTGCCACGGCGTGAGGTACTACACGAATACCTAATTCCTTGTAGTTTGATTTCAAAGGAATTTTATCGTGAAACTCCATAGGACCTGCTTCGAAAACCTCCATTTTACGAGTAGGGAAGTAGAGAATTACGGCCTTTTTTACCCATTCGTTAACCATCCAACCTTCAGCACTGGGCTCAGCGCAGCGAAGACGGCCTTTATCGATTTCTTCAATAACCGCCTCAATGGCTTGCAAATATTTATTTTCACTTAATAGCGCTCGGTTTTCCCAAGCTTCTTCAATTAAAGTAGCGTAGTCTGTCATTATATTGATAATATTGCGCAAAAGTATAAGATTGGCGAAGATAATAGCCCTGGATATTGGAGGAAAACGAACCGGCATAGCCGAAACTGACCCCATGCAAATTATAGCGTCTCCGCGCGAAACGATAGCCACCAGAGAATTAGAGGCTTATCTAGTAAATTGGTTGAAGCTTGAAAAGGTTGAAGCTATTGTATTGGGTGATCCTTTAGGATTAGATGGGGGCGAAACGGATAACTCGGCTTTGGTGAAAGAGTGGGAGGATAAGCTCAAAGTATTATTTCCCACTTTAAGTATTCATCGGCAAGATGAGCGCTTTACCAGTAAGCTGGCCATGAAGAGCTTAGTGCAAAGTGGCATGAAAAAAAGTAAGCGCCGCGAAAAGGGGGCTTTAGATAAAGTAAGCGCCGCAATTATCTTGGACGACTTTATGCAAAATAGATAGCTACTATGAATATTAGATTGGTATTGCGAAATCCTTTTGCTAATCCTTACTTTTGCCGCAAATTGTAATCATGATATTACCGATAGTTGCCTACGGAGATCCAGTTTTAAGGAAGGAAGGAGAGGAAATCACTAAGGATTATCCTAATTTGGATAGCCTAATTAGCAATATGTTCGATACCATGTATAATGCACAAGGCGTGGGTCTTGCTGCACCGCAGATTGGTTTAGCAATTCGTCTTTTCATTGTAGATACCACTCCTTTTGTAGATGAGGAAGATCCGGAAACGGAACAATTGAAAGATTTTAAAAAGGTCTTTATCAACGCTTGGATTGAGGAAGAAGATGGAGAAGAGTTTGTTTTTAATGAAGGCTGCTTAAGCATTCCCGATATTCGCGGAGATGTGGATCGCTTGGAACGAATCAAGATTAGATATCTAGACGAGAACTTTCAGGAGCAAGTGGAGGTTTATGATGGTCTAAAAGCGCGCGTTATTCAGCATGAATATGATCATATCGATGGAGTTCTCTTCACCGACTATTTAAGTCCTCTGCGTAAGAATATGATTAAGAAAAAGTTAGCTAAAATTTCTAAAGGTCAGATTAGTGTGGCATATCGCATGAAATTCCCCCTTGCCAAATGAGAATTGTAATTTTACTTAGCCTGTTAATTTTAGGTACGGCTTGTGCCCAAAATAGTGAGCCAACTGTTAATACTAATCGCATTGAAGCCTTAGAAGCCGAATTACGCTCGAAAGAACGTATGGATACCACTATTGGTAATGCGCTTATTAAAGAGTATGATGTTTTTGTAGCGGCGCATCCCAAAGATAGCATGGCTGCGATATATCTCTTTAAAAAGGCTGAAGTTTTAAAGGCAACTAATGGTAAAGAAAATGAAGCTATTGATGCTTATAAAGCCGTCTATCAAAACTATGCCTATCACCAGAAAGGAGCAGAGTCTATGTTGGCCCTAGCTTTATTTTATGAAGAAATGCGCTCTAAAGATTTAGCGGCTGCAACCTATCAAAAATTTATTGCAACCTATCCTAGCAATGTTTTAGCCGACAATGCACGACAGCTTTTAGATTTACTCGATAACACCAAAGAAACCGAGATACAAATGGTGCAAAAATGGAAGGAAGAAGCAAAAAACTCTGAAAAATAAAAAGAATGAAATTAGAAGAAATCTTATCAATTGGCGGAAAGCCAGGTCTTTATAAATTAATTAAGGCTACTCGTCAGGGTGTTTTAGTAGAGTCGCTAACCGATGGTAAAAGAATGCCGGTTTCGCAAAGAGCAGAGGTTAGTGCCTTAAGCGACATCGCTATTTATACTTACGAAGAGGAAATTCCTTTATCAGAGATTTTTGATAAAGTATATGACAAGGCAGAAGGAGGATTAGCGATTGATGCTAAAAAGGCTAGCAACGAAGAATTGAAGGCTTATATGGAAGAAATCCTGCCTAACTTCGACCAAGAACGTGTGTACCCGAGTCACCTTAAAAAACTCTTTACTTGGTATAATATGCTACATGCCAAGGATATGTTAATTCAAGAAACAGAGGACGCATCTGCGGAAGCAGAAGAAAGCGCAAAAGAAGGAGAATAATGGCGCATACGCGACAGGAAAAGATGGAGGCCTTTGGTCGTTTATTAGATATAATGGACGATCTTAGGGCCGGCTGTCCTTGGGATAGAAAGCAAACTATGGAAACGCTGCGGCCTTTAACCATAGAGGAAACCTACGAATTAGGTGATGCCATTCTCGACCAAGATCTTCCTGAAGTGAAAAATGAGATTGGCGATATTCTCCTGCACATGGTTTTTTATGCCAAAATAGGGGAGGAGAAAGAAGCTTTTGATATGGCCGATGTATTAGAATCAATTGCCGAAAAGCTTATACACCGTCACCCGCATATTTACGGCGATACCGTGGCCGAAGATGAGGAAACCGTTAAGGCTAACTGGGAATCCTTAAAATTAAAAGAGGGTAAAAAGTCGGTGCTAGAAGGGGTCCCTAAATCGCTTCCCGCCATGGTAAAAGCCACACGAATTCAAGAGAAAGCGC
Source organism: Bacteroidota bacterium (assembly GCA_003045865.1). Taxonomy (GTDB): domain Bacteria; phylum Bacteroidota; class Bacteroidia; order Flavobacteriales; family Schleiferiaceae; genus Croceimicrobium. The sequence goes on along the minus strand of PZPB01000015.1, from coordinate 17,172 downwards.
GCGGCGCTGGTTTCGATTGGGATGAAAGCAGCCAGGTTTTAGCCAAAATGGAAGAGGAGCTAGCCGAGCTTAAAGCCGAAATCGCCGCCAAGGATGCCAAAAAGATGGAGAATGAATTTGGCGATCTTTTATTTTCAATGATTAACGTGGCACGCTTTCTTAAAATTGATCCCGAATCTGCCTTAGAGCGCACCAATAAGAAATTTATCAAGCGCTTTCAATTTATGGAAGACCAAGCTAAAAAAGCCGATAAAGCCTTGGCCGATTACAGCTTAATTGAGTTGGAAGTATTTTGGCAAGCCGCAAAAGGGGAGGAGTAATTCAAGTCCTATTTCTTTTAAATTAAATCTAGATTAATTATTTCTCCGATACTTCTTTAACTCCTTTGTTTTAGCTAATTTCCACGCTAAAATTTACAGGAGGCTATGAAAAAGCTTTATCTGATTAGACATGCCAAGTCATCTTGGTTAGAAGAAGGTGTAGACGATTTCGATCGCCCCCTTAAGGGAAGTGGAATTCGCGACGCACACAATACTTCGCAGTGGATGGAGCAACAGGGCTTTACGCCTGATTTAATTGTTTCTAGCCCGGCAACTAGAGCCTTACACACGGCCTTAATATTCGCGAAAAACCTGCATTACCCTTACGGAGAAATCAAATTAAAAGAAGCGATTTATGAGGCTGAGGTGAAAGACTTATTTAAGACCATTCGCAAATTAAAAGATAAGTACAATTCTGTGTTTCTATTTGGTCATAATCCCACTATCACCACCTTTGTAAATCATTGCATTGATCATATCATCGATAATGTTCCCACCACTGGTGTGGCTTGCTTAAATTTTGATGTTGAACACTGGGCCGATCTGGAAACAGAGGCAGAACTCTTATTTTTCGACTTTCCTAAACGTAGAATTCAGAAGTGATTAACACTGTGCACCAGCATATAATTGCCCGCGATATTTCGTGGCTAGCTTTTAATGAAAGGGTTTTGCAAGAAGCCCTCGATGAAAGTAACCCTATAATCGAACGTCTGCGCTTTTTAGGAATTTACTCCAGTAATATGGATGAATTCTTTCGAGTGCGTTATGCCAGTATGAAGCGCTTAGCGCAGATTAGTAGCAAAAAACAATTGCGACTGGGTCAAAGAGAGCCCGGCGATGTTTTACAAGAAATCTCTGAAAAGGTAAAAGACCTTCAAGCACGCAGTCAAGAAATCAATGATATGTTAATGGCTGAACTCTCTCAGCACGATATAGAATTTGTAAACGAAAAGGATTTAACGGCGGGGCAACAGGATTTTGTGCGTAATTATTTCGTTAATAAAGTGAGTCCTACGGTCTTTACCTTAATGATTGATCCCGATGCACCCGTTCCTGAACTGCGTGATAAAAGTATTTATCTGGCGATTAGAATGTACCTTAAGGGCGAAACGGATAGTCCGCGCATTGCCTTAATCGAAGTGCCGAGCGATTTGGTAGGACGTTTCGTGCAATTGCCACGCTATGGCAAACAGTACTTGATGTACCTAGAAGACTTGATTCGCTACAATCTCAATTACATTCTTTTCATCTTTAACATAGAAAAGATTGAAGCGCATACTATTAAAATTACGCGCGACGCCGAGTTAGATTTAGACGATGATGTTTCGAAGGGATTTTTAGAGAAAATGACCCGATCGGTTAAAAAAAGGCGCATCGGCGATCCCGTGCGTTTTGTTTACGACCAGCAAATCTCGCCAGAGGTATTAGATTTTCTAATTAATCGCATCGATCTCGACAATTTCGATAGCCTTATTCCCGGTGGACGATATCACAATAAAAAGGATCTGATAAAATTCCCAGATTTGGGAAATCCCGATTTAGAGTTTGAGCGCTTTCCCGTTTATAATCATCCTGACTTAGACCTCGACCGCAGTATTTTAGAGGTGCTTAAAACAAGGGATGTCTTACTCTTTTTACCCTATCATAACTTCAGTTATATTATTCGCACTTTACGTGAAGCGGCCCTAGATCCACGCGTTCGTAGCATAGAAATTACACTTTATCGCCTGGCAGATGAGTCGCGCATCATTTCTGCCTTGGTTAATGCCGCCAAAAATGGGGTAGAGGTAACCGTGGTAATTGAATTACAAGCGCGCTTTGATGAAGCCAATAATATTGGTTGGACCGAAGTATTACAAACCGAAGGCGTAAACGTGATTTTTGGTGTGCAAGGACTAAAGGTTCACAGTAAAATTATTTTGATAACCCGTGAAGAAGAAGATGGAATTCGCCATTACGCTTCTATTGGTACGGGTAATTTTAATGAGAGCACGGCGCGTTTTTATACGGATTATCATTTGCTTACCGCCAATCCCAACATTACTAAGGATGCCGTTAAGCTTTTCGACTTTTTAAGGAATAATTATAAAGTGATGCGTTATAAGCATCTCATCGTTTCTCCCCATCATACCCGCAAAGCTTTTATCGCCTTAATTGATAAGGAAATTGATAATTCTAAGAAAGGTCGTCCTGCTGGCATTCAGCTGAAATTAAATAGTATTTCAGATGTAAAGCTGATTGAGAAATTATATGAGGCTAGTTCTTATGGCGTTAAAATTAAGCTGATTGTGCGGGGTATTTGCTCGCTTATTCCCGGAATTAAAGGCGTAAGCGAAAACATCGAGGCCATTTCTATTTTGGATCGCTATTTAGAACACTCGCGTTTATTTATATTCACCAATGGTGGTTCTCCGCGTTACTTTTTGGGTTCGGCCGATTGGATGATGCGCAACTTAGATTTTCGCGTTGAGGTTTGCACTCCCATTTACGATGATAAAGTAAAAAGGCAATTGCGCGATCATTTTGATATAATTTGGAAAGATAATGTGAAGTCCCGCTGGCATAATGAAGAACTCAACAATGAGTACCGACAAATTAAAGGACCAAAAATTCGTTCGCAGTATGCCATGCACGACTATGTGAAAAAGCAATTAAAATCAGGGTAGTGAAGATACATAAGCTAGCAGGTATTGATATAGGCTCTAACTCAGTGCGATTATTAGTATCTAACGTAATCGAAACGAAAGATCAGGTAATATTTAAGAAGTCGTCTTTAACGCGCCTGCCCATCCGGCTGGGGCCAGATGCCTTTGGTGATGGTAAAATCACAACTAGAAACAGGAAACGATTATTAGCCGGCATGTTGGCCTATCGGAATATTATGGAGGTACACGGCGTACAAAAATATCGCGCATGTGCCACGTCCGCTTTACGCGAAGCGAAAAATGGATTGCAGGTTGTTGAAGAAATTTATCAGGAAACAGGTGTTAATATCGAATTGATTAGCGGTAAGGAAGAGGCCCGCATGATTTTTAGTAGCGATATGCTTGGTTCGGTTGTACAGTCAGAGGGCAGCTTTTTATATATCGATGTAGGAGGTGGAAGTACCGAGTTAACCCTTTTTAACAAGAAAGTAATTGTGGCTAGCAAGTCATTTAAAATAGGGACAATTCGCTTATTGAATGGTTTGGTGAAAAAGAGTCGCTGGCAAGAAATGGAAGCGTGGATTAAAGAACATACTACCGGCTTGTCAGACATTTTAATGGTAGGTTCTGGTGGTAACATCAACCGAACTTTTAAGCTAAGCCAGAAGCTAAAAGGTGAGTATATAACTCTAAAAGATCTACAACAGATTAGAGAAGACTTGCTTGCTTTAGAAAACGATGAACGTATGATTGTTTACGATTTGAATCCAGATCGAACGGATGTAATTACGCACGCTTTAAGAATTTACACCTCAGCTATGGCTTGGGCCGAAAGCGCAAACATGATAGTGCCCAAAAAAGGTTTAGCCGATGGTATTGTGCGCTACCTTTATCGCGAGCATTATCGATGATATATAGTATTTTACTATCGCATTATTATTCTGATAGCAATTGTAAATATTACCTTTGTCCCACTAAAAAAAATGAAACATGGCAGTACTAAACGTAAACGATAGCGAGTTTAAGGATACCTTAAATAATAATGAGAATGTAGTGGTTAAATATTACGCTGATTGGTGCGGAAACTGTAAACTATTTGCTCCAAAATATAAGAGAGTAAGCAACGAAGAAGAAAACGCTGGTATGGTATTTTTAGAAGTGGATGCTGAAAAATTCCCCGAAGCGCGCAAGGCCGGCAAAGTAGATAACTTACCTTATTTAGCGGTTTTTAAGAATGGTGAATTCTTAGATGGTAGTGCTAGCAGTAAAGAAGATTATTTAAGAAGCCTTATGGCTAAGTTTTAATCTGATAGAAATACATATTATATAAAAAGGGGGCTGTTTGAAAAAACAGCCCCCTTTTTATTAATTTATTTGAGCATCGCTAAGGCTGCTTCGAAATTTGGATCTTGTGCAATTTCAGGTACTTGTTCACTATATATTACCATTCCCTGTTCATCTCCAATAAGTATGGCCTCCGACATAAGTCCTTCGCAGTCGCCATCCATAATCAGTACATTATAGCGATCACTGAAATTCTAATCGCGAAATTAAGAAAGGGTAATAACGTTTTTAATTTCTTCGGCGATACAAAAGCGCTTGAAAGAAAAAGGTAAATCTCGACTGATATTTAACACCACAACATCTTCTAGCTCTGCCGCCTCGCGATTGAAAGTACGGACTGAATTGGCACAGATTCCGGTATCTACGCTAGGGAAAATATTAAGGACTATCTTTTTACCGAGATAGCTGTTTAAACTATGGTTATTCAAACTCTGATCAACTAAGCTAAAATTCGGTGCTTTGCTGCCTAGCTTTGGCAGTTGACCGCAGGTATGGGCTCTAACTCCTTCAAGTGTAATTGTTGCCATAAAAAAATTATATGCTATAATAGTTTGAAAGCAATTTCCAAATTTCAGGCTTCCATTTTCCGATTTGCTTTAAAAACAAAAGCCGCCACGATAACTAAATCGGGACGGCTTTTAATATTTACAACCTCGATTTATGATTTTAGTGCTGCCAGCGCTGCTGCAAAATTAGGGTCTTGTCCAATTTCGGGTACTTGCTCAGTATAAATCACTTGCCCTGACTCGTTAATAATAACAATGGCACGTGACAGTAGGCCAGCAAAACCACCGTCGGTAATCATCACATTATAGGTATCGCTAAAATTGGTATCGCGGAATTCAGATAGGTTAACCACATTTTCAATTCCTTCCGCCGCACAAAAACGTTTGAAAGCAAAGGGCAGGTCACGACTGATATTAAGGATGCTTACATTTTCTAAATCTGTTGCTTCTTTATTAAAGGTGCGAACTGAATTAGCACATACACCCGTGTCGATACTTGGGAAAATATTAAGAACGACTTTTTTTCCTCTATAGTCGATAAGTTCTTGCACTTTTAGGCTTTCATCAACTAGTGTAAAGCTTGGTGCTTCTGTGCCTATTGCGGGTAAATCGCCTTTGGTCTTAACCGGATTTCCTCCGAGAGTAATTTTTGCCATAATTTGTCTTTTTATGGTAACAAAAAAAGCCACCTCTTGTTTGAGGTGGCTTAATTTATTACGATTTATTATTTCTTATCGTCTACTTCTTCAAACTCAACGTCGGTTACATCATCTGCACCATTGCCTTCATTAGAAGCTTGCGCGCCAGGATCGGCAGCGCCATCTGCGCCGCCTTCTTGCTGCGCTTTGTACATTTCTTCGGAAGCGTTTTTCCAAGCTTCGTTGATTTTTTCCATGGCTGCATCGATACCTGCGATATCTTGAGCAGCATGTACTTTTTTAAGCTCTTCTAAAGCTTCTTCAACAGGCTTTTTCTTGTCCTCAGAAATTTTATCGCCAAATTCTTTTAGCTGCTTTTCAGTTTGGAACACCATACTGTCCGCTTGGTTAAGTTTTTCAACTTTCTCTTTGGATTTCTGATCCGAATCAGCATTAGCTTCCGCTTCTTGCTTCATGCGATCAATTTCTTCCTTGCTTAATCCTGAGCTCGCCTCAATTTTAATACTCTGCTCTTTTCCGGTAGCCTTATCTTTTGCTGAAACTTTTAAGATACCATTGGCATCAATATCAAAGCTCACTTCAATTTGAGGTGTGCCGCGAGGTGCAGGAGGAATATCAGTTAATTGGAAACGTCCGATAGTTTTATTGACGTTTGCCATAGGACGCTCGCCTTGTAAAACGTGGATATCTACTGCGGGCTGGTTATCACTTGCGGTAGAAAAGGTCTCCGATTTTTTGGTAGGAATAGTGGTATTTGCTTCAATAAGCTTGGTCATAACACCACCCATAGTTTCAATGCCTAATGATAAAGGAGTAACATCTAATAAGAGTACATCTTTAACATCACCAGATAATACACCACCTTGAATCGCTGCTCCTAAGGCTACTACTTCGTCGGGGTTTACACCTTTTGAAGGTTCTTTACCGAAGAATTTTTTAACCGCTTCTTGAACCGCAGGGATACGCGTTGATCCACCTACTAAAATTACTTCATCGATGTCAGAAACATCTAGGTCAGCATTTTTAAGGGCTTTGCGACAAGGGGCAATGGTACGATCTACTAAATCGTGCACTAATTGCTCGAATTTAGAACGTGTTAACTTGCGAACCAGGTGCTTAGGGCCACTAGAAGTAGCGGTAATATAAGGTAAGTTAATTTCGGTTTCATTACTGGATGAAAGCTCGATTTTAGCTTTTTCAGCGGCTTCTTTCAAGCGCTGTAATGCCATAGCATCTTTGCTAAGGTCGAAGTCTTCTTCTGATTTAAACTCAGCTACTAACCAATCGATTAGTTCTTGGTCGAAGTCATCACCACCTAAGTGTGTATCACCATCGGTAGCTAAAACTTCAAATACACCATCGCCCAGTTCTAAAACTGATACATCATGCGTACCGCCACCACAATCGAAAACGGCTACTTTTTTGTCTCCACCTTTTTTATCAATTCCGTAGGCTAAAGAAGCTGCAGTTGGTTCGTTGATAATACGTTTTACAATCAGACCAGCAATTTCACCTGCTTCTTTGGTTGCTTGACGCTGAGAGTCGTTAAAGTACGCTGGCACAGTAATAACTGCTTCAGTAACTTCTTCGCCTAAATAGTCTTCTGCGGTTTTCTTCATCTTTTGAAGAATCATAGCTGAAAGCTCTTGAGGCGTATACATTCTACCGTCGATGTCAACACGTGGCGTGTCGTTATCACCTTTTACAAGATTGTAAGGTACGCGTCCTGCTTCTTTGCTCATTTCGCTATACGAAGAGCCCATGAAGCGCTTTATAGAATAAATGGTTTTATGAGGATTTGTAATCGCTTGTCTTTTGGCTGGATCACCAACTTTTCTTTCGCCTCCTTCAACAAAGGCAATCATAGATGGTGTTGTTCTTTTTCCTTCGCTATTAGGAATTACTACGGCTTCGTTACCTTCCATTACGGCAACGCAAGAGTTTGTAGTTCCTAAATCAATGC